>JBEBVI010000021.1:0-22100 GCA_040392805.1 Taibaiella helva
ATTTTATTGTTTCTTCAACAAACAAGCTATGGTAAAAGTTGCGTTTTCCCCGTACTTATAAGTTGTTATTTTTTAGTCTCCCTGCTTAATATCCAATATCCTGAAATGCCCCCTGCGATCGAAGCAACAAATATCCCGATCTTAGCCTGTACAATATGCTCCGGGTGATCAAAGGCAAGCGAGGTTATAAAAAGCGACATCGTAAAGCCGATTGCCGCCAGTAAACTTACTCCCAAAAGGTTACGGGTATTCATTCCTTCGGGGAAAGGAGCGACTTTCAATTTGACCAGCAATAAGGTAAACCCGGTAACACCGGCCACCTTCCCTACGAACAAGCCCAAGGCTACACCCAGAGCCACGTTCGTACTGAATAACTGATCCACATCCAGTTTCAGCGATACACCGGCATTGGCCAATGCAAAAACCGGCACGATCAGAAAGGTAACCAACGGGTTCAACGCATGCTCCAGTTGCTGTAAAGGTGGAATAGCCTTCCGGGTATCATTTTTAATCTCATCCAGCAAGTGCAATTGCCCGTCCGTCAGCGTCGGCTTATTATCGTCTGGGTCTATATTTTTGAATTTCCTGAGATATTCACTGATACGGGCTATGTACATACTTTCTTTAAGCCTGACATCTGCAGGTATTGTGAACGCGGCCAGCACTGCGGCGATAGTGGCATGCACACCAGAAAGTAAAAAGCTGCTCCACACCCCACCTATACCTAATATGGCATAAAACAAAATACTCCGGATGCCCATCTTGTTGCCTATATACATAATCAACAATACGGCCAGCCCTGTAATAAGATGAATAAAGGAGATATCGGAAGTATAGAAAAACGCAATAACCAATACGGCACCCAAATCGTCTACAATAGCTAATGCCGTAAGAAATATCTTTAGCGAAAAAGGTATCTTATCACCCAGAAGATACAATACCCCCAATGCAAAGGCTATATCCGTTGCCATAGGAATGCCCCAACCGCTATGCACTTCGCCGGAGGAATTGAGCGACAGGTATATGATTGCCGGCACCAGCATACCACCAAATGCCGCAGCAATGGGTAATAATGCTTTTCCCGGGTTCGACAGCTCTCCCCCTACAATTTCCCTTTTCAGCTCAAGGCCTACTACAAAAAAGAAAACAGCCATTAACCCGTCATTGATCCAGTGATGCAGGTTATATTCAAAATATGTGCTGCCGTCAATTTGAAAACCCAGAGTATGCTCCAATACTTTATGGTAAGCTTCAGACCAGGGAGAATTTGCTAAGATCAATGCGATCAGCACACTGATGCCTAACACAATACCTCCCGCCTTTTGCTGCCCCATAAATTTCTGAATAGGGAATACGATTTTTTCGATAGGTGCTGTTCTTTTGTTTTGATGCATTAAAATTATATTTGTAGCACGCAGATGACGCGGGTTGAGCTGATTTCCGCCGATTAATAGCGATCTACGTTATCTGCATATTATCTGTTATTTGAAAATATTTTTCGTCGGAACTCCGGTTTCTTTCCACAATTCAGTAGTAAGCCGACTTCCATTTCTGTTGCTTTCAGATAATTGATTAACTGAAATTCATGTTCTTTACAAAGCGCTTCAGATGCCTTTAACTCAACAATCACTTTATCATCAACCATCAAATCTGCAATATAGTCACCCACTTCCTCCATTTCATAAAATACCTTTATTCTTTGTTGTCTTTTCACAAATAACCCCGAATGGCTCAGCCCGATAAATATAGCGTTCTCATAAACTTTCTCAAGAAAACCAAAGCCTAGCGTATTATAAACTTTATAAAAAGCTTTGATTATTTTCCCGGTAACATCAGTATGCTTATAGCCATCATAATTCATAACATCCCATTTATAACAAACACATGAATATAATCCGTGCCCATCTGCCCAATCGGCGTCATCAGCATTCCTCAGCTCCCGGCTATAGCCTTCAGCACATTTTCTTTAAAGCTGTTGCCCAAAGGGATCTCCACTTTGTTCATATCCAGGTGAATTATAGAACCATCAATGGCCTTAATTGCATTTAAAGCAACAATGAAAGACTTATGCACACGCATGAATTTATCCTTAGGTAATTGCTCTTCCATAGCCTTCATGGTATGATGTGTTACTATCATTTGCTGTAAAGTATGGATCTTCAGGTAATCCTTCATTCCCTCTATATACCGGATATCGGCATAATTGATCTTTACCAGTTTCCCGTCCGCCTTTACAAAGAAATAATTTTTTTCGGCAGAAGATGTCGATGGGGCGATATTGAATTCTTCCTGCGCCGGTAGAACAACAGAGTGGCCTTTATTACTCAAATGTTGTATAACTTTCTTTACCGACTTTAAAAAACGGTTGAAAGATACCGGTTTCAACAAATAATCAATTACATCAAGCTCATAACCTTCCAGGGCATATTCCGTATATGCAGTTGTCAGAATCACGGCCGGCGGATCTTTAAGCGATTTTAAAAAATTCAGGCCACTGACCACCGGCATATTAATATCCAGGAAAATAAGGTCAATGTTATTCTTGTGCAAAGCCTCAAAAGCTTCCATGGCATTACTGCAACGGTCTACAAGCTCTAAAGCATCGACCTGTTTTATATGGCTGGCGATCACGTCCTGCGCCAATGGCTCATCGTCCACTATCAGGCAACTGATCTTGTAAGAATCGGTATGCATATACGTACACTATAATTATAGAGATCTTTTTCCACGGTAAAGATAAGCTCTGTACGCCATAACATGTTCAATTGTATCCGGATCGCCTCCAGTTTTTCCGCCATCCTGTCCTCACCTGAAGTCAGTTCAACAGCAATCTCCAGTTGTTCCTCTTCTATCAGGATATAGTATATCATACTCCATTCCGTATGCTCCTTGTAAGTAGTGAACAGTGGCTCGGCTATATGAATGAGCGTAAGCGGAATAATATATTTATCTCCGGCATTTCCCTCAATCTCCAATGTCGCCTGCGGATATCCGCTGTCTATACGGTTATGCAATAGGAATAAATTGTGCAGCTGTTCCAGCTCTTTCTCTAAAGGCGCTTTGCTGTTACCACTTTCATATAAGCGATATCGCAATACATCAGAAAAATGTATGATCGCGTCCGGGGCATCTTTACTGTTCCGGCGGAGCAATGAGATAATACCATCCAAAGAACGATACATTACCTCAGAGTTCATGTTCGTCCGCGCCATATGCAGCTCCGTAGCGGCCAGCTGGCGGGCATTACTATGTATTTCTTTAGATGTACGTATACTTTCCAGCAATTCCATCAAAAACAACATCGAAGTAAACCCCGTAAAATAATAAAGGATATCGCCATACTCCTGTAACACATACCGGCCAAAAGAGGCCTGCTGCCGATAGACCTGCAACAGACTAATATAAGGCTCAGACAGTAATCGTAAACCTATATTTATCCAGGGCAGGATCAATAATAAGGCAACCAGGATGATCCAGAACCGGGCATACTCATTACGCTTAAAACACCGGGGTATCAGGTACAGACAATAAAAATAAAAGAAAGCAATAAAGGGAGCCAGTATAATAATACCGGCAGCCACACGCTGAAGCGAAATTCCTCCTGCCGTATCCAGTTTTGAAAGCCTTATTACAATAACAACCCAAAAACTTAAAACAGAAAGAATATGAAATACCCACTTCCCTTTTTTGAAATAAACACCCCTGTTCTTCTGCAATAAATACCGGTTTATATAATCATGCAACATGACCTAAAGCTCTACATTTAAATAAACACTATACTCCTTGTCCGTTTCCTTTATTTTTAACCTGTAACGTCTGGGATACAAGATCTCCAGCCTCCTGGTCACATTTTTAATTCCTATCCCACCCTCCTGCTTCACCGACATTTCCGGGTCATGCGCAGGCACGGGCTTACTGTTTACTATTTCCATCGTTATATTCCGTCCGGCCACAGATATGGAAATGATAACAAAAGACTTCTCTATGCCTGATTTCACACCATGCTTGAAAGCGTTTTCAATAAAATTGATCAACAGTAAAGGCGCTATGTTCAACCCGTCAGTTAAATGACCCGTTACACGAAAGTCGATAACGGTATGATCCCTTACATTACGCAACTTTTCCAGGTCAATATAATTCCTGATAAAATTCAGCTCCCCGGAACGCGGCACATCATCCCGCCGGCAGTCATCCAGCATATACTGTATCAGCTCCTTCAGCTGCCCTGTAATCATTGCAGCTTCCCCGGGCCGGTCAAGGCTGAGACCATATATATTATTAAGCGTATTAAACAGAAAATGAGGATTGATCTGTGTTTTCAGGAAAGCTGTTTCTGCGTGCAGCTTCTCCGTAAATACTTTGGCAAAGCGATTAACATACCTCTGCTCATCATACAAATCTATAAAATAATAGATCGAAAAAAAGTAGCCCGTGACCAGTAAGGAATATGCCGCAGCAAGAGTGACATATACTACAATATTAGCTACTATAATATCCTTTCCCGTCACCCCGCGTCCCGCCAGATAACCCGCAATTACGCCTGTTACAAACAAAGTAACCAAAAAAAGCACGAGGTTAACCAGCACACCTAAAATCAGTATTCTCTTTTGCTGCCGCAAACGGGCAAAAGGTATGACCAGTAAAAGGAAAAAATACACCATAACTCCGCCAATCAACGCACCGATAAGTATTGGGAAAAACCTGTTTCTGCCACTAAACAACTGATCCACCGACCTCATCCGTTTGGAATAATCACCTCCTTCCTTACCCTTCAATTCCTTTTCATGCATCCTGATCTCTACCATAGTACTGGTATCCCTCCCGGTAAAAACAGTCGAAGTACCGATCCGGTACCCCAACGCAAGATCACTTGTCTGTATAACTGTCAGCCCAGCCACGATGATCCAGATAGCAATATGAAACCAATACCGCCTTCTCCCAAACACCAGATGCCATTGATGCCTGATCTCCTTCTTTAAACTGTTCTGAGCGTCCTTTTTCAATCTGTTTCCCAAGAAGTACAATAACTTTTTACACACCAAAGCTAATACTATAAGCTCTGAAACCCGGTATATTTCGACCTGAAATAAGGATATTCGACAAAAGCCTTAATTCCTTAGACAAAAACACCCGAAGATAATTAGTCGTATTTTTTGGATATTATGTCGAAATGCATAAGCAAAATTATCATCTAAATTGTATCTTTGTCATGCATTTGTCAAAAAATCAATTCCGCACAGCCTATTGAGCACAATTATTTACAAAGACATTTTAATTGCTAACCAGAAATAGTATTAAGTGAAAAAGCTATTATTAAACACTATTTTATTGTCAGGCCTTGTAACAGTCTTGTATTCTGATAGTGCTACGGCAAAAGGCATATACGGTATAGAAGTCAACGAAAACCTTGCCTTCACCGGAGGAGCCCTTATCGTTGAACAATCAGCCCGCGAGCTGGAAATTGTTTCGGAATACGCCTCTGCCGGGGATACCTATATTATACAGGACAGCGACGGGAAAGTGGTTCTGAAAGGCATAATAAAAACCAATAAAATAATTTTTATCCCCGTAGGCAAGCTCAGCAAAGGCCATTATCATTTCCAGATCGGAAAGCACATAGCACAGCAGTTCATCATTGAGTAATACGACCATCGTATAAACAGCGCGGGCTACCTATGAAACATAAGGTCCGAAAGGTAGCCCGGCAACAGACCATTACCAGGCCAGGCGTATATTATTACACTGACCATAAATTTTTCCCAGTTTTTCAGGCTTTTACTTAATACTCTTCCTGGCATATTTATACTTCTGGGAATAACCATTTAATACCTAAATCACTTATAACAATACCATTCTTATTCCGATATGACTTCATTTTTCAAACTAATCGCCCCTGCCCTCTTTTTGATGAGCAGCTTACCCGCAGCACAAACGTTCGCACAACCTCAATCTACATCTAAAATGAATCCACCGGCAACCAGCCACCGGCTTATACCCACGAAAGATTTTTTCAGAAATCCCGAACAGTCCAGCTACCAATTGTCTCCCGGCGGAGATTATATTGCTTACCTGGCGCCATATAAAAGCCGTATGAATATTTTCGTAAAAAAATTATCGGCAGCTCAATCTCCGGCAAAACGTATTACGGCATTAGAAGACCGCGATATAGCAGGCTATTTCTGGGCCAACAACGGCCGGATCGTTTACCTGAAAGACAATGCAGGAGATGAAAACTATCACCTTTATGCGGTAAATCATGACGGCACGGAAGATAAAGAGCTTACTCCTTTTAAGGGTGTAAAAGTTAATATAATTGACGACCTGCCGGAACAGGACGATTACCTTATCATCGGGATGAACAAACGTAATCCCCAGGTGCACGATCCCTACCGTTTAAATATAACAACAGGAGCGCTCGAGCTTTTGTACGAAAACCCGGGCAACATCACCAGCTGGCAAACCGATCAAAACGGCAAGTTGTTATTAGCCATTACCTCCGATGGCGTACAAACAACTCTTCTGTATCGTCCTGACGAAAGCCGGCAGTTCGAAGAGGTGATCACCACTGACTTCAGAGAAGGAATTTCCCCACAGTTTTTTGACCCGGCAAATCCACAGGTCATTTATGCTGCCAGCAATATAGGCCGCGATAAATCAGCCGCCGTACGTTTTGACCTGGTACAGAAAAAAGAAATAGAAACACTTTACGAAGACAATAAGGTTGATATAAGCGGCATCAGTTATTCCCGTAAAAGAAAAATTCCTACAGCCATCATTCTGGTCAAAGACAAAACAGAATATAAATTCCTGGACAAACAGTCGGAACAAAGAAGAGAAAAACTGAGAAAGCTGATCAATAACGACCTGGAATTCGACATCGTTTCCGCTAATAAAAATGAAGATAAATTCCTGGTGATCACCTATGATGATAAAACCAGCGGTTCTTACTACTTCTACGATGAAGCGACCAATAAGCTGGAAAAAATAGCCGATATCAGCCCCTGGCTCAAAAGAGAAGAAATGGCCACAATGAAGCCCGTTTCGTACACCAGCCGCGACGGTATAACGATACACGGCTACCTCACCCTTCCGGCCGGAGTGGAACCTAAAAACCTGCCGGTAGTCATCAACCCACACGGAGGTCCCTGGGCAAGAGATTACTGGGGCTTTAACCCCGAAGTGCAGTTCCTGGCCAACAGGGGATATGCCGTATTACAAATGAACTTCCGTGGCTCTACAGGCTATGGTCGCCACTTTATGGAACTGGCATTTAAGCAATGGGGACAGGCCATGCAGGACGATATTACAGATGGTGTACAATGGCTGATACAGCAAGGTATAGCAGATCCCGCGCGCATAGCCATATACGGAGGCTCGTATGGGGGCTATGCTACCTTAAGCGGTATTACTAAAACGCCGGAGCTGTATACCTGCGCTATAGACTACGTGGGCGTATCTAACCTGTTTACTTTTATGAACAGCATACCGCCTTACTGGGCGCCTTTTAAGAAAATGATGTAAGATATGATATGCGATCCCGGTAATGAGCAGGTCAGCGTGATGATGCGCGCCAACAGCCCGGTATTTAATGTAGATAAAATAATCTGCCCATTATTTATCGCACAGGGGGCGCAAGATCCCAGGGTCAATAAAAATGAAAGCGACCAGATCGTGGCGGCGCTCAGGAAAAGGGGAATGGAAGTGCGGTATATGGTCAAAGAAAATGAGGGGCACGGATTCCATAACGAAGAAAACAGGTTTGAATTTTACCGTGCTATGGAAGTATTCTTAGCAGAGCATTTAGGTGGCAGAAAAGAATAATAGGTGGCTTTCTCTGAAATACTACCTGAAATGAACAAAAAGGTATCTTTTATGATTATATAAACAGTTTTACGAACGACAGGTAAAGCAAGAGTTATAGTTAATAACTATAGGTACATTGGGTTACCAGCAAATATTTAAGCCTATATTGCTCCCTGGTTTTAGATTAGAAAAATTAAACTGTTTCAAAATGAACACATTTAAAATTTTAACGATAGGCGCAGGTCTGGGCCTATGCTCCGTTGCTCTGCCGGTTCAGGCCCAAAACCTTGCTGTGGAGTGGGTGAAGCAGGTTACCGGCAAATCCAGCGATTATTGCCAGTCGGTAGACATTGATGCCCTGGGAAATGTATATGTTGCAGGGCACTCCAATACTTCTCCAATGATATTTCCTAAGGCAGACAAGGATACGATAAAAATCCCCGGGAAAGGAGGAATAGATGCTTTTATATTTAAAACAGATGCAACCGGAAATACTTTATGGGCTAAGGGTTTCGGAAGCTCAAAAACAGAAAACAGTAACGGTATTACCGTAGATAAACACGGTTATGTATATGCTACCGGAATTGTAGGGGAATCACTGGAATTTGATCCTGGCAATGCGGGCACACAATACCAGATAAAGGGAGGAAATGATATTTTCCTGGTAAAATACGACACGGCCGGTAAGTTTATATGGGCTAAAGGTATGGGTGATACAAAAGCTGATGCCGGCTGGTCCGTAACAACCGATAATTGGGGTAATGTGTACCTGGCTGGGTCATTTACCGGTACTGTCGATTTTAACCCGGGCGGTACCAGTAAACAGCTTATTTCTTCTGCAACTAATGGTTTTATTGCTAAATACACGCCTGACGGGCAATTATTATGGGTGAGTCAGGTCAATGGTGGTGAAAGCATTGCCTATTCTGTTGCAGTTGACGATGAAGGCGCCGCCTATATTTGCGGTTACTTTAAAAGTGCCGTAAGCCTTCTCCCTGCCCAAAATACTATCAGCCTTACTGCTGTTGGCACACAGGATATGTTCATTGCCAAATTAGATTCCTCCGGTAACTTCTTATGGGGCACACGTTTGGGTGGTCCGGGAGCGCAGAATGCTTATTCTATTGCTATAGACACTTTAAAACAGGTATATATTGGCGGCAGCTTCAGCGATACTTTAAAGCCGGATGGATTACCTAATGTCGCAAGCTTTGTTGCAGGGAAAGGTGATTTTTTCACAGCTAGACTCAGTCAGGACGGTAAAGTAAACTGGATATACTCAGGCGGTGGCGCTGAAAATGACTATGGAGAAGAAGTAACAGTAGATGAAGCCGGTAATGTTTATCTCATTGGTTTTTTTAGCAGAACGGCTTATTTCACAGCAGATACCGTCAATTCTAAATTGGTAGCAAGAGGAACAGGCTCGTCTTCAGATGGCTATATAGTAAAACTCAGGAATGACGGATCCTTTGTATGGGTAAAACAAATTGGCGGTGACGGGATAGAACAGCTTAACGATATTAAGGTTATGGCCTCCGGCACCATATACCTGTCCGGTCAATTCCGCAGCGCCAATGCGAACTTTGACCCGGACGGCCCTGGGAACCCCTTATATACGGCAGATGGCGCGGACGGCTTTGTAGTGAAATATATGTGCACTGATACCAATTCCTCTGTATTACCGATCGCCACATGTGATAAAGAAATCATCTTTCGACGGCAAACCTTTACCGAAAGCGGCGAATACCCCATTGTTATCAGGAATATGGAAGGTTGCGACAGCACAATTATGTTGCAGCTTACTTTTAACGTACCCGAGAAGCCCGTAGTTACGGTAGACAAGCTGGTGCTGGGCACCTCAAGATCTTACAATACCTATCAATGGTTACTTAATGAGCAGCCGATTGAAGGTGCAACCGACCGTAACTTTACCGTATCCGTAAATGGCTTCTATAAGGTGGTGATTACAGATGAAAACGGCTGTACCGATACTTCGGAAGTGTACGAAGTAACCAATGCTACTTCAATAGCCGGCGGCCCGGATAAGGTGGCAGAGCAGATCTCCATATATCCTAACCCGGCAGAAGACGTACTGCATATTAAATCGCCTGTAAGTGTCCATATTTCTGTAACCGGTATGGATGGCAGGGTGCTGAAGCAAAGCCGGCAAGCATCCTCTTTAAATATCAGGGACCTCAGCGAAGGCATATACCTGATAAAAATCACAGACCGTAATGATAACCTGCTTAAAGTAGAAAAGCTGGTGAAAGCGAAATAATTATAGCATAAAGGGAATAATGATAAATACCCGGGACTTCATGGAAGTTCCGGGTATTTCTTTTCATACCTACCGATAAAGAGCATATCTCATTGAGAAATGCACTAAAAAAACACAGCTTTAAATATGAAAAGAGCAGTAAACCGTTAATAATAAGGGGGGCCGGCAGGTAGGTAAAACCTGGCTGATAGATTGCGGTCTTATCCATAAAGTAAACAGAAAGGAAAAATGGTTAACCAACCTACCTTTCTATGCTATCAACGGGTTACCACAAATTGTCATCCCTCAAGCCTCGTAGGTCCTCAGTACTACGAGATTTTTGCACACATCAACTTAACAAACGCGTAACCGTATAAATCAACAATCCCACTAATCCCCCCACCAATGTTCCGTTAATACGGATAAACTGCAGATCCTTCCCCACTTCCAGCTCCAGCTTCTCACTCAGCTCTTTTCCTTCCCAGTTGCCGATGGTACCGCTGATCAGCTGAGCCACATTATGCCGGTTACGTAATACATACTTATAGAGCGTAAACCGTACCCAGGCATTGATATTATGACTTAGCTTCTTATCCTCCCGTATACGATTCATTCCCTCATCAAGCTGCCTGGTACAATACAATAAAAAAGCAGAGTCTTTATTACCTGACTCTTTCAGAAGATTCATCTTCACCATACGCCATAAATCAAACGCATACTGCTTCCAGGCAGGTGCGGACAGCAGCTCTTCTTTCATTTGTGCTATCTTAGACTCCCATTTCGGCGAGGTCAGCAGGTCTTCAGACCATTGCCGTATGTATTGTGCAATATCTTCTCTCAACCGGTGTTCCGTATCCTGTTCGATCTCTGTAAAAAAGCGCACCAGGGCATTTACTATTTTATCGGCAATTTTCTTATCTACAAACTTCGGTATAAAGAAATAGCTTTCCTCGCTGACTTTTTTCTTTACGATATCGTTATGCTCCTCAATATACATTTTGATCTTTGAAGCCAGCATCGTGATCAGCTCCTGTTCTTTTTTCTGATCTAAAAAATACTGTATCAACTGGGAAAGCATACGGTTCAGCGGCGCATCATTCAGCAATTCTTTCCCTTTCGCGACCATCAGTCCGGCTACAGTATCATCATCTAACCGCCTCAGTATATCACGAACCAAACCCGTCGCGAACGAAATAAACAGCTCTTTATTTTTCTCCTTTTCCAGCCAGCCCGTCAAAAAAGAGCTTACATCCAAACGCTCTATATACGGCCGGATATTGCCTGGAGTAAGAAAATTACTGACAATAAAGCTGCCCAGGTTATCACCTATATTCTGCTTACTCCTTTCTATCAGGTTAGTATGCGGAACAGGTATGCCCAAAGGATGATGAAATAAAGCGGTGACAGCAAACCAGTCCGCAAGCGCACCTACCATAGCTGCCTCTGAGAAAGCACGTATATACCCGATCCACACTAAGGGATACGATTTGCTTATCCAGGTTGTAGCAATATAAATTAATGCCATTAATAAAAATAAACCGGTAGCCAGTTGTTTATGCCGCCGTAACTGCTTTTGCTTCTGTTCTGTATTCAGGCTCATGTAAAGTTCTGTTTAATTAATAGTAATACCGACAAAATGAACTACCCATTTTTTGCCACAAAGGCTCTAAGTTTTTGCAAATGTTGTTGAGTTTGTTATTTTGACATGGCCGCTAAGATCATTTTCTCGGAACCATCTTTCCTGAAATATATTACAACACTTCCTATCAAACGATAGTTGATCCCATTTCCAATAAGATTACAATAATAATCAAAAGAGCGGTTCTAATTAATTTTTCCTCTTTCCGGCTTTCGCCCTGTAAAGCAGCGACCACATAACCGGCTCAGCTCCCGGCTTAACATCCCGTTCTTATCTCATAACCGGATAACTCCGACTTTTTATGTTGCTTTGCATTCAAAATTGTATTGAATGTACCTGAAATTATTCTGTATCCTCACATTGATCATAGTAACAAACCTGTCCTGTGCGGCACAAAAACAGGAAACGGGGAAAACTGCCATAGCCTTCTATAATATAGAAAATCTTTTCGACCCGGCCGACGATCCTGCAACTTTCGACGACGCCTTTACTCCCGGCGGATCATACAGGTATACGGATGCTATATACAGGAAAAAAATTGAAAATATATCCGTCGTATTGTCCCGGCTGGCCACAGAATATAATACGGACGGGCCTGCAATCATAGGTCTTGCCGAAGTGGAAAACAGGAAAGTCCTTGAAGATCTCGTAAACACCAAAAACCTGAAGCAAAGAAAACTCGCCATAGTACATTTCGACAGCCCTGATCCGCGGGGTATAGACGTAGCCTTGCTCTACCATCCCAAACAATTCACCCTGATCCGCGCTAAGGCTATACCGGTACCTAACACGACAAACAACAGGAATACCAAAACAAGAGATATCCTATATGCTACCGGAAGAACAGGTCATGACACCCTCCACCTGTTAGTGAACCACTGGCCTTCGCGCCGCGATGGAGAAAACAATACACAAAAGAAAAGGAAGGCCGTTGCAGAAATCAACAGGAAAATAATAGACAGTGTACTGGGCAGCAATCCTAACGCCAGGATAATAGTCATGGGCGACCTGAATGATAATCCTCTGAATAAAAGCATAACACAATCGCTAAAGGCCATTCCCGACAAAAGCGACACGAACAAACATATACTTTACAACCCCTGGAACGACCTGTACCGGAAGGGATACGGCACCTCCGTCTATAAAAGCAAATGGATGCTCTTTGACCAGATCATTATTTCCAAAGCCCTGCTGACCCCGGCAAAAGGTAAGCTGCATTATGATTCTGTTGAAATATTCAACAGGCGCTTTCTGTGTAACTCTTTTGGTAAGAATAAAGACTTTCCACACCGGTCTTTTAACGGCACCAGATGGATAGACGGCTTCAGCGATCACTTCCCCGTCCTCCTCTACCTCTGCTACTGATCATCATCTTTTTCAACACCTGCTATTGCCCGATATACTCACCTAAGTAACAGTGTCAAAAATAAATCCCGGTTTCAAAGCCTGGGAGATGTCTCCACTCCGCTATCGCTGCGGTCGACATGACGGTACTGGGAGAAGTTAATAGTTAATTCGACTACTTTCCATAGCAAAAAAACAACCATCATCAAAATAAAAAACCGTCATATTGAGCGAAGTAAAAGACACGTAACGGAGTGAAGTGCCTTTTACGTAGTCGAAATATCTCCCGGATTGCTAACAGCGTGGTGATAATGGAAGTTTACCTCCCCTTTGATTTTTTAATTTTGACTTTTGACTTAAACTCCCCAAAAACCTCATCCAACCTATCCACAACTTGCTTATGCATAAAGGCAAACGGCCGGCTCTTCATAGCCACCGGAATATCTTTGTCCAAACAAACTAACTTCTGGCTGCGGGTATGAAAATATCCTTTTCCTGTTAAATAGCCGGCAAGATACTCTTGTTCCGTTTGCCCGGGTGTAGGAATAAGTAACGCCTTTTTTCCCATAATGGCAAGATCCATTAACGTGGAATACCCGCTCCTGCATACAACCAAATCCGCAGCTGAGAGTAAAGGCCATAGCGCCGAAGCACCGAGATGGGAATGATATTCCAGGTGAGGCAGCGTATTAGGAGACTGTATTTTACCAGGCGATGGTTTACCGGCGACCAAAATAAAACGATAGCCCTGCAGCATACTTACCTGCAGCAGTAATATCTCCTCCAGCCGGCTACGCATAGGTTCCGGTCCCGATAACAGGATCAATACTACAGGTGTGCCATCCGGCCCCGAGCGAGTAATCCCACGCCCTCCATGCCCGGCAACACTGCGCTCCATGTACAAGGAGAACTGCGATAATAACCCTAAGTAAACCGCCCTCTCCGGCAGCTGTTTGGGATGTCCTAATACCCCTGATAGATTTTCTGCGCCTTCATTATCCACAACCCAGCACTGATTAAAACGGTTTAGTTGTCTATAATGCAACATACGCAGGACATTATCAATCCGCCTGCCCCACCCGCTCCTGATCATCAGCTGGTGTATTAATATCACGGAAGCCACTTCTTTGTGATATAAACCATACCGGTTATCCGAAATGACTATATCAAACCGTTCTTCCCTTTGCTGCCCGCGCAGCCACTTATGTTCCCTCCATACCGAAACCAGGATACCGGGCACCTGCAACAACAACCGCAACAGGAAAGTATTCTTACTACGGCTGTATTTTATACGATAACCCCGAAGCGGCAAAACACGTATATCCGGGAAATTTTCCTTCAACAGGATCTGCCCCTCTCCTTCTGTAGCCACGACTACCTGATGCCCCTCCCTCAATAAATAATCGATAAGAGGTATACATCTGGTTGTATGGCCTAAGCCCCAGTCTAAAGGTGCGATCAGAATTTTAAATGATACGGACAACGTTATTTTTTTACAGGAGCGAACTCAAGACCTATAAGGTTTTGAAAACCTTATAGGTCTTCTTTACAAACCGCAAATGTCTAAAATTAAATGCTATTTATTTCTACATCGATAAATTTTGTGAAGAGGAGAATCGTCAAACAATAAGTTTTCAGATATTTATAAAAAGGCTCATAAATTTCTAAAAACCTTAGACATCTATACTTAATAAATAATGAATAACAGGTATACATCCCATCATACAACCTGATTACAAATCCAAAAACACGCTCAAAATTTTAAATGGCACAGACAACATTATTTTTGTTACTTTTACAAGAGCAAATGTCCCAAACGACCGGCCGTTTATGAAGCACCGTAAAAATACAAGATGGATTTTACTGATCGCCACAGTCATAGCCTGGATATGTATGGAAAGCTGCGCAGCCTCCAGAAGTAACTGTTGCAATGACTTGAGCAGAGATTTTAAAGCACCTAAAACGCACAAGAAAAACGTATATTAATATTACTTATTGTAACCTTAAGTCTGAAAAATATGTATTCGCATAGCAAAGGAATATGGAAACAGTACACCCGGAACATTGCGGCTGTCAACCACCAGGAAGCACTGTATTTGCTGCACTACCTTACTTTCATGCAAATCACAAGAAATTATTTGCAACTTACCGAGATCGTAGACCTGCAACGCTACAGGCTGATTAAAGACAAAAAAAAGATACACCGTATATTGCTACAAAATCCTAAAGAGATCTCTTCCTTTCTTTTCCCCATAAATAAGAACTAGCTTGTCTTCTGATTTCTGCAATAAATGTGCTTTTTTTTCGTTTTCTTTGGCAATCATATTATGAATTGGAAAGCATATTTATCAATACTCCTATGTTGCACAGGCAGCATCACACTCATCCACGCACAAACAGCAATAGTAAAAGGTACGATAACCGATGATTATGGCCTTCCCCTGTTTCAGGCTTCCGTATTTGAAGCCGGATCGAACAACGGAGTGCTTACAGATACAAACGGGCAATACCGTATACAAGTCAATACCAGTGAGAAAGTGTTTATCAAAGTCACTTCGATAGGCTATGAAAATGACGGCTTCAGCATAAAAAAGGGAAGCCGGGACACCATAACCAAAGACTTCATCCTCCCACGTCTTACCCATACCATAGGCACTGTAGAGATCAGGGATAAAAGCAACCGTACAGAAGCCGGGAATGTTAGTGTAAATATTGAGAACGTCAACATAAATCCCAGTCCCGTATCAGGGATAGAAGGACTGTTGAAAATTTTAGTAGGTTCGAACAACGAGCTTACATCACAATATACTGTGCGTGGAGGGAACTTTGATGAAAACCTGGTATACGTAAACGACTTTGAAATCTACCGGCCTTTTCTGGTTCGAAGCGGCCAGCAGGAAGGCTTAAGCTTTGTCAATTCTGACCTTACAGCCGGCGTAAATTTTTCCGTAGGCGGCTTCCAGTCAAAATACGGAGACAAGCTGTCCTCCGTATTGGATGTTACCTATAAAAGACCCGACAAGTTTGCCGGATCCGTAATGTTAAGCCTGCTGGGCGCACAAGGGCATATAGAAGGTATCACACGCAATAAAAAGATCACTTACCTCTTAGGTGTAAGGCAAAAATCCAACCAATATCTGCTACAGTCCCAACCCACTAAAGGACAATATAACCCTTCATTTACCGATATACAAGGCCTGGTCCACTTTAAGCTGAGCAGCCGCTGGGAAGCAGAAGTAATAGCTAACTATGCACGAAACCGCTTTAACTTCAGTCCTGAAGAAAGTGTGGCCGCCTTCGGTTATGCTACCGAAGCATATAAGCTACACACGGTATTCAATGGAAATGAAGCCGACCAGTTTGATTCAAGATTCGGTGGACTTTCCCTAAGCTATAAGCCCGGTGAAAAAAGCAGGTTGAAACTATTGGTCTCCGGCTTCCAGACAAACGAATTTGAAACCTACGATATAGAAGGTGAATACGGTTTCTATGCACTTGAAGCCGACCTGGGTAAAAAAGATTTCGGCCAGGAAAAATACAGCCTGGGCACCGGTGCCATACACGACTTTGCACGCAATTATCTTACCGCGAATGTAGCTACCGTTGCATTGCGCGGTTCGCACGATCTGAATAAGCACTATATCCAATGGGGAATAGACGGCTCATACGTATCCGTAAACGATAAGATGCTGGAATGGCAAAGAAGAGATTCTGCGGGCTTCTCACAACCTTATGACACAACTGCCCTGTTGATGGCCAGAGCCGTAAGAGCTAATAACGAATTAGACTATGAAAGAGTATCCGCATTTCTGCAGGATAATATCCTGCTCGGCAGGATGATGACACTGAACATAGGTGTTCGGGCCAATTATACTTTCCTGAACGAAGAACTCATCATCAGCCCACGGGCTCAGTATTCCATAAAACCCGACTGGGATAGAGATGTAGTATTCCGTATATCTACCGGACTGTATGCACAACCTCCGTTCTACAGGGAAATGAGAGATGGAGAAGGTATACTAAATACGCACCTTAAAGCACAGAAGTCCTATCATGCCGCTATGGGACTTGATTACAACTTTACCATGCTCGGCGACCGTCCGTTTAAGCTCACCGCAGAAGCTTACTATAAGCATCTTTGGGATCTGGTACCCTACGAATATGATAACGTCCGCATACGCTATTTTGCAAACAACAATGGAATGGGATACGCTTATGGCGGTGAGGTCAGGTTGTTTGGCGACCTTGTAAAAGATGCGGAGTCCTGGGTAAGCCTTGGCCTTTTAAAGACACAAAATAAAATTCTGAATGAAGCTACCGGTGTATATACCGACTATATACCCCGCCCTACCGACCAGCGCGTCAGCTTCGGTATGTTCTTCTCCGATTACCTTCCCCGGAATAAGAATTTCAAGATGTACCTCAATATGATATATGCTACCGGCCTGCCTTTCAGCCCACCCGGCAAAAGCATGGTACCCGACGGCCAACTTCGTATTCCTGCATATAAGAGAGTGGATATAGGCTTCTCTGCCTTACTGATAGACGGCAACCAAAAGAAACATCCGGCCTACAGCTTCTTCAACGCGTTCAGGTCGCTTTGGATAAGCGCTGAGGTATTTAACCTGTTAGGTATACAAAACACTTTATCTTATCAATGGATACAGGACTTCACTTCAGAGCGTATTTATGCAGTTCCCAACAGGCTTACATCCAGGTTGATCAATGTGAAGCTGGCTGCGAAGTTCTGATAGGCGGTACCCCAGTCATTTAGCTATGATCTTGAATTGTTTCACGCAAAGAGACAATGAAAGACAACGATACAAAGATCTCATTTAGTTTCTTTCATCCGTGCATATAGATAGTATTATACATCTGACATCCTTCACAACAAAAAACCGCCCCGGTGAAGAAACGTCCGGAGCGGTAGAGCTTTACTTACTAACCCATCGTAAGTAAGGCAAATTTCAAAAAAAGAAATGGTAAAATGAAATGTTTTTTTTGTTATATAAACAGATCTTACCCCATCTGCCTGTTTGTACGTTGATTTACTAAGCAAAAACAAAATAATGACACATTGTCATGAAATATGATTTAATTGCGCCATTGTGTCTTGTAAATAGAATAGGTATAGCTTTTGTTCTACCATCTTAAAAACTATTCAGTAATCAACTTTAAAAATTAATAAAATGGTAAAGCAAAATCAGTTCAGTCCCAGGTTATTCAACGGAATGATAGAAGACATTTTAGGTAGCACTCAGCGTTTTCTCCGTGATGATATTCTTCCCAACGAATGGATGAAAGGAAACCAGGTACCTGTCAATATCAAAGAGGAAGAAACAGCATATATCATGGAAGTGTATGCAACCGGCATAGCCAAAGAAGACCTGAAGGTAAGCATCAACGATAAAAACCTTACAATCTCTTTTGAGCACCAGGAAAGCAAAGAGGACGAAAACTTAAAATGGATCAGGAAAGAATTTAATATCCAGCATTTTAAGAGAAGCTTTTCTTTGAACAATAAAATAGATACCGAGAAGATATCTGCCCGTTTCGACAATGGCGTACTTTACCTGACCTTACCCAAGAAAGAAGCGGCCATTGCCGTCAACAGAAGCATTGAGGTTCAGTAATTCAGTTATCATCAGCAACCCGGGGACATCAGATAAAGGGATAGACCAATGTACTTATCCCTTTATCTGATCCTACTCATTATATAGATGCTCTGACAGCATTACGGAATGATTACAACATCATGCTTTCCCACCCCTGATCAAACGTAATAACACCACAATGACAGCAATAACCAGCAATGCATGAATGATACTACCCAAATGAAATACGAAAAAGCCCAAAGCCCAACCGATAACCAAAATGACTGCGATTAAATAAAGAATACCGGACATCGTTTATTATTTTATGATACCCCATTCTAACAGTTCACATTCATTTTAGTTTATTCCGGTCACAATTATTCTCATTACTTTTTCACTTTCATCTGATCTCCGGTAAAGTTAAAATCCGAAGGAAAATCATTATAGCTCCACTTGCCGATTACGGTACCGCCTTTAATCAGCATTAATCCCGGATCAGATCTCATAGCTGTTTTACATACCGTTGCATCAATAATGAAATGGTAAATATTGAGTTTATTCTTCTCAATAAACCGTTCTGTTTCTTCTTTGGAGTTAGCCGACAGCAGATAAAAGCCTACATTATTCTTCTCACATTTATCAAACAGCCTGCGCAGCTTATCCATATTCTTTGAAGAAGCCCCGGAAGCATCTTTCACAAACAACAGGAAGTTATAGCCCGGCTCCTTTAACAGCGTTTCCGTATAATCATTACCTTCAAAGTCAGTAACACTAAAATCCAATATTTCCGGGGTGGCATTTCCTTTTTTAACCAGCTTAGTCACCGGATCCCCGTAAATAGCCCAGTTCAAAGTATCTTCCCATATACCCGAACTCAGATACTCTTTATCCGTCATCTCCTTTTTTTCACCCGTTTTCAGATGCTCTAAAGTGTATATCGTTTCGTAAACATCAGGTACAGAGCCCGGAGGAGGCTGCATTTTCTGCCAGATGTTATTCCCCTTCTTATACGGAAGGCAATCCACATAAGGCAAATGCTCCAAAGCGTACCACTGTATAAACACCGACGCAAACAACGCCAGTATCATTACAGAAGTATTAACCGGCCTCGGAAATAATGCCGGAATGCTCTTTCTCGCTGCAAATAAAATAACCACCAGAACCAAAAGCACAATATCCTTGATAAAACTCTGCATCGCCGTTAACGGAATACAATCCCCAAAACATCCACACTCTTTTATTTTACCTGAGAAGACCGCATAAGCAGTAAGAAAGGTAAAAAAGATCATTAACAGCAACAGCAAAAATGAAAATATACGGAAAGCATAACCCAGTAATAAAGCAATACCCGCCATGATCTCAAAAACGATCATTGTGATCGAAAATATCATCGCATAAGGAGTGAGAAAAGTAATGCCCCATACCTCAAAAAATTCCTGCATCTTGTAAGCCAGGCCGGAAGGGTCATTAGCCTTAATAAGGCCGGAGAATATAAATAACACACCTACCAATATGCGTATGCATTGAAGCAGGTAAAATCCGGGGCCCTTTTTGCTGCCGGAAGCCACGTTCTTTACAGAATTGTCAAATTGGGTCATAATGCCATTTAATTTTATCTAATAAGTATAATAATCAAAATCCCCCGCACTTGTACTGAGCTGTGTCGAAGTAAGTACCGTCATGTCGACCCCTTCGGCCGTACTCAGGGTAGACTTTGTGGAGGCATCTCCTAAGCTCTGAAGCCGGGAAGTTATTTCGACACAGTTACTAAGCCGTAAAAATAAGCAATGAAACAGAATTAATAGTCAACAAGTTGTTAGCGACCCGATATCACATTTGACCTAATTTACAGGCGTAATTTTTAATACTCCGCTAATTTTTAATAAAAACCCGGCATAAATTACAGAGCAACACCGTTTTTAACTATCTTCAACATCGTTTTATAAATCAGACTATGGATACAGTACGCTATAAGCAATTGGAAGAACGCTATAAGAAAGCCGTGGACGAAAAAGAAAAAATAGACCTCCTCATCGAGCTGACATTAGAGATAAGAAATGATGACCCGGAGAAAGCGATGTGTATGGCAGAAGAAATTATTGAACGGTCAAATAAAATCAATTATCCGGCCGGAGCAGGAAATGGCCTGAACCATAAAGGCGCATGCTATTGGCTGTTGGGAGAATACGAGGACGGCCTAGATGAGCTGACCCAGGCATTCAGCATAGCCCGCTCCATACAGGATAAAACACTTGAGGCCAAAGTACTGAATAATTTCGGCAGGATATACCGCGGTCTTGGCGATATTGACAGCGCCCTGAGAGATTTTGAGGCAGCGCTGGAGATCAACGAGCAACTCAATAATGAGATCAACCTCACTATTAATCTGACCAATATCTCAAACCTTTATTATGACCTCGGAGATTATGACACCGCTCTGGAATATGCCCTGAAATGCCAGCCCATATTCGAAAAATACAACGACAATACCCGCCTTGTCAGCATATACAACACGCTCGGCGATATTTACTTCAAGAAAAATTATTTTGATGAAGCCTTAAAATATTTCAAGAAAAACCAGGAAATAACAGAAGAGGATACACAGGGCCGTTCCCTCGCTGACAGCGGTGTAGGCAAGGTCTATTACCGGCTGAACGACTTTGACAATGCATACAGATATCTCTCCAGGGCTTTGGAGCAGGCAAAAGCCCTCGAAAACCCGGAAGCCGAAATTGTGGCCCAATACTATATGGGCAGACTGCAATTATCACTCGGTAACCCGGATGAAGCACTCACCTACCTGGAAGAAGCGTATGAGCTGGCAAAGGACTCTCTACGCAGACACGACCTGATAAGCATCCACGAGGTTTTATCCGATCTGTATGACCAGATGGATAATATCCCAAAAGCCTACGCGCACCTGAAAGCCTATGAGAAACTGAAAGAAGAAATTTTCCAGCAGGCCACTTTAAATAAGCTGCGCAACTTACAGATTAAGAATCAGGTTGAAGTAGCCCAGAAAGAAAAAGAAGTAGCAGAACGCACAGCCCGGCTTAAACAACAGTTCATGGCTAATATGAGCCACGAGATACGCACACCAATGAATGCCATTGTAGGCATTACGAGATTATTGCTGGAAAATAACCCTAAAGAAGAGCAACTGAAATACCTGAATGCGATCAGGCAATCTGCCGACAACCTGTTAGTGATCATTAACGATATACTCGACCTTGCAAAAATAGAAGCAGGCAAAATTGTTATAGAGCAAATAGACTTTTCACTTAAAGATCTTATCGGCAGTGTCCATGAAATAATGCACTTAAAGGCAGAACAGAAAAGCCTCGAATTTAAGCTGGATATCTCACCCGGCATACCTGACCGCCTCATCGGCGATCCCACACGTCTGAACCAGATATTGATCAACCTGATCAGCAATGCCGTTAAATTTACGGATAAAGGATAC
>JBEBVI010000022.1:0-22032 GCA_040392805.1 Taibaiella helva
TAATCTCTGTCTTTGTGTGAAATTTATTTTTAGACAGTCTCCAACGGCTTAATTGCCGGACTCACGTTAAAATAGCATCTCCCCCACTATCTTATCAATAGGCAGGCTTAAACGTTCAACTAACTGATCATCCAACCGGCTAAAGTAAAAAAGCTCCTCCCCATTATTATAAGGAAGCGTTACGCTACCGGTCGGCTCTACCCGATAATAAATACTAATCACCTGGGAATGATCAAATGCAGACAATTGGAAAAAGTCTGTAGTGTATAAGTGCTCTTTTACGGAAATTGCCGTACCTATCTCCTCGCTCCATTCCCGTATAAGACAATCTTTAGTACCCTCGCCCCACTCCAAGCCACCTCCGGGAAATTTAGTGATCTTTCTGCCTGCCACCTGCTGATCACATACCAACACCTGTCCGTCTGCAATCCAGATACCATATACTCGGATGTTAAAGCGGTTTTGTTGTTTCATATATCTTCTTCGGTGGGTAATACTATAATTATCAATCCGATTATTTCTTGCAACGTAGCAAAGGAGCGCAACGAGGCAACGATTTGAATTGAACGCCTATATCGTATGAAAAGGATATAACCAGCTCGCTACCCTTTACCATTTATGAGAAGACCCCTCCCGTCAGGAAGAGGTCTTCTCATTTCATCTCTATATTAAGGCTAAAAACTATCCTTTACGCTTGCGCTTACTGAAGTGGTTTCCACCCGGATCGGTATTAAAGCCCTGGCTGCCCAAGCGATCCATTACACAACGGAAGCCAACTTTGCTGCTACTATGGCTTGCCTGCATAAAGCGGCGAGTACCGGGAGACAACCAATAGGCACGATCATTCCATGAAGCACCTTTAATTACACGGCTGTCATCATTTATCAGAGAGCTTCTTCCATAGTCGTACGTAAAGCCGGATGTTGAATCGCCATCTTTCAGACCTCTTGCATCATAGCTCACGTAATCACGATCATAGAAACGGCTGACGTCACTACTGTCCAATGGAACCTTGGTCAGGTTACCCAGGCTATCTTTTTCAGAAAGCGTTCCATCCTCTTCGTATACATTTTTATAGAATTGGTTACCCCGGTAAGGATTAACACCATTCACATCCTGATGAGAGGTTGGGCGATATACATCCAAAGTCCACTCACTTACGTTTCCAGCCATGTTATACAGCCCGAAAGCATTAGCTCCGTAAGAGTATACAGGCGCGGTATATGTTGCATTATCATTCAGGCCTCCGGCTACACCCATCGCATCACCACCGCTACGTTTGTAGTTGGCCATATACTCTCCACGGAAAGATCCGCGTTTCTGGTAACGCGTGCTGCGCACATCACCCCAGGGATATACCCTGCGATCAGTAATCGCTTCTTCACCACGGCGACGCTTGGTGCGGGGCTCGGGGTTATTTTCAATGAGCCCTAAAGCCGCATATTCCCATTCCGCCTCTGTCGGCAGACGATAGTTCGGTAAAAGATAACCGTCAGAGTATGTTGTATTACGCTTACCGGAACCGTTAGGATCCAGATCTCTTTTTTGGCTCTTTCCAGGAGTTCCCAGATACTGACCTGCAACGTATGTCTCAGAATTGAAGACATCCTCGTTCACCTGGTTTACGTTCTTCTTCAACATGCCGTTCTTGATCAGCAGCATTTCATTCACCCGGTCGCTACGCCATTTACAGTAGTCGTTGGCCTGGTACCAGTTTACACCTACAACCGGATAGTTATTATAAGCCGCATGGCGGAAATAATAAACGACGTTAGGTTCATTATAAGAAAGCCCTTCCCTCCACACTGTACTGTCTGGCAAAGACTTTGCTATGATTTCGGGGTAATCGGCTCCGTACGCCCGCTGCAACCAGTAAACGTATTCACGGTAATGAAGATTGGAAACTTCCGTTTCATCCATATAAAATGATGATACGGTAACCGTGCGGGGTATATTGTTCCGTTCATAATTCAGGTCTTCTTCCGTCTGCCCCATCGTAAACCGTCCGCCTTCTATCGGAACCAGGCCCGGCCCGGTTTGTTGTCCCGGATAATCGGTCACGTCAAATCCACCTAAACGTGAATCATTGTAATTCCATCCGGTTTTATCGGAAACACCCTTGGTTTTAGATGAACAGGCCGAAAAAATAGTTGCAGTACCCATGCATACTATACCAAGACCTAATAGTGTTCTCTTCATAATTAAAAAACAATGTGTTTTGCTGTAAAAAACAAAATGCAGTGACTATATACTGCGGTAATAATATTGAAACTCCAAAATCAGGTTACAATGATAGAATATTCTTTTTGAAAAGCAAAACCATTTCTTTTTTTTTTTTGAAGTGAAACAAGAATACCTCCTTTTCGGGAGGCATTCTGCACATATCATTTTTCATTATTTATTAAAGAAATTTCAGCTCTATCGGGCAGATCGCTCTGCCTGCCCGCGTCTGGGCGCGTTATCAACCGACCTGGGTTGTGCTACCTGCCTGCTTGGGCTATTGATCTGCCGGGTAGCCGGTTGCGCACGTTGCTGAGGTGCAGGTGCTGTTCTTTGTACAGGCGCTGTCCGTTGCACCGGTGCAGCATTATTATTCTGCTGTTGTATGCGCATATTACGCTGCTCCGCAGGCTGCCGGTTATTTTGCTGCTGTTGCTGTTGTATACGAACATCACTCCGGGGCTCCGCCCTTCCGTTGTTTTGCTGCCTCATCTGCACAGAGGAGGGTACATTAGACCTGTTGTCCTGCCTATTAACAGAAGGCTGGGCTGAACGTGACGGCGGCGTAGTTTGCTGAGGTGTGCGTGGTGTCGCATTATTTACATCCGGCTGACGGCTAACCGCATTATTACCCCTGCTTTCTGTCCGGCTGCCGGAAGAAGGCTGCTGTCCCACAGACCTGTCCAGCTTCCTGGCCTGACGAGGTGACTGGCTTGATGCCGCACCCCGGTCTACAGAAGGGCGATATACATTCACCTCCCGTCCCGAAATATCGGTCGATCCCGCTGCCGAACGGTTCCGGACATTATAAACGGTCACTTTTTTCCGGGTGGCTGTTTCTACTTCATTACGGCGCGGGCCGGTAATATAAGTATTACGCGAGCGGTTATCCACATACGTATTGTTTATGATAGTGGTATTATTAATGATATTTACTGTCCTTCTGGGAGCATAATGCCTGTGGAAGGAACGGGAATAAATATAATTATTAGGTATAAAAGTCCACCATGCCGTAGGTACATGATAACCTGTACCGAAAGAGATATTGATTGAAATGCCAGGTCCGAGCGGCGCCCAGCCGTAATATCCTCCGCCCTGGCGCCAGCTTACCCATGCCGGCCCCCATTCGTAGCCTGGTATCCATACCCATCCGTAATAATTATTGTAAGTCCATCTGCCATAATGGAACGGGGCCCAACCCCAGCGATAGCCGGAAACCCACATATTTCCATAATCTGTCATCATCCAATATCCATTGGTATAATACGGTCTGAAATCACGCCCCACATTGGGAACCCAGACGTAGCCGTACTCCGGATCATTCAGCCATTGGCCGTAAGGCGACAGCTCGTCGTAGAATGTCTGGTAAGTGATGTTATCATAGTACCCGTTTTGCGCCCGGGTGCTATTGGGAGCAATGGTGAAGATCATTAAAAAAGTTAAAATCAACCCGGTTATGAAGCTACCGGTATAATTGCCAAGCCTTCTCATAATTCATAATTTTAGACTGTGAGGTTGAAATGTTTGCTTTAATAGACTACCCGGATGTTTCATCGTTTACCGGCAAATACGATCGCTTTCCAAAGAAGATGTTATTATCCGGCATATAAAGAGATTCTGCTATGCACAACTATTTCTTATGTAAGGCTGTCTAAAGCATCTAATAGTATAGCACAGGCCAGACTAATATCCTCTTGGCTGATGGACAACGGCGGTACAATCCGGATGCAATCAGACGCAAATAAAAACCAGTCGGTAAATACACCTTTATTATAATTATTTGCGGCAGGCTGCAGGCAATAAGCGATCACCTGTTTTACCATATCGAAATGCTCCAGCTCGACGGCTATCATCAGCCCTGCGCTTCTCACTGCCCTGATGCGCCTGTGTTGCAAATGTTCCAGGAAAAGCTGCTCTTTCCGTTTTACTTCATCAATCCATTTTTCTTTTAAAAGAACCTTCAGGCCGGCCATGCCCGCCGCACAACTAACCGGGTGGCCGCCGAACGTTGTTATATGTCCCAGCACAGGATCCCGGGCAAGCGTATTCATATTTTCAGATGAAGAGATAAATGCTCCTAATGGCATGCCGGCGCCCAGGGCTTTCCCCAGGAGCAGGATATCCGGCACTATACCATATTGCTCAAATCCCCATAATGTTCCCGTACGGCCAAAGCCAACCTGTATCTCATCCAGTATCAGCAATGTGCCCTGTTCCGTACATTTTTGCCGCAGCGCCTTCATCCAGTCTGCCGACGGTGGCCGGACCCCTGCTTCTGCCTGTACCGTTTCTATCAATACACATGCTGTTTCGGGTGTTATATAATTCAGCGATTCGAAGTCATTGTGCCATACATGCCTGATGCCCGGCAGGAGGGGACGGAATGCATTACGCCAGTATTCGTCGCCCAGCAGGCTAAGGGCTCCCTGTGTGGAGCCATGATAGCTGTTATAACAGGCTATGATCTCCGCCCTGCCGGTTAAGCGCTTCGCCAGCTTCATTGCCCCTTCTACCGCTTCTGCCCCCGAATTGGTAAAATAAACATTATTCAGTATTGCCGGCAGATGACGGGTCAGAAGGGCGGCATATTGCACCTGCGGACTTTGTATCACTTCTCCGTATACCATAACATGCAGAAACCGGGCAGCCTGGTCCTGCACAGCCTGTACCACCTCAGGGTGACAATGCCCGACATTGCATACGCTGATGCCACCGATCAGGTCAATAAATTCCTGTCCTTTATCATCCCACAGTTTAGCACCGCTTGCCTTGTGTACCTGTAATGCCATAGGTTCAAGCGAGGTGGGGGCAAGGTGGGTTTGGAAGAGTTGCCTTTCTGTCATAATGAGTTATTTATAATGGGTGATGGGTGATGGGTGATACTGGTTCACTTAAATAAGGTACTGGCTTTGGTGAGGCTTTCGGGTTTGCCAACGTCTAAGAGGAGATCGCTGGTATGATCCCAGGCCAGTAGAGTTTCGGTGTTGCAGAGGTCAAGGTAAAGGTCGACCAGGGAGAATTTGCCTTCTCTATTTATTTTGGGGAATATTTCGTTGCTGATGACCTGTATACCGCTAAATGCGTACCTGGTCATTTCGTTTGCGGTGCCGTAGCATTTTTGGGCTCCTGTTTGTATATTTTCCCATCCTTTTAGCCGGAGTGCTGTATCGAATAAAAAGTAGCGTGATGAATGGCGCCTCTGAACGGCCAGTGTGACAAGCGGTTTATGGGTATGGTGGTATTGCAGCAAATTGTTAATATTAATATCAGACAATATATCTGCATTCATAACCAGGAATGCCGGCTCGTTTTCGAGAAAGGGACGTGCTTTTCGCAACCCGCCACCGGTTTCAAGAATAGCATCCCGCTCATCGGATATATATATTTTACTTCCGAAACCTTTTTTCTCGTCCAAAAAGGTGATGATCTGGCCGGCAAAATGATGTACGTTGACGACAACATCATTAATACCGTATTTTTGCAACATTTTTATATTCCATTCCAGCAAGGTTCTGCCATTGACCCGGGCCAATGCTTTAGGATGGTGGTCTGTAAAAGGCTTTAGCCTTGTTCCGAAGCCGGCAGACAGTAAAAAGGCTTTCATGTATGCAAAGTCAAAATTTGTGTTATATGGATTGGTATAAGGTTAGGCAAAGGATAAAGCCTGCTTCTAACTTTAAGCAAAAATCGTTTCTCCTGAAGCAAACAAAATTATCAATATAACCGTTATTCCGCAGCAACAGTACAACATTTTATACTTAAACAGACATTATAGCGGTTCTTTTCCTTAATTTTGAACTCACCTCATAATATATTATACATAAATCAAATTCAATGAGTGAATATCGTCTTGGAGGTTTCCAGATTTTGCCGCCGGTAATTAAAAATCTGTTAATTATAAATGTACTGGTATATCTTGTCACCTCTTTCACTACGGCCCCGATAGAAGAGTTTATGACGATCAACTTCGCGTTGTTTCATTGGGACTCTCCTTTCTTTAAACCCTGGCAGTTTGTGACCCATATGTTTATGCATGCCAACTTTGCACACCTGTTTTTTAATATGTTCGCCTTGTGGATGTTCGGCAATGTGATAGAGAATATTATGGGCTCCAGGCGCTTTATCATATTTTACTTAGTGTGTGGTGTAGGGGCCGCACTTTGCTATCTGCTTGTATTATCCCTGGGTACACCGGCATTAAATGTTCCTATGGTGGGCGCCTCCGGAGCCGTATATGGTATCCTGTTCGCATTCGGGTACCTGTTACCTAATGCTATGGTGTTCCTGTTCATCTTCCCCATGCGGGCCAAATATCTTGTAGCTATTTACGCGGTAATCGAGCTGGTGGAAGGCCTGAGCAATAATCCTTCAGATCCCGTAGCGCATTTTGCCCATCTCGGCGGAATGTTATTTGCTTTCCTGCTTCTGCGTATGTGGAAGATCATGAGCAATAATCGTTACAGGTATTAGGAGCGTAGAAAGTGAAGAAGAGCGCGTGTTATAATGAATGGTTAAATGATTCATAATTGAATAGTTTCACGCAAAGGCGCAAAGAAGTCGCAACGACGCAAAGCCAATTCGTAATTGACTTTTCTGTGAATAACCGTTGTCATTTTCTGATTTATCGTTAACTTGCTGTATAAATTAATTACCGGCAGCTTATGAAAACTGAATTTACAAGGCAGCGAAAGAATCTGATGTCCAATTACAGTCAGAATGCTTTAATAAAACTGATTATTGTATCCTCCATTGGCTTCATTCTCGCATATGCCATGTATGTCATTATTTTGGTCATATCTCCTGATCAGAAGATACTGGTGAATGGCAGCTACGAGACGGTGACATTCCATAATGCTATCAGTCCTTATATATCTCTGCAGCCGTTCAACGCTTTCTGGCACAAACCCTGGATCCTGCTTACCTATGCCTGGGCACATTCGGGGTTCCTGAATTTGCTAAGTAATATGCTGTGGCTATATTGCTTCGGTTCTGTTATACAGTCACTGGTTGGCTTTAAGGAAGTAATACCCTTGTTTATCCTGTCTTATTTAGTGGGTGGAATCGTTTTTTTAGCGGTCACTGCAGCCTGGCCGGGCATACAGGGTTCAAAATATATATTAGGAGCGCTCCCGGGCATTATCGGCTTTGCTACGGCGGCTATCACTTTGGCTCCAAAATTCCGTTTTTATTTAGGTGAGCGGCTGGCCATCCCGTTATGGATCCTGATAGCCGTGTTTTTTATTCTTAATGTCATCAGCTTTACTGCCGGCAACTGGGGATTGGTTATCCTCTGCCTGGCTTCGGCGCTTACCGGCTTTTTGTATATAAAAATATTAAGAAGAGGGTACAAACCCGGCAGCTGGTGGCACGATACGGGTGTAAGGGTACAATCATTATTCGCTCCTAAAGAGTTTCCGCATGGAGCCCGTACGAACAAAAGGGCGGAAACCTTCCGGCAGGCAAGACAATATAAGACAACATCAAATGAAGATTCTATCGACCAGATCTTGGATAAGATCAATCAAAAGGGATTTGACTCGCTGACACCTGAAGAAAAAGAAGCATTGTATAAAGCCAGCAAAGAAAACTGAAGCGGATTATGAGGTTGCCTAAAATGTCCGGAAACCGAACGCAGTTAACACTGATAAAAACGATTTACGCAGGTCTCCTATGCAAAATACATTGTTTTTAAAATCAAAATTAATCTGCGTTGATCTGCATAACCCGTGGTATCTGCGTACTATACATCTTTTTAGACAGTCCCGGCATTAACGGGCTTTGGCATTACAGCATTAAATATAGCAACAAAATCCGCCCGACTTAACATTAATAAGTTATCTCATTTTGAACATCACTTCTTCATTTTTCGGACTGATCCGCAGCATCAACCTGTTACTTAATATACTGGTGGCTTTGTGGTTAGGCCTTTGCCAGTGGACCGCATTATACAACCCTGCCGACAAGCCCAGCCTGTTAAGCCTGATAAGCTTTACTATTTTCTTTGCGCTTCTGGCCAATGTGTTTTATATCATACTCTGGCTTTTTTCAAAAAGAAAATGGCGATCGCTCATTTCTATTATTACTATTGTGCTGTGCTGGAAGATTGTGGCTCCGATATGCTCGTTTAATTTTTTCGGCAATGAAGGAATTACCGGCAGCACCAAAGGAAGCCTGAAAATAATGACCTGGAATGTTCACCTGTTCGACCTGGGAGAATGGACAAAAGACAAAACATCCCAGGCACGTATTCTCAAATTTATAAAAGATGAGAATCCGGATATCCTGTGTATGCAGGAATTTTACTGGGATGAAAAAACCACATTAGAGCCTTATACGGCACTGATCCAGCAACTGGGCTATCCGTTTGTAGAGTTTTCAAAAGAAAATAAATTAAAAAAGAACTTTATAACGAACCAGGCCACCAAAGGCGATGTGATCTTTACCGGGCATGCCGTCTTCTCCAAATATCCTTTACGGAACCAACAGCGCTACCCGCTTACAGACAAAGGGTACAATATGCTCAGTGTGGAAGCTGTGATTGACAGCTCTCATATTTTCTGCATTAACGTTTTACACCTTACATCGGTAGGCCTGGGACGCAATGAAATGAGTTATATAGAGGAGGTGAAAACCAAAGGCGTGGATGCCCAGGATGAACATAAATCAAAATCGCTGCTCCGGAAATTGCGGGATGCTTCTTTTATCCGGGCTGGTCTTGCCAACAGGATCGATTCTTTAAAACGCAGGATGGATTATCCACAGATCATTTGCGGGGATTTTAATGATGTGCCGGGTTCTTATGTATACACCAGGGTGAAAGGTCGCCTTTCGGATGCCTTCGTCGGAAAAGGGATCGGGTTAGGAAGAACCTACCAGCATATTTTTCCTACGCTACGGATCGATTATATATTTTACGACGCAGACTATCTCAAGGTAGAAAAATACAAAAGCCCCTATATAGGCTTATCTGATCACTACCCGGTTATAGCCACATTTTCTTTCAAAGACACTGTGGGGCTCTAATACAGGTCAATGACCGCTATGACTACATAGATTTTTTCCTCTTTACCCAACGCAGGCAAAACCATATCCGTCTATATCAGGGTTGGAACTTTAAAATAAAAATTACAGCATTTAAGATTCCTTTTAGGAAATTCATTAAATTTGTCACCTCCAAAAATAAGATTACACCGCTTATAGGCACATATTCTACATTTTTCTTAATCAGTTTGCATGGCGTATCTGCTGAAGCAGCCATTGTAAAAACTAAGTAGAATTATATTTTCCTTATGACAAACAGCCTGAAGCATTGTTCAGACCAGGATTTAGTATGTTTATTTCGAAATGGCGACGAAAAAGCCATATCCGAATTAATACTCCGGTATCAAAGTAATATATATACGGCCATTTACCTTATGGTAAAAGACAAGTATATAGCGGAGGATCTTTTCCAGGATACTTTCCTGAAAATAGTGACCAACATACGAAAAGACAAGTATTCGGAGCAGGGAAAATTTTTACCCTGGGCATTAAGAATTGCCCATAACTTATGTATTGACTACTTCAGAAAAATAAAACAACAGGTAAAGGTTACGCTTACTGATGGTACAGACCTGTTCACGCTTCTGCCTATGAAGGAAGAGCATGTTGAAGAACGTATCATACGCCGGCAGACGGAAAAAAGCGTGCAACAAATAATAGACTTGCTTCCGGAGGAACAAAGGGAAGTAATCGTAATGCGCGTATACGGTGAAATGAGCTTTAAAGAAATAGCGGGCGTTACAGGTGTAAGCATCAATACAGCATTGGGGCGTATGCGCTATGGGCTGATCAATCTGCGTAAAATGATCAATGATAATAAAATGGTTTTAAGGTAATCAATTACATTCATTTTAAAAAAGTCTTAGTGTGCCATTTTCCACTTTTGAAATAGGAAATCCATACTAAAACTCAATAGTCAATTGCGGGTCAAAACCCGCAATTTTTCTTTATTACCGCTACCGGACTTAAGGAAAGAGAGCCTTCACAATCCCTTCAGACAAGCTTATAGTCTGGTCTATATGCGTTGTATCTTTTTACCTTCTTTCGTAATAGAAGTACAATTAGAATATTTGCCTCGTTGTGCTCCATAGCACCGTTACGAGAAACAATCCGTCTGTCTAATTCGGAACTTTTTCCACCTTCACCCTTCCGATCCTGAATTTTTCAATGGATAGTATGGTGAAGTCAAAATTATTATAGCTGATCTTTTCATTTACTGTAGGAAATTTACCGGAGATTTCCAGAACCAGGCCTGCCAGGGAGTCGCTCTCGCCTCTTACATCGTCAAACGGGTCATAAGGAAGCCCCATTACCCGGCACATATCATTGATCAGCATCTTACCTTCAAAAATATAATTTTCCTCATCGATCTTCCGGTACTTCATCTCATCCTCATCAAACTCATCCCTTATATCGCCTATGATTTCTTCCATAATATCTTCGAGGGTAACAATGCCCGAGGTTCCTCCGAACTCATCCACTACAATAGCAAAATGATTTCGTTTCTGTTGAAATTCATGTAAAAGATCTTCTATCAGCTTCTGCTGATGTACAAAATATGCCGGCCTTATCAGCGAATGCCAGTCAAAGTCATCTATCTCGGAATAAGGTAAAAAGTCTTTGGTATAGATCATCCCTACAATCTCATCGATATTCGCCTTATATACAGGCATACGCGAGTAGCCCGCAGCCAGTATCTTATCCCTGACTTTAGGAAAGGTCCAGCTTTCGCGAATGGCGCTTATATCCAGCCTGGGATGCATAATTTGCTTAACTGTGATGCTTCCGAATTTCATTATACCCCTGAAGATGTCGACCTCTTCTTTGGTAGGTGAATGTCCCATACTTACTTCCACGGTTTCCTCAAACTCCTTGCTATGCATTTCCAGCAGCTTCTTACGTGCCTTTTTTCTGTCACTGTATTCATGCGAATCGGTGAGGATGTTGGCGGCAGGCTTAAAGATGCCGAACATTACCTTTACGATCGGTGCAGAAAACAAGGCAAGCCTTACATTATTCTGACGAGCATATACTTTAGGCAGTATTTCGCCGAAGAGCAGCAGCAGGAAAGTAATGCCGATCAGATTAATAATAAAAGAAAGCACCGGATTTTCCAGTGGCGGCAGGAAAATATGGGTCATGTAATTTGCGGCAATGATAATTGCTACGGCAAGTGTGTATTTAGATGCCCGCAAGGTGGTTAAAAGTACCTCCGGGTTTTCAAGCAGCTGTATAGCCTGCCGCGACCCGGGCTGCTCTTTTGTTTTAAGATAATTAATGTCTTTAACCGTTAATGTAAAAAAAGCAACTTCCGCGCCTGCTGCTATAGCTGCAAGAAAAAGAAAAACAAGTATTACCGTGACAAAGATGGTGACATGCGTAGCTGGCAACATCACAGGGTCAGCATCTAACAAAATAGTCGTAAGGTGCATCATCATTAAATAAGTGAATATTTAATTATAAGAATCAATAGCAAATATAAGGTGGCAGGTTTGATATACGGCTTCTTTCCTTAAAAAGTAGCCGGCATTTTATCATTTTCATCGTTCTGCTCCTTGCCTACCGGAAGTTGTGACGCATTATCCGCCGCACCTGTCTCTTTCTTCCTGTTCAACATCACCATATTCTCGCCTATTATTTCCGTCTGAAATCTTTTATTCTTATCGGCGTCATCCATGGGCCTTGTCTTGAGCCGCCCTTCAATATACACCAGGCTTCCTTTCTGAAGATAATTCTTTGCCAGCTCTGCAAGGCCACGCCAAAGGACGATGGAATGCCATTCCGTCTCAAAAACGACTTTTCCGTTTCTTTCCTTTCGCGTTTCTGTAGTTGCTAACGAAAAGCGTGCTATAGGTACATCGCCATCTACATAATAAAAATCCGGATCGCGGCCAAGGTTGCCCACCAAGGTTACTCTGTTAACACCCTTCATAAGAATACATTTTTTCTGTTATAAATATATTTTTAACAAATAGAGCTCCTAAAAATACTTTTTTATATCAGAAAAAGAAAGGATTGTTAAAGGAAATGCATAATTATTCAAAGAATCTTTAGAAATCCACATCCCCGAAGTAAGGATATCCGGCTTAGCCCGTAATGTTATTATATAAAAACGGCTATGTATCAGCTGGTGCGTCAGGCGCTGACGGTTAGAAAAAACAGGCCCCTTTTGTTTTACGACATAAGATTTTATTGCTTCCCAGTCCGCACTGTCGGTATAAGACTGATTTCCTCTATGCTCCACCAGATAATATTCATACAGATTTTGCCAGATGTCCTTTCCCGTTCTCTGCCGTATATATATTTCCGCACCCACACATAGCACTAAATAATCGAAGTAACGTTCTTTTACTTTACTCTTCTTTTCCTTAACAGGCAATTCATCCACCAGCCCGTTTATATAGGCGGTACAGTTGCGTGCCAGGCAGCAACTTTCGCAAAGCGGCGCTTTAGGCTTACATATCGTTGAACCGAAATCCATAATAGCCTGGTTATAGGCACCTGGCTGCTTCTTATCTAACAGCCTGTCGGCAAGCTGCTGAAAAAAAGATTTCCCCTCATTGCCGTCTATGGCCAGCTCTATTCCGAAATAGCGTGAAAGCACGCGATACACATTACCATCCACCACAGCATGAGGTAGGTTATAAGCAAAGGAAGCTATGGCTGCTGCCGTATAAGGGCCTACGCCCTTTAATTTTAAGATCTCTTCAAAGGCTCCGGGAAATATACCCTTCCGTTCCCGGCTGATATTTCTTGCTGTTTCCAGCAGGTTACGGCAACGGTTATAATACCCTAATCCCTGCCACAGCCGGAACACTTCATCTTCCGGGGCAGCAGCCAGCGCATGTATATCGGGGTAAGCGGCTATAAATTTATTGTAATAAGGTAAACCCTGCTCTGCGCGTGTTTGCTGTAATATGATCTCTGAAAGCCATATTTTATACGGATCGCTTTCTTCTTTCCAGGGAAGGGTCCGCTCATTTTCTTCATGATGCCACTTTAAAAGCGTTTTGGTAAAAAATACGGAAGCTGATTGCGATGGAAGCATGTACACTTATAATATCCCATGAAAAAGAAACAGGGCAATGCACCTGAAAACGCGCGAAGATAATCATATTTATACTAACTTTACCCGTCATTCGGATGATAAAAACACCCCCTAAAAGATGTTAAAAAACGTTTTTTGTAAGCTTCTTTTATTACTGACCTTTACACTGTTCTCCATATATGGCAGCGCCCAGAAAAGTAGCCTGTCCAAAGAGGATATGGCTTTTTTATCCCGGGTTGAAGATACGCTGATACGGTTAGCCGACTCTATGCTGCAGACCGCTATTCCCGATGACCGGATCGATTACTGCGTACGCTTTGCAGAACAATTAAAGGTAGCGATGGAACATCCTGACTCTTACAGTTATCCCTTCAAAGATCTGTCTGAAAAGATTCACATTATATCCCCACCGGACAACCGCTTCCGGATCTTCAACTGGATGATTGCACCCACCAATTATATCAGACGCTATTATGGTGTTATACAAATGGCCGGTAACGACGGTGCATATTATCCCTTAAAAGATCTTTCATCTATCCTGGAGAACAAAGCGGGAACAGAAATACTGAACGGTGGTCAGTGGTTCGGATGTGAGTATTATAAAATCTTGCCCCAGGTTATTGAGGGGCAGCAGTATTATTTACTTTTCGGCCTCAATACCAACGGTATGATCAGTAACAGGAAGGTCCTGGATATTCTTTCCCTTACTGAAAACGGGCCTGTATTCGGCGCTCCGGCTTTTTTGATACCTGATGAAAAAAGTAACAGCTACCAGACACGCAGCCGGTTTATATTGGAATATAAAAAGACAGCCCAGGTTTTCCTGAATTACGACGAAAGTAAAAAGATGGTTTTATTCAACAGGCTGGCTTCCGACATAAACGACCCAAACCGTAAAGGCACTTACGCTCCTACGGGACAAACTGATGGCCTGCGACTGGAAAACGGCAAATATGTTTTTGTATATGATGCTATACCTGTTTTGCGTCTTAAAGACGGTCAGGCTCCTATTGACGGGGTTATGCAGGGCGGATAAACGTATTTCACCACGCATCAGACCCATACCCATTTAAAACAATATTATTCTGCTATGGCCCCACAGAAAATATGGAGATTACAAGCCGCAGACGAAGAGCTCGTCCGGCATTTATCGGATACATTAAAGATACATCCCGTCCTGTGCCGGCTGCTGGTGCTCCGGGGTATCTGCGATTTTGAAAGTGCGCGTTCTTTTTTCCGGCCTTCCCTCAGCAGGCTTCATGATCCTTTTATGATGAAAGGAATGGAGAAAGCCGTACTACGTATCCTGCAGGCTATGCGCCAGGGAGAAAAGATAATGATATACGGCGATTATGATGTTGACGGCACGACGGCGGTCGCAGTCGTCTTCTCTTTTTTAAAGAATAATTTTCAGGATGCCGGGCTGTCCTTCTATGTGCCGCACCGGTATAAAGAAGGTTACGGAATATCAATTGAAGGTATTGAAAAAGCGATATCATACGGAACTACATTATTAATAACCCTGGACTGCGGTATAAAGTCTACAGACAAGATCGCTTATGCCAACAGCAAAGGTATAGATGTGATCGTATGCGATCACCACACTCCGGATCATGACAACCTGCCGGATGCTTATGTTATCCTGAACCCGAAGCAGAACGATTGTTCTTATCCTTATAAAGAACTAAGCGGCTGCGGTATAGGCTATAAGCTGGTGTGTGCCCTTGCCATCCGGGCAGGCTTACCTCCCGGGTGCACAGAGCCATACCTGGATCTGGTGGCTACCAGCATTGCTGCCGATATTGTACCTATGGACGGGGAAAACAGGATATTAGCTTACTACGGCTTGCAGCAGGCCAATCATAAACCCTGCCTGGCCCTGCAAACCATAAAAGAAATTTCTGGCATCAACAGGCCGTTTACGGTTTCAGACCTGGTCTTCATCGTTGCACCCAGAATAAATGCAGCGGGAAGAATGGATGATGCCCGGAAAGCAATTGAATTTTTTATAGAGAAAGACCCGGACAAGTCTAAGCAGCTGGCACTGCTGCTGCACGCTGATAATTATGACCGGAGGGAAGTAGATAAGACAATGACGGAAGAGGCGCTGGATATCCTACTGCACGAAGAAGAGTTATACAGCAGGAAGTCTACCGTCCTGTTTCGTCCGCACTGGCATAAAGGTGTGGTCGGCATTGTTGCCTCAAGGTTAATAGAGCATTATTACCGCCCTACTATTGTACTGACGGAGTCTAACGGAAAAATAACCGGATCGGCCCGCTCTGTGCAGGGTTTTAATATATACGAGGCGATCCACCAGTGTGGCGATCTGTTAGAGAATTACGGGGGGCATTATTTTGCCGCGGGCATGACCTTAGGAAAGGAGAATTTAGATGCCTTCACTAAAAAGTTTGAAGAAGTGGTGAGCGGGTCGATACAAAAGAACTCGATGACCCCGGAAATAGAAGTGGATGCTGCCCTGGACTTTAAGGACATTACCCCTGGCTTTTATAATATCATAAAACAATTTGAACCTTTCGGCCCGGCTAATATGCGCCCGGTTTTTATCACCAAAGGAGTGCATAACTACAGTGGATACTGCCGGGTAGTTAAGGACGCGCATATACGCTTTGTCATTGCCCAGGGGAAAGATAACAGCATCATTTCCGGTATAGGGTTTAATATGGCCGACAAGCTTCCTCTTGTGAACAGCGGTGCACCGTTTGATATTGTTTATACTATTGATGAAAACGAATGGAAAGGTAATAAGAGTGTACAGATCAAAGTTATTGACCTGGTGCCGTCGGGGTAAGGAGCAGGAGGTGTTTCTGAAATCTTTAAGACATTTTATTAATACAATTAAGAGTCCTATTTTATGAGTGTTAAAATAGAGCCGGAATGGGCAGAAGTACTATCGGAAGAATTTGACAAGGAATACTTTCAGGAGATCGTCCGCTTTTTAAAACAGGAGAAGGCCCTGGGTAAAACTATTTATCCTGCCGGTCCGGATATTTTCCGTGCTTTCGAGCTGACACCTTTCAGCAAGGTCAAAGCTGTATTGCTCGGTCAGGATCCTTACCATGGATATGGCCAGGCACATGGTTTGTGCTTTTCCGTACAAAAAGGAGTGCCACCGCCTCCTTCTTTAGTGAATATATATAAGGAACTTAAGGATGACCTGGGAATAGACCCTCCGCCTCACGGCTGCCTGGAAGAATGGGCACAACAGGGCCTGCTTATGTTAAACGCATCATTAACAGTAGAAGCCGCCAAGCCGATGTCGCACAGTAAAATAGGCTGGGAAATATTTACCGATACCGTAATCCGGAAAGTATCGGAGCAGAAAGAAGGTATTATTTTCCTGCTCTGGGGGCGTTTTGCCCAACAGAAAGAAGTATTGATCGACAAACAAAAACACTTTATCCTTAAAGCAGCGCATCCCTCACCCTTCTCCGCATATTCCGGGTTCTTCGGCTCCCGCCCATTCAGCAAGACGAACGAGCTGCTGGAAAAAGCAGGAAAGAAGCCGATCGACTGGCATATACGGGCATAGCTGTCTATTAAAACTAACTCATGTAAACAAGAGCGAAAACGCTATTGCAACTCTTCCTCACTAACGAAAAATATTTTTAATTTTTGAATTTTGACTTAAAATCATGGATAAACTACGCATAGATAAATATCTCTGGTCTATCCGCATCTTTAAAACCAGGAGCCTGGCTGCCGATGCCTGTAATGGCGGAAGGGTAAAATGGAACGGCAGTACAGTAAAACCTGCCAAAACCGTAGCCATCGGAGAACGCTACGAGATCAAAACCCCGGAGCGCAACTGGGTCATAGAAGTGACGGGACTTCTACATACCCGCAAAGCATACTCTGAAGCCATAAACTACTATACAGACCTTACCCCGGAAGAAGAAAAGGTAAAAGAAAAAAGGGAAGTATCGAGCTTTTATACCGGTAAGCGTTTGAGTAAAGTAGGACGGCCTACGAAAGCCCAAAGGAGAGATCTTGATGATTTTCTGGGGCATTAGGTCAGTTAATCCGCTTGTGTTTGTTTCTCGCAACGTACGCAAAGGAGGCGCAACGACGCTACGTCTATGTTATTTTTATTACTCCAGCATACTTTCCCGGTCCCGGAAACCTCCATCACATACGGATGAAGGAGTACGTTCATCTTGTTGGCATGAAGTTATAAGCAAAGGAAAGTGTCTTCACTATGGTATAAATGACACCGGTTGAGGAGGACTCACTTTCACCGTAATATCTACTCTGTCATGACGCTATCTTTTTTTGCAAAAATAAACCCATCGGTATGACTCGGTAGGGGTATAAGGATATGATAATCAATCGTCAGTATATACGCCATAGTAATAATTAGGCAGGTCGGCATCTCAATCATGAATGATAATAAAAAAACGACGCGGATCAATTTTTTTAAAACTTATTATGGGCAGCGCAGATCTATACATATTGTATACAAACACATAGATAACCCGGCACTCAGCTGGCCGGTTTGTGGCATCTGCCTATGCCATAAACCGTTCCGGGCAACCTCATTTTAATACGGATATGGCATCCTAAGTGCGCTGCCACAGACCCGGTTGTCATCATTATTACCGGCAGCTTCCGCTACTTCATTTTTGCCCCGGAACACGGGATATGGCACGATTTGGCATTAAATGGCACTGTTTGGCACTCATTAGCAACCCCTATGCCACGGCAAAGACACCCTTCCCCGGCAACTTAACGTCGGCGTCGGGCTACGGAACGTCTGACCGGCAGGGAAGAAAGGGCCCGTCGCCGGAAATAAAGACTGCCCCGCTCACCCGGATATTGCCGTCGGCAGGTTATACGGCTGCGTCAGGGGAGCAGCTCCTTCCGTCACCGGGACGGCATCTTGCGCCGGTGAGCGCAATAGCAATGCCGCCGGAATGCAGGACTTCCCCGGCGGGGCAGACGACATTCCCGGCGGGGAAGCAGATCTCCCAGCCGGGTATGAAGGTTGCTCCCGGGAATTTTACCTGCTCTTCCCCCGGAACAGGTGGCTGCCCCGGCGGCGGGCACAGGCGGGCGGGCGACGAAGCTGTGGCGCCCGGCGGGGAACACATTCACCCGGGCCGGGCAGGCTTGCCGTAGCCCGGAAAAGTGCTTGCTGCCGTACGGCAAAACCGCGCCGGATCCGAACACCGGCAGCACGAAACCAGGCTCCGGCCGGAACCCGGGGCACATAACGAAATGGCAGGCTTATGCATAGACCAGGCAGCACCGACCGGTGTAACGGGGCTGCCGGAAGGTGTTCCTCCTGCTATGCTAAGGGACCAGGCAAGGGGCAATAGCCACACCGCACTCCGGCATGCTCTGTACGACAGGGGGAAACAAGTGAAGGAACATTTACAATTACTTGCAGACAAACTAAAGAAAGAAGCCGACCTGCGGGAATGGACATAAGACAGGCAACGAAGTGATTGTCCTGTACGGCGCCCGAGCATTGCCGGGTGGTGTGATGGAGCTGCCGGGTGGTTCTCTTTGTGCAGCAGGCCACAAACATGAGGTAATGCCGCAGGGGCATCTCTTAGAATTCCTCCTGCCCTGCATTTGAGCGTAGTCAAAATATCGGAATACAAGTAGGAGTAACATTGCGTAGTCGAACGGAAGAATGAGTAAAGGAATATAAGTATCCTGTTTTTGTCAGCGCATCAATGACTAACCCTCCCTTGCCCGGAAACGGCGATACCCTCAGGCGTTATACCCTTACATCGCAGCGCCTTCTTTGCGACCGGACCGCTATGGGAAAGATCCGGAATGCTTACTACACCAGTCCCCGTTGCAATGCTACCTTCACCAATCCGGCAGTGTTGTTTACTCCGAATTTTTCATACAAAGCAAAGCGGTGATTCTCTATAGTACGGAGGCTGAGGAAAAGCTGTTTGGCTATATCGGCATTTTTTTCTCCATTGCAGATGAGTGTCAGTATCTGCTGCTCTCTTTTGGAAAGCTCTTTGGTCCCAGGTTTGCTCCCGTTGAGCATGGTATCCAGCAACTGCTCTTTAAGGCCGGGCGCCAGGTACTGTTCTCCTTTGTATACCGTCTCTATGGCTTCTATAATTACAGCAGGTTCATTGGTTTTAAGCAAGTAGCCTGAGCAACCGTTCTGGATCATATCCTTCACCTGGTAAGGTGCATCTATGCTGGTCAGTGCTATGACTTTAAGTTGCGGATATTGCTTGCTTATGGTGCGTATCAGCTCATTTCCCGTAGTATCGGGCAGAGCTATATCCAACAGAAGTATATCCGGCAGCGGGCCTTCCGACAGGGCATCCAGCAGGGCCCGGCCGGAGTTATAGGTTCCTGTAACGGTCATGTTATCCCTGGCATCCACAAGTCGTGCCATACCCTCCAAAATGAGGGGATGATCGTCTGTAAGGATAATTTTAATCGAAGCTCTTTCCATTTTTCACTTTCTGCAAATCAAATTCCATATAAATATTTGTACCCTGGCTGCCGTCAATATGCAGACCGCCATGCATAGCTTTTATCTGCACTTCCAGTTGACTCAGACCTATGCCTTTTTTCTTCCAGTCCTTGGACAGCCCCTTGCCGTTATCTTCTACGCTGATGTTCAGCCACCGGTCTTTGGCAATCAGTTGCACTAAAGCTGTCTGCGCTTCCGAGTGTTTTACAATATTCTGTACCAGCTCCTGCACTATGCGGTAGAGGCTCAGCTCAAACTTTTTAGGTAGTGGAAAAGGTAAATTGCCAACAGACTGAAAGGTAATTTTTACCGGGGCAATGTTACTGATTTTTTCACAAAAGAGCTGAAGCGCATGCACCAGTCCTTCCCGTTCCAGTATCTCCGGATAGAGATTATGCGACGTAGCCCGCAGCTCCGATATACTGAGTTCTAATTGCTGCAATGCCTCCTTAAAACCCTGTGGTTCCTCCACAGCAGATTCCTGCATACCAGGCAGAGTGGTGAAGTTCAACTTTACGGCAGAGAGCCGGCTCAGCACACCATCGTGCAGCTCTTTAGCCAGTCGCGTTCTTTCCTGCTCTGCGCCGGCAAGGGTGGCTTTCAATTCGGCCATTTGCTCTTTGTGTTTTTTGCGTTTGAGCAGGCCTATACTTAATCCTAATAGTAATAAGGTGCCCGCGCTGATACCTATAATCCATGTTCTCTGGCGGGCCAGCTTTAAGTTGTTCAGCGCAATCTGCCTGTCTTTTTCGCTTAGTTTGTATTGTGCATCCAGTTGGGATATATATTCGTCGGTTCCCCGCGTATAAATATCCTGGACTAATTTTATATAGGAAGTACGAAAGCGATTGGCCATTTTATAATTGTCACCCTTATCGTAAATAAGCGCCATGAGCTGGTAAATGCTTTCCAGTTCTTTCCGGAAATGCGATTTTTCGGCTATGACCATTACGGGTTCCAATATCTTTTCCGCTTCTTTTTCCTTCCCTGTTAAAAACAATAAATGGGCTAATTTAATAGCAGACTTAATAACATATTCATCTTTGTTGACCGGATTACTGTTACGAATCAGCGTATATGCTTTCCGGTATTGGGCTATTGCACCCGCTGTATCCCGCTTATGTTCGGTGAGCATAATGGAGCCGATATTAAGGTAAGCAATCACTAAGCGCGTAATATTATTGCCTCTGTAAGATACTATCCGCTGACTTAAAGCCAATGCGCTGTCATAAGCTTTGAGCTCCATCAGCACAGCGACTCTGGTGTTTAAGATATTGTACAATTCGTCCTGTCTTTTCGTCTGAACGGCTGTAGCCTCTGCTTTTTCGGTATATTCCATCGCCTTATCGAAGTGTTGGGAGAGATACCATGTCTGTGCCATTTTATGATAAATTCCTGCTGCTCTGAGCCGGTACAGGCTATCGGATTTCTTTGCATATTTCAGTGCTTTGTAGGAATAATAAATGGAGGAATCATACTTAGACCATGTATGATACAACAAGCCTATGTTTTCATATATCAATAATTGGAGACCATCATTTCCTTTGGAAAAGGGTAATGCTTTTCGGTACATGACCAGCGCTGTGTCGAAATTCCTGCGGTGGATGGCAAAAATCAACCCTATACCCTGACAGGACCGGGCTATACCGGCAGGATAGCCGGAGGCGATAGACTGAGCAAGAGCATCATTAAAAATACCCATAGCGCTATCCGGGTATTGATGGCCTATAGCACAGGCCCTGTCTATACTGGTCTTAATTTTTGAGGTATCCCAGCTTTCACTTTGAAGGGTAATGTATTCCTTATTGGGAGAATAGTTTGCTACACTATCGTCGGCCGGTTGGGTGCAGGAACTTATCCATAAGCAGACAATAACAAAAGTAGCATATAAAAATAGCCTCATAACAACCAGTAAATTAAAAAATGAGCCCACTGCTATTCAATTCAAAGTATGTCCTGTAAGTGATGAACATCTAAAGGTTAAAAGGCCAAAATCAAAACAGTACAGGTAATCTGCTTAATAAATTTTAAATTGTGGCAGCTTATCCCCGGACTGATCCTATAGTTTTATTGCACTTTCTACTCAAAAAATACTTTAAGTACTTCCCCTATAGTTGGCATCCATAAAAGTAAATTATTTTGTTGACAATTAAAACGATTCCATTAAATAATAAAATCGAAACGACATGAAGGTAACTTTACTTAAGATGTTCAGAAACAGTTTATTCATCACTCTTTTTATGACTAT
>JBEBVI010000023.1:0-21040 GCA_040392805.1 Taibaiella helva
TTTTATGCACATTGTACATACTGTCGCTCAGTGTGATACCTGCAAGGCGAATGCCAATGCTGGGGAATCCCTTTATTAGTGCAGGCTCCATGTCATCAACATGAAAATGGCCGCTGATATTTTCACTTACCGTTGTCGTGATTTTTTCTAAAAGCTCCTTTTTATGTGTGTTGATATACCATGCCATAATGAGCCATAGGAGGATAAGCAGGAGCAGGAAGCCTGCCGATACGGCTATAACCACTTTCGCCCACCGGGGAAGTTTCCGGTATCCTGTTTTGCTTTTGGAGAGAAAATCTTCTTTAACAGATGCGGCCATGAGGAATATGCAATTTGGTGAAGAAAGTTATGCTTTATTTTTTAAATAGAGCATAGAGGATAAGTTTTTTTTCGCGACACCCGATAAGTTGGCCCATTAAGGCATAAACCTTTATCTCACCATTTTTATATTTCCGGTTGTTCCACCTTGCTTCTACTTACCGGTACTATACTCTGCGCCTGATGATTTTGTGCAGCATTGTTTTAGGCCCTGCCCTTAATCTCCCTCCGGTGGAGGTGGAAACAAGCAATGAAGAATAATGATTGCACATTTTTATCCCTTAGATAATAAATATCTCATGGGGTGAATGCGGTGTACAGTATACAACAGGTAGAAATGTTCCCGGTTAATGGTTTCCCGGACGGAGCCGGAAGGCCATATTCAAGATCGGGTATTTGTAATGATGCTATTATAATCACCGGTTTAACGGACAATAAAGGATACCGGTTCACTCCATTCCGAACGGCCTTCACCGTTGAGCGCCCGCACCTGCGCATAACAAACGGTAAGCGGCCGGAGGCCGGAGAGTGTAACCTTTGTACTGGAAGAGAGCCTGGCCTCGGTCCATTCCAGATCGGCGGTTTCCTGCCCGGCTTTCAACGCATACCGGTACTCATATAGCGGTACGTGTTTCTGTTTACTGAACGACAGTTTCAGGCAGCCGCTATAGCCCCCGTCGCGGAGCCGTACGTTATCAACGATCCCGGGAAACTGGCGCCGGCTGGTTTCCCGGGAGAGGGGAAAACCGGAAGTAAGCAATTTTTCATGTGTGCTCTCTGCCACTTCATTCACATAAAAGGCAAGTTTCTTAAGCATGGCCGTAAGCTGCTGTCTGGCGCTATTCCGTGCGGCAAAAGCCAGCCGGCTCTGAGTTTGCAGGGCTTCGGCCGCATGCTTCTCATATTCCTTTATGGCGCCCTCAAATTCCGCCATCGGAACAGACGGCTCCGGGAAGTGGGCATTTCCCGTCATCGCCTCCAGGATAGCATAGGATGTCGCAAGCAATTCCGCATCTTTGGCATGTTTGAAACCGCCAATCGCTTGTTTTCTTGTTTCCATAGTCATTTGATTATAATAAGTAAACAATTAATACACGCTATGATTCTTTCCGCAAGGACCTGTCTGCAGCTTTCCTCCGGGAACACATCGGGTGCATCCCGGATTGTCGCAAATAATTACCTTGTATCATATAAACAAACTTATTTCCGGCAAGCCTGGGAAGTTTCAATGTTCGTAACCGGCGGCACAAACCTGCGGCTGATTAAAAAGCAACCTGCAACGGATAAGTCCGTAGTCTTCCGCTTGTTGTGATAGGGAAAGAAGTTGTTGACTTTCAATTTCAATCCCTTATTTTACTTATTAAAATAGGTAAATGTATTATTAAACTACTTATCTTCTTAATATTAATAGTTGATGGACGGTATTTAGTTGTTGTATTTTCAATTTTAGCATCTGATTTATAATACCAACTATTTTGAAAGAACAATCCATTGTTTAAAAGGTTGAAACAAAAGGCAATTGTAATAATTTAACTACCTCTACGAGTAACTTACCTATTTAAATCTATAATTAAAGTAATTGAATTATAAATTCAATTACTTTAATTAATCGTTTAACTACTTAAATTGATAAACTAAATAGTTAAATCAACTTTTTAATAACCTGAATATCGAATTAAAGAAGTTTTTTGTGAGATAGAACTTGTTATCTATTCGATCGGGATAGTTTAATGCACAAAACAAGTTGTTTTATCTTCTGTCAAACCAGTTGTGATACCGGCTTCCGAAAGTATGAAATACAGAAGGTAGCCTGGCAATAATAGAACAGCCCTGCATCTCATTCTTTCGCGTCCTCGTTATTGCGACGTATTTTTCAGCCAGAAGTATACTATATGCTGCATTCCCCCCATGAGATATTTATTATCTAACCTTTGGACTTTAAAGAAGAAAAATCCATTAAAAACGGGGTAAAATGTGCCATCCAAACAATAATTATTTTCCTGCATTAAAGTATGTACAGGATACGTAGCGTAAAGTTACCTTGCAGAGATGCCGTATAGCGGCTACCCAAATGGGTGCTTATTCTGAGGGATTGATTCGTAATTGAATAGTTTCACGCAAAGGCACAAAGAAGTCGCAACGACGCAAAGCAATTCGTAATTGATTATACACCGCTACATGGGCATTTTGTCATTAATTGCGGCCGACTGTTATTCTCTGCGAATGGATAAGGGTAACCGCTACACGGCAAAAAAGCGTTTTTTATATTGCTATGCGATAGCCGCTATGCGGCATTTCCCCGGAACACCGTTACTTAGATGAAAATCAATGCACAAAACTATCCGATAGAAAGTATAATATTGAAGAACGGAACGAAGACTGAAAAACCGGAAGTAATCTATAAGTATTGCAGCACACGCTGAGAGCAACTCTGGGATATTGCTCAGCAAGAGCATAGTTGCTTCTGAAAATTTTTTATGCTCAGGCTTTATGTATAGGCTTTAACTATTGTTCATCAATGTCTATAGGTTTTCGCAATGAGATAAAGGATTGCAGGTTGGGTGATATGATAAGGAATACGTGAAGGGTAAGTTTTCCGTTCCTCCGCTCTCCTTCTATTTCCTCCGCATTCTTCGTCTGGTGCGTCTCCCGGGGGCTTGTCGTTGGCAATAGGTGCGAAATCCGGATTTATGCTTTCCATAGCCGGTTCCTGCATCTTCAATGATCTTATTTGTTTATACTTCTCGCCTGATGGCTTTGTGCAACATTGTTTTCGGTCTTCTTAACGGCGTAATGTCTGAAAGTGTCCCTATCCATTTTATTGACATCCTGAAATCCGGATAGTCGGCAAATCTATGCTGCACACCGTATTCATCCCATGAGGTATTTATTATCTAACGGTGTGAAAATATGCAATCATTATTTTTCAATTGTTTGTCGAAGGTGCCTGAGGATAGCTGTTTCACGCAAAGAACACAATGAATACGAAGAGACAAAGAATATGGTAATCTGACTTCAAAATAGGTACGTTGTACACTTTGCCTTCTTTGTTCACTTTGTGTGAACTGCTCTCTTGCTGAGCAAAAATGAACCGGCTTTTTGGGATAGTCTCTTAAAGGTAGGCTTCAAATAATACGGCACAAAACGATCAGGTGAGCAATTTTATAACCATATAGTACATACTTAGGTATTGAATAGTATGATGACGGGAACAGCAGGTGCTGATAGGGGATCACGTGAAAAAATCTATCAGGCACAGGCGTACCCGCATGCAGAGATCAACACAAGCATAAAATTTTATTGCCGGTATTTTTTATCAGTTTTTTGTTTACTGTGTAATCGTTTTCTAAATAAAAAACGAATAATTTGTGAATTGTAAATATTATAACTATATTTGACTTGCAATAGGGTGAATATTCGCTAATGATAGCTTTCACCTTTACGTATTAACGGATCTTTCTATGGGGTAGTTCCGGGCATCATGCCGGAACTTTATTGGTCACTAAACACTATCAGGATGTAAACAGATTTGCTCACCTTTCCTATTCCTATTTGCCATGATTGCCTCTCTATTTTTCTGCCTCCCCGTTCCTGCTTTACCACCCGTATATGCTATGCCCCGCTTTTTGCGGCACGGATACTGTTATCCGTCCTTTTCTTTTTATCTGATTGTAAAAGTTCGTATTGTAGTATGCTACTCCTGGCTGAATACTGCTTATTCTTTAAAGGGAAGCAATGTCCTTTCCTGTTGTTATGGTTTGTTCCTGAGCGCTCATCCCCCGCGATGATAGGCCGTAGCGGTCCATATTATTGTACAGCATAGCTGCCGGTTCTTTCCCGGTAGGGAGAAGGAAAACGTTTGCCTGCGGGCATGCGCAGTCTTTCTTTTGCTTCAGCAGGCCACTTCGGCTATAGGATGAAGAACCATTTTATTCATTTCAAAAATAATAAAACATGAAATATATTCATTTCATACCACTGTGGCTGCTGGCCCTGTGGTGTAGTGCCCTTAGCCCTATACGGGCTTCGGCACAACATACGATCATCGGGCCCGATACGGTGTGTATAGGTGTGCCTGCCAATTATACGGTAGACATACCTGGTATGTATTCCTGGGCGGTTACTCCGGTAACGGATGGCTCCGTGCTTTCCGGGAACGGCACAGATGCCGTAACAGTTGTTTTTACCGAACCGGGTAGCAAAACACTACTGGCTATCAGCCTGACTACCTTTACCCCGGCTACAAAGTCCGTATATGTAATACCCGGCCCCGAATTGTCGGTAACGGGCAGCGCAGATGTCGGTTGCCGGAATATGGCGATAGACTCTATACCGGTTCCGCCTATGGATCTTCCCGGGTATGGCACTTCTATGGAAGACGACGGTGATTGCCTGAAAGCCTGTGCCAACAGCATCGTGCATTACTATGCCAGGCATTCGGAAGGCGAACTGACCTGGAATGTGAGCGGTCCCGCATTATTGAATGACTGGGGAGACAGCATAGCGGTGCAATGGGGCGACCCGGGCAGTGCCGGAACGATAACGGCAGTGCTGGAAAGCCCCTGCGGACCTGTTTACCAGACTATATGCGTGGAGGTGATAGAGCGGCCTACGGCCCAATTTGCCATAGCGCCTTCCCAAAGCCCGGCAGGCAACTTTTCCGTATGTGTTGAAACGCCGGTCAGCTTCCGCGACCTGTCAACCGCCAACAGCAGCTCGCCTGTTGTAAGCTGGTATTGGGATTTCGGCGACGGGCACAGCTCCGGGCAGCGGAATCCTACGCATAGCTACAATACAGGCGGTACGTACGATGTATCGCTGATTGTAACCAATGCCTGTAACTGCTCCGACACCTATACTGTGACCGTAACCGTATTCTCCGATCCGGGCCCTGAGATAGCATGCCCCTCGGTAGTATGTGCCGGTAAAACGGCCACCTATACCACCACGGCCAGCTGCGGTACGTACAACTGGACCGTTACCGGGGGCAGCGTCACCGACGGCGGAGGTACGGGCGACGATTATGTAACCGTAAAATGGGATTATATACCGGACGGTATAGGCTATGTAAGCCTGCAGACACCTTCCTGCGGGGGCCTCTGCCCGGCCACAACGGTGGTGAAGGTGACGGTGGTACATTCCGATGCGGAGATCACCGGCCCTACGGATATCTGTACCGGTGTGAACTACGAGTACAGCCTGCCTTTATGGCCCGGTACACAATGGAACTGGGGTGTGATCAACCAGCCTTCGGCAGTGCAGGGCATCCGCAATGATCATAAGGTGCACCTGAATTTCAGCAATCCCGGCACCTACCAGGTGCATGGTACTTACCTGAACGGCATTACACAATGCGGGGGAGACACCCTGCTTACCGTTACCGTTAAGGAGCCGGCCACCATTGTAGGTCCGGGTACCGCCTGTGCGGGCGCTTCCGCCCTCTATACGCTCAGCAATTCGGCTTCGGTAAACTGGACATTAGAAACGCCTTCCGGCACCCAGACCGGGACAGGCGCTTCCTTCAATGCCAGCTTCCCCGTTGCGGGCGATTATATACTCTATATCGGTGGCAGCTACTGTGCGCCTGCTTTTCCCATTACGGTTACAGAAGGCGCTGCTGCGGTAGCCCTGATAGAAGGGGTTGATGTGGTTTGCCTGAATACGCCTTATACCTATGAGGTGACCACCGATGAGCCCGGCACCGTACTGGTTTGGGAGGCTACCGGAGGTACGGTCAGCCCGCCTTCCGGATCGGGAAAAGTGACTGTTACCTGGACCGCTTCATCAGGCCTGCAACTGAAGGCCTGGCGCCAGCAGACAAAAGCGCCCTATTGCACCGGTGCGGAATATGTGCTGAATGTAACCGCCGATCCGCTCAATCCCTCTGTCAGCGGGCCGTCCACGGTATGTGCCAACAGCTATAGCGAGTACAGCGCCAATTATACTACCGGCGACAGTTATTTCTGGACCATCGTACCTTCTGAGGCGGGAAGCGTGGACCCGGGAGAGGTATACAACCCGGATATAACGGTGATGTGGAACCATACCGGCTTCAGCACTAACGCTACCCTGCATCTTGAAGTAAGAAGGTGCGGGCAGGTCATAAACCGGAGTTATAACGTGACCATTAACCCTTCTCCTTTACCGGTATTTACCACATTGCCTTCTACGGCCTGCCCCGGTAAGGTAACCCTGGCGGTGACACCCGGAGCACAAAGCTACACCTGGTATATACCCGGCGTATTTACCGGCCAGGGCGGCCACGAGATGGAGATCACCTTCCCGCCCAATACCGGCGGCGGACCGGTGTATTATGATGTATATGTTACCGCTTCAGGCGCAACACCCGGCGTTCTTTGCCCGCCGGTGGGCCAGGTAGCCGGTAATATCCTGATCAATCCCGGCCCGCTGGCTTATGCTTCCGTCGACGGCCCGCTTAATTTGTGCGGCGCTACGGTTACCTTAGTGGGCACCTATGTGGATCCGGGTGGCTCGCCAACATTTCAGTGGACACATAACGGCTCGCCGGTCGGCCCCCCTTCCTCCAGCATCACTACCAATACTGACGGTGATTACCAGTTTTTTGTCTCCTCGGTTAATGGCTGTACCGCCGCCTCTAATGTGCTGACGCTTACCGACGTTGATTGCGGCGGAGGACAGGGCGAAGGCTGCACTATGCCGACCGTCTACCCTGAGCTGGAATACGAAGAAAACTGCGGGGTGATCACCCTTGATGCCAGCCTTAATGCGACTCCCGGCTGGCGCTACTCCGTGCCGCCGGACGAAGGGGCAAATACCCTTACGCCGGTGTATTACAGTGCAGGGGTATATAATATCAGCTATAGAGAGATATGGCCATCGCCCTACTGCTATCGCGATACAACCATCCAGGTGATCGTACCGTTTATGCCTCATTTTTACCCGGATATACGCTGCGATGGTTTCGGCAATTATGATGTTACCTTCATCGACCGGAGCAGCACCTTAGACGGTTATACCGTTACGGGCGTATCCTGGTTGATCAAGGAGGTGGGGACCACTCCTCCGGCTAATCCGGACAACGGCTCCGTCAACGGTTTCACCTCCCGGTTAGCGGCCGGAGGTACTTATACCATCACCCAGACGATTACCGTGTGGGATGATAATGCTTTGAGGTATAGGTATTGTAGTAAGGATAGCACCATCACCCTGCCGGAGCCGCCTTCGGTAAGCATATTAGCCAGTAGCTTAACCGTCTGCTCCGATGTGCCGATCGACTTACAGGCGATACTTACGCCTCCGGGCGCTATGGTGGCGACTTATTTCTGGGATTTTGATGGGGAAGGTGAGAGTAAAATACCGGCTCCGCAAAGCAGCTTTACCGTAAGTATTCCCACAAACTATGATATTACTCTTAATATCCAGGATATCTATGGCTGTGAGGCGTCTAATAGCCAGATAATTAATGTCCGGCCTAATGAGCTTGATGGTGGCATTTCGGGCGGTGCAATAGTTTGTACCGGAACCCCGGTAACATTAACCTATAATAATACCGGGTCAGGAACCCCTAATCAGCCTTATGTGTGGCATTGGGGTAAGCAAAAGCAGGGTACACCTGTCCCATCTTTGAGCCCCTCTGAGTCCGGTTCCTATTGGATAGAGATGTATGATGCCTACCAATGCCGGTTGATCACCGATCCGGAAAATGTGGTAATAATTCCCATGCCGCCGGCAGTGATCAGCGGTGGTCCGTTCGCCTGTGCCGGTGAACCTTTCCGCTTAGATGGTTTTGCCGGGCCGGGCATCGACTATGCCTGGCGCCTGAATGGCGGGTCGGTATTCAGCACCGATCCGGCAGTGGACATTCCCGGCCTTTCTCCGGGGGCTTACACTTATAGTTTAGAACTGGGCTATACCGATCCCATAACCAGCATCACCTGTACCAATACAGACCTGCAGATCATACAGGTGCGTAGCCAGCCTTCAGCGCCGGATATTACCGGTCCCTACCTTGTGGATTGCAATAGGTACGAGATCGAGCTCGAAGGTTCCCATACCCAGCCCGGCAGCTTCAACTGGAGCAATGGGGTAAGCGGGCCGGACAATACCGTGTATGAAGGCGGTGCGTACCGGCTCTGGTTTACCGATGTATATGGCTGCCGCAGCCATGAGGATATATATGTGCCGCCGGCGCCGACGAGCCTGGCAGAATATATACCGGAAGGTTGCTACAGCTTGTGTGATTTTCAGCTGAGTATGCTCACACTGTACGGCCCTCCGGGAGTGGACTTCCGCGACTGGAAATGGATGCGTAATAATGTGGCGGACCTTTCCGGCTCCTACTCTCTTGTATCGCCTTATCCGGTGCCGGGCCCAGGCCAGTACCAGTTGTATATGGATAACTGGCTGTGTACTTATACCACACCCGGCCTGACGATTACCGAGCGCGAATGCAATGATTTTGGGTGTCTGCCGGATATTGATCCTGCTCTTACGTATTGCGATCCGGATATACCGGGGCGCTACCATCTCACGACCTATTTTAATACCCGGGGTATGGGTGGTACGGTTACGATGAGCTCCGATATCGGGCCGGTCTTTCCTTCCGTAACCAATTTTACTTCCAGCCATTCAGGAGTCCTGAACTTGCAGCTCAATAGTTTATCTATTCCGCTGATGATGAGCACCACTACCATTACGATGTTGATTGAATATGATGATGGTAAGACCTGTTTTTATAGCTGGGTAGTAACGGGCTTGTCTAATTGTTACCTTTATCCTCAAAGGCAGGAAATGAAAAAGGGTGAAATGCAACAAATGCTTCTTTCCCATCATTCCATATCGGTTTATCCCAATCCATCTACCTACACGGCCTCTGTAGAGTTTGACTATGGTAATGTGGAAGGAAAGCGGGTACTGGAGGTGTACGATATCGCCGGCAGGAAGGTGGCCGATTATCGCCCTGCAGAAGCCCAGGGAGCATGGACGATCTACACAAAGGAATGGCAATCAGGTATCTACCTGATCCGCATGCTATCCGGAACGGAAACCCTGCACACCTTTAAGTTAGTGGTCAGTCATTAACGAAGAACCTTGTTTACTCTATTACCTTAGAGGCTGCTTGTTTAAGCAGCCTCTTTTTATTACCTTTATGTCACTTTTCACTTTACCTTATGTCACTTTTCACTCTTAACTTTTTACTTTCCCATGAAATACTTTTTGTTTATTCTTCTCTGCACACTTTTTAGTCTAAACTGTCTCGCCCAACAACATCAATGGATCCGGGGCGGTGGTTCACATTACAGGGCGCCCAGTGGCTATAATGCACGGGAGCAGGTACGGGAGATGGTTACCGATGAACATGGAAATGTTTATATCCTTGCCGAGTTTATGGGTAGTGATAGTATTACCTTCGATAACATGATCTTCCCTATATACACTAATTCAGTATATCGTTCTAAGACGGCTCTACTAAGCTATACCTGCGAGGGTAAGCTGCGCTGGGGTAAAATCATGTCCTCTGACGGTGGATCTAAATTTGCGGCTATGACTTATGACAAAGTAGGGGGGATTTATATAGGAAGTTCAGTTGTTAGTAATTCAACAAGTACTTATTATCTTGACGATACGGCTATAGTCAAAAACCCTACAGCCTGCTGGCTGCTAAAGTACGATACGCTGGGTGAAAGACAATGGATCAGGAACTTAGGTAACTCGGACGGTGAGTCTATCAGAGCTTTGGGTAATAATAATGGCCAATTGATGATGCGGGATACCGTGGTTCATTTTATAAAATCGGTATTTGAGTCAGGAGCGGAGATTGCTCCCGGTATTATCAGTGAAAGAGGGATATATGATATTAGCTTTGACAGATCGGGCAACCTTTTAGAAGCGAAGCGTTTACCCATAGCAGACACGATGCTTTACGTCAATATTTTTAACCCGAGCAATATCCATGAGCCGAGCAATACCCTGCATGTTTCTGTATTTAGGGAGGACGGCTGGGGTGGTGGGGTACTGACCTTTGACAGTATGCGCAACCTGATTAGCTATGATACCTTTGTTTCTGAGCCGGCTTATATGGGTCAGCGTCCGGTCATCTTCCGGGATGGGGATTACCAGTATGTGTTTGGTTATTTCTATGGAGAGAAATGTACATTTAAGGGTGTTGAGTTTAAACGACCATACAGTTCCGGAGCTTTTTCATTTATTATGAAAATGGACCTGGATAATAATCTGATCTGGAAACAACTTTTCTATAATACAATGCCTTCCGGTCAGGGTCTTACCACCTGCCTGGAGGATTTACATAATGGGAGGATTATACTTACGGGCCAGATAAGAGGTGGTTTGATCAACAGAGAGGATACAATATTCACACAGATTTTTTCCTATATCAGCCGCTCTTTACCTATAGTAATATTAGATACAGATGGTGTGGTACAGACCATGGATTACTGGCGGCATAATAATCCGGTGCCCAGCTATGATGAAGGCCTTGAAGTAGCCTGCCACAACCACAATATATATATCGGCGGTAGGGTAACAGACAGTATCTGGGGCGGCAACTCCGGTTATCGTTCCAAAGGTGGCCCCGAAGATTTTCTCTTAGCCAAATACGGCTACAACTGTCAGTGCGAGCCACCTCTATCCGACTTCAAAAACGACACCGCCTTATCCGGCCAGCCGGTCAGGCTCAACTATACCGGTAGCACTTCCATCGACAGCCTCACCTGGGAATACCATAAAGAGATCTTCAGCCGCTCACAAAACCCCAATATTATTTTAGAAGCAGGCACCCATAAAGTATGTGTCACCGCCTACAATGCCTGCGGCCCTACCCGAAGATGTCGCGAGCTAACTGTACAATGTCCCAAGCCCACAGCCCGTTATGATTTCGATATAACCGACAACACACTCAAGATGACTTATATGGGCAGCCAGCCGGTAGACAGTCTCCGCTGGTTCTGGGGTGATGGTGCCCAAAGCAGTGGCCATACCGCCCAACATACCTATACCCGCAGCGGCTCCTACGAAGTATGCCTGATCGCTTACTTAGATTGCGGCAGCGATACCCTTTGCCAGCAATTCCATATGGAATGCGATGCCCCCGTAGCGCTGTTCAGCCAGGAGAAAGAAGGCCGTACATTAAAGCTGCACTATACCTCCGCTACAGCCCCGGACAGCCTGCTCTGGTCTTTCGGTGATGGCGTGCAAAGTCAAGATAACCCGGCCACCCATACTTATGATACAACAGGTTGGTACGAAGTCTGCCTGCGCGTATGGGATGGTTGCGGAGCCGACAGCTCCTGCACCTCTGTATATATCACCGAGGCATCAGCAATAACATCAATAGAGAAAGAAGACCTTCAGCTCTATCCCAACCCGGTAACAGACAAGCTATATATCCACCACAACCACCCCGGCGCCCAGCTCACCATCTACGACAGTCGCGGCCGGCTTTGCCACAGCGAGGTGCTGATGCTTAGCACCAGTGTCATCAACCTCCGGCACTTACCGGCAGGTATGTACGCATTGCGTTATATCTCCCCGGATGGAAGAGTTGTGTATAAAAAGATCGTACGGCAATAATAGGATAGTCCGGTATCTCGTTCTTTTACTTTCTGCTTAAGCAGAGGTTTCAATAGCGTTTTGGATATGCTTCCACAGCCTGCTCTTTCTCGTCCTCGTCATTGCGAAGTATTTTTCAGCCAGGAATAATATTGAAGCAGGAAACGAAGACTGAAAAGGCTGAAAAATCGGAAGCAATCTCTAAGTATTGCAGCAACGCCATTCAGGAGTCCTGAATTTGCAGTTCAATAGTTTATCCATTCCGCTGCTGATGACCTCGGGTACCTTTACCGTGCTGATTGAATATGATGACGGCAGGATCTGTTCTTATAGCGTGATAGTAACGAACTTGTCCAATTGTTACCTTTATCCCCAAAGGCCGGGAACCAAGAAAGAGGAGAGAAAACAGGTATTGTTTTCAGGCAATTCCATTTCTGTTTACCCCAACCCATCTACCTACACGGCCTCTGTGGAGTTTGACTATGGTAATGCGGAAGGGGAGCGTTCATTGGAGGTGTACGATATTGCCGGCAGGAAAATCGACAGCTATCGTCCTGTTGGTCCGCAGGGAGAGTGGACGATCTATACAAAGGAATGGCAATCAGGTATCTACCTGATTCGTATGCTTTCGGGAACGGAAACGCTGCACACCTTTAAGCTGGTGGTTAATCATTAGCGATGTATTTTTGCCCTGTTACCTCAAGAGGCTGCTTGTTTAAGTAGCCTCTTTTTAGTACTTTTATACCTGCCAAATTTTTCACTTTTAAACTTTTTCCATGAAATCCTTTTTATTCTTTCTTTTCAGTCTGTGTTGCTTTTCAGTCACATTTTCCCAACAACATCAATGGATCAGAGGTGGCGGCTCATATTATAAGGCACCGAGTGGTTATAACGCGCGGGAACAGGTACGCGAAATGGTTACTGACGACCATGGGAATATATATATATTGGCAGAGTTTATGGGCAGCGATAGTATCACCTTCGACAGTATGACTTTTCCTATATACAGTTCAGTCAATTCGGTATATCGTTCCAGAACGGCTTTACTGAGTTATACCTGTGAGGGTAAGCTGCGTTGGGGAAAGATTATATCTGCTGAGGGTAATTCTAAATTTACAGCTATGACCTATGACAGAGCAGGGGGTGTTTACATAGGTAGTTCCACCATTGCTTCTTCGGGGAACTACTATATTGGTGATACAACAATAGCTTTTACCCTTCAATCCTGCTGGCTGTTAAAGTATGATACATTAGGCGCGCAACAATGGATAAGAAGCTTAGGTAAAGAAGGTATTGAATCTGCCAGTGCTTTGGGGAATTGGTTTGGACAGCTGATGATGCGGGATACCGTAGTTCATTTTATTAAATCTGTATTTGGAACAGGGGCGGAGATTGCTCCCGGTATTATCAGCCGGAGGGGAATATATGATATTAGCTTTGACCGGCAGGGTAATCTTCTTGATGCCAAACGCCTACCCATAGCAGACACTATGCTTTATCTGAACATCTTTGAGCCGAGTAATATCCATGAGCCAAGTAATACTCTGCATGTTTCGGTAACCAGTGAAGGTGGCTGGGGAGGCGGGGTGCTTACTTTTGACAGCATGCGTAACTTAGTTAGCTATGATACCTTTGTCACCGTTCCCGCTTATTCGGGTCAGCGTGCGGTGATCTTTCGGAAGGGAGACTACCAGTACGTGTTCGGTTATTTTTTTGGAGACAAATGCACCTTCAAGGGTATAGAGCTTGAACAGCCTTTTATTGCCGGTACTTCCTTTATCATGAAAATGGACATGGGGAATAACCTGATCTGGAAACGGGTTTTCTATAATACAATGGCTTCAGGTCAGGGCCTTGCCACCTGCTTAGAAGGCGTACATAATGGTAGGATTATACTTACCGGCCAGGTAAGAGGTCACCTAGTTAGCGGAGAGGATACGATGTTTACACGGGTTGTCGGCACTATCAGTCGTTACTTACCCTTAGTAATATTAGATACGAATGGCATAATACAGACCATGGACTACTGGCAGAGTAATAACCCTGTGCCCAGCTATGATGAAGGCCTTGAAGTAGCCTGCCACAACCACAGCATATACATTGCTGGCAGGGTAACGGACAGTATCTGGGGAGGTAGCTTTGGCTACCGCTCCAAAGGTGGCCCTGAAGATTTTCTCTTAGCCAAATACGGCTACAACTGTCAGTGCGAGCCACCTGTATCCGATTTTAAAAACGACACCGCGTTCTCAGGGCAACCGACAAAGTTAACCTATACCGGCAGCACTTCCATAGACAGCCTCACCTGGGAATACAAAAAAGAGATCTTCAGCCGCTTGCAAAACCCCAACATTATTTTAGAAGCAGGCACCCATAAAGTCTGTGTCACCGCCTACAATGCCTGCGGCCCTACCCGAAGATGTCGCGAGCTAACTGTACAATGTCCCAAGCCCACAGCCCGTTATGATTTCGATATAACCGACAACACACTCAAGATGACTTATATGGGCAGCCAGCCGGTAGACAGTCTCCGCTGGTTCTGGGGTGATGGTGCCCAAAGCAGTGGCCATACCGCCCAACATACCTATACCCGCAGCGGCTCCTACGAAGTATGCCTGATCGCTTACTTAGATTGCGGCAGCGATACCCTTTGCCAGCAATTCCATATGGAATGCGATGCCCCCGTAGCGCTGTTCAGCCAGGAGAAAGAAGGCCGTACATTAAAGCTGCACTATACCTCCGCTACAGCCCCGGACAGCCTGCTCTGGTCTTTCGGTGATGGCGTGCAAAGTCAAGATAACCCGGCCACCCATACCTATGATACAACGGGCTGGTATGAGGTCTGCCTGCGGGTATGGGACGGCTGCGGAGCCGACAGCTCCTGTACATCCGTATATATCACGGATGCATCAGCAATAACATCAATAGAGAAAGAAGACCTGCAGCTCTATCCCAACCCGGTAACAGACAAGCTCTACATCCACCACAACCACCCCGGCGCCCAGCTCACCATCTACGACAGCCGCGGCCGGCTTTGCCACAGTGAGGTACTAATGCATAATATCAGTGTTATTCACTTACAGCGCTTACCCGCAGGCATGTACGCACTGCGCTATATCTCCCCGGAGGGAGGTGTTGTCTATAAAAAGATAGTACGTCAACAGGATCATAACTAATATCATTGTTTTATCCTTCTGATCCGCTCTCCGACATCTTCTCCGTCTTGTCATCCCGAGGCAACGAGGGATCCCGTTCGCTCACCAAGTACCTCACACAAGTTACTATAGTACTCAAAGCGAGATCCTAAGCACCTCGCAGCCAGCACTGAGCCTTGTCGAAGTGTCAGGGAGACAATGGAGCGTGAATGGAGTGATGATAAAGAAAGTAAGGCGAACAGGCTCCTGCTCCCTTTCTCCGCTCTCCTGATCCGTATGCTATCCGGAACGGAAACCCTGCACACCTTTAAGTTAGTGGTCAGTCATTAACGAAGAACCTTGTTTACTCTATTACCTTAGAGGCTGCTTGTTTAAGCAGCCTCTTTTTATTACCCGCTCCCTCACCCTTTCTCCGCTCTCCTGCTTTGTGTGCTTTCGGGAACGGAAACGCTGCACACCTTTAAGCTGGCAGTTAATCATTAGCGATGTATTTTTTGTCCTGTTACCTCATGAGGCTACTTGTTTAAGCGGCCTCTTTTATGTGCTTTTACCTAAGTACAATATACAGGGTGCCATTGACAGCTTGTTGAAGGGGTGGCAATCATGTGTTTGGGCTTCGACATGCCTCAGCCTGACATTTGATATGCTCAATCTGACCGGACTTTTTAGAAAGTCTCAAAAAAGAAATAAAAAATAATGATTGCATCATTTTTTGCGGCATGCAGTATAAATAAGAAACCCATTCAAAAGGGTTAAATTTGCCGTTTATGGCAGATAAAAATCTTTACATTATTGCAGGTTGCAACGGAGCGGGGAAAACAACGGCTTCTTTCACTATATTACCTGAAATTATAGCTTGTAAAGAATTTGTAAATGCAGACGAAATTGCTAAAGGCCTTTCGCCGTTTCAACCGGAAAAGGTGGCCTTTGAAGCCGGTAGGATCATGTTGGGCAGATTCCATGAGCTTTTGAAAGAAAACGAGAGCTTTGCATTTGAAACAACCTTATCAACAAAGAATTATAAAGGAAAAATTGAGGAAGCCCGCCAAAAAGGCTATGCGGTGACATTGCTGTTTTTCTGGCTCCAGAATATAGAACTGGCAAAAGAGCGTGTGCGGATCAGGGTTGCTGAGGGCGGGCATAATATTGAGCCGGAAGTTATAGAAAGACGCTATATCAGAGGTATAAAAAACTTATTTGATATTTATTTGTCCATAGTTGATGGAGTGCTTATCTTTGACAATTCAGAGGGAAAATATGAGCTTTTAGCACAAAAAACAGTTGATGGGCAATTAACAATAACAGACCCGGCTAAGTTTGAAAAACTAAAAAAATATTATGACCACGGTTAAAGAACAATTGGAACTAAGGGATAAGATCTTACTTGGACTTGAGAAAGCTTATGAAAAGCTTCTTGAGTTTAAAAAGCAAAAGAAAACAGAACTTGTTGTTATCAGAGATAACAAAATTGTACGAATAAAACCGGAATGATCCCTTCATTGGTATTTCATACCTGAAATCCGATAAAATAATACTCTTTTTTGTACTCTACGCCGGATAGAAATGTACAAAGATTATATTTCTCATATATTCCTTCACCACTCCTTTCCACTCATTCTTTTGTCCTCTGCCCGGGCGGAACTCACCAGTTTTTCAGAGCGTATTTTCAGTTTTTTAAAGCATGAGCAGATTGTTACTTGCACTGAGCTGAGTCGAAGTACTGACAATGACAAAACGGCGTTGTTTAGCGCTTCCTTTTGTCATTCCCGCATTGCGTATTCTTATGTGGCGTTGTTGCTTCCGGCAGTAACAGTGTTGAAATAATACGCCTTTTTCCAGGATAAACAGAAGATACCTATTCAATAGTTAATACACTGTAGGGGCGGTTTACGTCTGTATGTAAAGTAGCCTGCGGGTAATGCTTCCTGATATGAACCAGATTACAGCGAACGGCTACATCTTCAGGTATGTGGTATATTTTTTTGTTTGTTTCTTCAGAGACCAGATATTCTTCCAGGAATTTAAATATACTGCTGATCGTATCATTCATAGAAGGCAAATGTACTTCTAAAATCTTAAAAATTTCTTTAGCATTTTAATAAATGTGAATGGAATAACATCTGCTTTATTTCATCTCCCGGTTTGCTATGAGACTGTAAAAAAGTGTGTAGCACGCAGATGACGCAGGTTGTGCAGATAAGCACAGATTTGTTTTAGCTTTAAAAGGAATATGTTTTGTATAAAGAACCTGCGTAAATCATTTTTATCAGTATTACCTGTGTTCTATGGCGCGTGCTGAGATGATCTGACAGTGGAAAAAGTTGCAGGGTGATGTCCGGCTTTAGGGGGCATGGTAAGAATGCCACTCATCCCACAGGCTTTCCAGCTCGGAAAAAATCATTGCTGTGGCACCCCATATGAAATGGTTGCCGGACAGTAAATAAGCCTTTGTGCGTATGGTGAGCTGCGGCTGGCCCGAAGGTCTGACCTCCACTTCTTTTTTGTGCGAAAAAATGTAGCGGAGCGGGTAACGGAGGATAGAGGCCACCTCATCTTCTGAAGGCAGCAGGGCGGGTACATGAGCGCAGGAGCCTATAACGGGATTGACTTCGAAATTGCTTGCCGGTATATATAGTGGTGAAAGCCTGCCTATAATGTTAACTTCATTTCTGCTCAACCTGATCTCTTCATTAGCCTCTCTTAGTGCAGTGTGTATAATATCGGTGTCGGTATCTTCTTTTTTACCCCCGGGCAGTGCTATCTGGCCGCTATGTACACTGCCATCTTTGCTGCGCTCAATTAAAACGGTTTGTATTTCATCTGCTTCGGGGTATAACAGGATCAATACGCCACTTTCTCTGGCATGATCCGGCGCTTTCAGGCGCTCAGGTCTGTGCAGGCTCATCATTCTTCTTTGAGCTTCATATCCCGGAAGCGGCTGTTGTAGCCTGTTTTGAAGCCAGGTTATCAATGACTCCCATTGTGTGTTCATGATTAATTATGTAAGAAACTATTAGGGTCAGAAAGAATACCGGGTCTTTGCCCTGTTGCGCATCATTGCACCCTTTCGGGAAAAACCAGGGTTATTTGACAGCTCTGTCATGCCTGATCAATTCAAAAAAATACTGTTTGCCCTGATCCTCAGTAATCGTATCAAAATAAGTTCCCGATTTAAAGATCCGGATTCGAAATACTTTCCTTGGCGACATTGTACCGCAGCGCTGGCTGAGTGGCGACATCTTCTCATTTACTATGGTAGAAGCGTTCCTATACTTGGAAGATACCTCCACTACACAAAAGAGACTCCACTCCGTTTCGTGTCTTTTGTTCTACCAATGACAAGTATTATAACTTGTTCATTACCAGCTTCAATTTTTTGATGGGCCAAAATACCCAACTCGGTATGACGGTAATTACTTCGACGCAGCTCAGTAAAGATGTGGAAGTTATTTCATCGGGATTCCTTAGTGACAGTGTTAAAATAACTTCCCGATTTACAGATCCTGAATTATTATGTTTTTCCATATCCAGGACCCATGTCCCCACTACGCAACGAAGTGGAGTTCCTTTTGCTTAGCGGAGACATGACAACTCTTACTTCGCTTAATTTCCAAACTCACTTAAAAATTTGATCCGCATAAGCTGGAGCTGCTCGAGTGTTATATCCTGGTCTTTAAACTCTGCGTATGCTTCTTCTATATTATCGTCTGTGGCTTCTCTGAAGAAGTCGAAGATCTCTTCCTGTTCGTCTTCATCCAGCTCTTCATCTATACAATAGCTCAGATTCAGTTTGGTACCGCTGGCCACAATGCCTTCCATTGCAGTGAGTAATTCGGCTACGGTTATATCTTTACTTTTCGCGATGGATTCAAGCGGTATTTTCTTGTCTATATTCTGGATAATGTAAACTTTCAATGCGCTTTTATTCGCAACATTCTTCATTACAAAATCATCGGGCTTCTCTATTTCATTTTCCTCAACATACCTGGCTATAAGCTCAACGAACTTTTTACCGAATTTCAGTGCTTTACCTTTGCTTACTCCCTGTATTTTGGCCAGCTCGTCCATTGTTGTCGGGTAGCTTAGCGCCATATCCTCGAGCGAATTTTCCAGGAATACGACAAAGGGCGGCAGGTTCTTTTCTTTGGCTACCTGCTTGCGCAGGTCTATAAGCATTTCCAGCAGCACCGGATCGGCAGCAGCTGTGCCGCCTGTATGCGTATCTTCGTCATCATCGCCATTGTCTAAATCTCTGTACGCATGGTTTAATGCCACTTTTATAGAATAAGGTTTCCTGAGAAATTTCCGTCCGTTATCTGTTATTTTAAGAAGGCCGTATTCTTCGATATCTTTCCTTACAAAGTTTTCAAGCATCATCTGGCGGATAAGAGATTGCCAGAAAGTTTCGTCCATTTCCATGACCAGCCCGGCGCCAAACGAGCTCAGTTTATCATGCTTGAATGTTTTGATCTGTGGATTGTTCTTACCTAATACCAGGTCTACTACATAGTTGATGCCGAAGCGCTCGTCCAATTGATCTATGGCATCCAGCACGATCTTTACGCTGTCTTTTACATCCAGCTTTTCTTTGGGGTGGCAGCAGTTGTCGCAGTGGCCGCAATTGTCTATGTCCGACATCTCTCCAAAGTAATGTAGCAACATCCTGCGCCGGCAGGCGCCGCTTTCCACATAGGCTACCGTTTCTGTTATCAGCTGGGCGCCCATTTCTCTTTCACTCAGAGGCTTATCGCGCATCAAGTGCTCCAGCTTCTGCACATCTTTGTAGGAGTAGTAGAGGATACATTTGCTTATACCGCCATCGCGTCCTGCCCTGCCCGTTTCCTGGTAATAGTTTTCCAGCGACTTGGGGATGTTATAGTGCATCACAAAACGCACATCAGGTTTGTCTATGCCCATACCAAATGCAATGGTCGCCACGATCACTTCCACTTCATCTTTAAGGAACTGATCCTGCCTTTGTGCCCTGGTCGCTGCATCCAGTCCTGCATGATAAGCTACCGCTTTAATACCATTGGCACAAAGCATCTTTGCCAGCTCTTCCGTCGTTTTCCGGTTCAGTGTATAAATGATACCGCTTTTCCCTTTTACCTGGGATATATAGCGTACCATATGTTTTAATACCTGTGACTTGGAGGTTTTGGGAACTACTTCGTAATAAAGGTTCGGGCGGTTAAACGAGGCTATAATTGTTTTTGGATTCTTTAATTCCAGGTTTTTGACGATATCATCCTGTACTTTGGGTGTTGCCGTGGCAGTAAGTGCAATGATGGGCAGGTTGGGGTTGATCTCAGAGATCATATCACGCAGCTTACGGTACTCCGGCCTGAAGTCATGTCCCCATTCCGAAATACAGTGTGCCTCATCTACAGCAACAAAAGAAATATTTATATCTGCGAAAAAATCTATATTTTCTTTTTTGGTAAGTGTTTCCGGCGCCACATACAGCATTTTTGTTTTGCCCTCTGTAAGGTCGGCTTTTACTTTTCGTTGCTGCACCCGGCTTAAGCTCGAGTTCAGGAAGTGTGCGACATTGTCATCGTCACTATAACCTCTGATAAGGTCTACCTGGTTTTTCATCAACGCAATAAGCGGAGATACTATAAGAGCCACTCCGCCGCTGATGAGGGCGGGTAGCTGATAGCACAGAGACTTACCTCCGCCGGTCGGCATAATAACAAAGGTATCTTTACCGGAAAGGATGCTTTTAATGATCTCTTCCTGTGCGCCTTTGAAACCGTCAAAGCCAAAATACTTCTGCAATTCTTTCTTAAGGTTCGGACTACTCTTAGTCTTGGTTTTTGTTACGGCTGTGTCCATAAATGGATAAAATTGGAAATTAAATCAAAGGAAAACTTCATTTGATGATAAAGCAATTACAGGGCTTTTGGTAAACGGATGCGAATTTACGAAGGTTAAGGTAAATAAACTAAGTTAAATAGTCAAGCGCCGTGCCGTAAATTTTTCAGAAGAACGTTTTGCGTAAATATTTATTGTGTGAG
>JBEBVI010000024.1:0-20718 GCA_040392805.1 Taibaiella helva
CCTTTCCGGTTAGTTTGTTAATTTGATGATCAAAGTTACGATTTAATTTCGGGTCCTCAATGTAAACAAATTGCTTAAGAAAATACAAAAAGCGCAGGATACGTTCGTGATCATATTTTTTACTCTGTATCAGCGCTTTGGCTATCGTAAGCCTGTGTTCAGCCAGTTCCTGCTCCGGTATTTTGTTCATCAGCAAAGCTTTCTGTGCTGCCAGCACAATCAATGCAAAGGGATTGTCCATAGCAATAAGCTCCTGTTCCGAATGGTCAAGGATATGATATACGTTGTACTTATACGTGATTTCCGTGCCTAAGAAAGATTTATGGAACAGGTTGGGCCGTTTTTGATTTTTACCGCCGGTGAATACTACCAGTGCTGATATATCAACACGATAGCGATCGTATATACGGTACCAGTACTGGAGCATTCTATGGGGGAAATCTTTGGCACTGTTACCCTCTATTTCGATGTGCAGCAAGATCCATTCTTCAGTTCCGTCTTTGAGGTAGGTTTTTACCAGCATGTCCACAAAACGATTGCCGCCTTTGTTTTCCAGTTCAGGAAATAATTCGCTCAACTCTTTGTCTAAGAATTGGAACCCACGTTCCATATCGAAGATGTCATCTGCATCTTTGAAGTAAAACCGTAACAGGTCCGGGAAAGCTTCCTCGAAAGCCGCTTTGAGCAACATGTCATTTTTTCTTCTGGGCATAGTATTTAAGTTAAAGGTGAAGCGTGTAGTATGAAGAATTAAAAGTAAAAATTTTAATTCAATATCTGCTGCCACAGCATAATATTCGGAGCCAGAATGCAAAAATCAAAATTCCAGACTGGCTCCTGTAACCATGCCCCGTTATAACACTGTCGCGTGGCCGAAGGCTGGAAGAAACAAGAAAAGTATGAAACTTATTAAAGTACCATGAGGCCGTCAACATAAGTCAATTGGAGGGGGGCTTGTATCCGCGCTGTTCTATTGGCAGATCACAATTAACGGATCCACCAGATCAACGCAACAAACCAGGTTCACTGTAATGTGTCTGCCGGAATATTTAACGGGAAAGTGTCCCGAAGCATACTACCATTGGGGCTGCGCTTTACCACCCAATACTCCCCATCCCGATAGCCCGATATAACAATAACACTATTATGAGGAATATAAGGCTTATTCTCTTTTTTTCCCTCTATCTGAAGAAATGTATCCTGACCGGATACCGAAGTGTGTTCTATAAACCTACGTTTCGGTTCTCTGTTACAGGACTGCATACCAAATATAATTATGGTATAAAAACTAAAAATAAGGGCATGATACTCCAGTGGCTTTTCCCAAAAACATTTCATCTCATTCGTTAGAAAACAGGTTTTAAAAAGCACTCACAGAAAATATTGAATTATTGTATCAGCAGCACCTCTCCTTTCCTTACTAATTTTGTATTATCCAGACAATCAGCAGTTATATAATAGAAATAGGTTCCACCATCCTGTAGCCTTCCATTATAAGTACCATCCCATTGATTGTTGACGTTAAAAGCAGAAAACACAACTTGTCCCCAACGGTTGAATATTTGGATATTATACCTCTTTAGCCTACCCTGAGGTATGGGTGTGAATTCATCATTTGTGCCATCATTATTAGGGCTAAATGCATTGGGAATAAACATGTCGCAACAGGACTTTGCATTTATAACAACTTCGGCAGTACCATAACAGTCATTATCCGACCGGCCTACAACAACTAATTTGTTCCGTCCACCGGATATATATATACGCTCCGGGTTACTATCGCCAATATAACGGTCGTTATTATACCATTGATAGCTGCTCGCACCTGTAGCGGTACATAAAACCGTATCTCCCATGCACAATGCTGTCCGGTCCGTCTCAACCAATACCTCTATTTCGGGTGCTGGTATAGGCACAAGAGAAAGCGTTACAATAGAATCGCACCCACTTGCTACCTTTAACGTATCATGGTAAATACCGGGAGCAAACAGTATTCTTTCGTTAAAGTTAAATGAATCATCAGTGCAAATAACCCTCGTGAAAGAGTGGTATGAAGGTTTGATAACATTAACTTCAAAAGTATCTACATGATAAATGCAGGGAGATGTTTGATACCTGACCCAATGCACATTTTTACCAAACTGCATATGCAACGTCAACTTTGCCCCGGCAGTACCGTCATTCCATACATAATTCCACCCGGTGGTGTCATTGGCGGCCAGCGTGATAACCGGATCGCATTGCTCTTGTTGCGAATAGCTATACAGGGTATCCCTCCTGATAACGGGCACTACATTGGGCAATCCCACTATTGGCGCCAATATAGTGCCCGGCAGTAGAGATACTACATTATTTTGGGGCAGACAAGAGTTCCCCTTCAGATTGGGATAATTTATGACAGATATAGCACGATGAACGAACGGACCTGCATTCTCATCGTATGCATAGTACATTTTATTATCAGGAGCTATTTTCATATGAGAAGTAAACACGGAAGAGGCTATCGGCGTTCTTGAATTGATTATATCATTCGGCGTGCCTGCTGTCAGGTCAAACTGGTGTATTCTACCACCCAGTATAGAAGAACCTGCTAAAATGGCTTCGTTGTAATATAATTTGGTATCATCCGGGGAAAAGCATAATGACGATCCTAAAACCCATGAAAGTCTTTGAGGATTTGAGACTTCACCGGAAGAAGGATTAAAATCAAACAAAAACACAGCGTGTTGATATCGGTCAATATCATATTTTGCAGCAATCTTGCTGCGGTCGTGTGATGATGCAATAAAATTACCGAACCATTGGGAATCAGGCAGTATATTGGACATATCAGAGATCACAGGTTCCTTGCCAATTCCTGTTGCGGTAATTTCAAAGGCTTTATACTTGTTAGTCTGTGTCATATTGTTATTCTGTGCCATGGTCAGCAACCAGATATTACAGTTTTGCCCTACAACCGCCGTCATCATCCCTGCGAGATTAGAGTCCAAAAGAATAGCTTTTTGACCCGCCACAACGTCTCCCATACTTCCTCGTAATCGTATATCTACTATACTGTAAAACAATTTGCCAATCGTCCCTATATTTCTATCTCCTAAAGTTGAGGAGAAAATATAGTATTGAAAAGGGTTGTCTGGCACAGGTATAATAATGGTTCCTTGTTGGGTACCTGATGTTGGTCCATGAGACGAACTAACAGTAACCGGGGCCAGGTTATCACCGTTAGGCATTATATTATGCTGCCTGTTCCATACTTTAGAACCTTCCGTATAAAATAACAGTTGCCCATTAGCATCACATACTGATGCATTTGCTCCTCCGGCCACAAATAGACCGGTGTTAGATCTTATAGCTACGGGAGCAGATCCGTTAAAATCCAGGCCTGCATTTTGTCCATATATCCAAACATTTTCATATTGTGCGACTGATGAACGTGCGCATAGCAGGCATGCCAGTATCATACAATACCGCAGTATGTTTACGGAATAATATATTTTAAATATTGGGTTATCCACAAAGCAATTCATATCCAGTGTCTGCAATAAAATTATTTTGTCATAGCTGATTGAAAAAATCCTACCTGGAGCAGATATATGGAACAGTGCAATTATACTTTTAAAATTTAACCGTGTTGCCTATCCGACTCCGGTAGAAAACCATTCAATACGTATAATAATCAAAATAACTTCCACGTTTCCAGGCTTGGGAGATGCCTCCACGCAGCCTGCCCTGAGCGTAGTCGAAGGGGCATGACGGTACTTGAGGAAGTTATTTTGGCACGATTACTATGGTTATTATTCTTTCACCAATTTATATCTTATTTCTTTTCCCTGTTCATTTATTTCTATAAAATAAATTCCCGGGGCTAAAGAGGCCATATCCAGCATAAAAAATGTTCCGTTTAACCCCGAGCGCTGTTGCAAAGGTTGTCCTAAAAGATTGACCAGGCGAATAGTGGCATTATTTAAAGGCTTATCTGCCTTCAATGATACCTGGCCTCCGGCAGGATTGGGATAGATCATTATGTTATTATAACCATTCAATCCTTTAATATTTGTTATATTGTCTACAGGTATACAGCCGGAAGTATCCTTACAGCCATCAAGAGAAAGAATTACGGCATAATGGCCATTTACAGTGGCCGTATAACTCTGGGTTTCAGCGCCCTCTATAATCGTATGATCTTCACACCTAATCCATTGATAACGGTCTGCCCGGCTGGCTGTTAAGGTTGAGCCGGTTCTTATAACAGCAGTATCCGGAAGTGAGTTTATGGTCAGGTCTAAAGTTACTATACTATCACAGCCAGCCACATTCTTAAAGGTGAACTGATAAGTGCCACTGATAGTATATGCAGTATCATTAAATGTAAAACTACCGCAGGCTGATTCTGTCATCGTATTCGCTTCACTATTATGTATGGTTAAATCATAAGTAACAGAGCTATCGCAGCCTGTAATATTTTCGTACCGTTGTACGTACACGCCCGAACTGCTATAGGTAAAGCCGTTAATGTTAATCGAATCGCAGTAGGTGCCACTAACAACCGGATTAATTACACTGTTGTTTATAGTCAGGTTAAGCACAACAATACTGTCGCACCTCCCGGCCGTGGTGAAGGTATCCGTATAGACCCCGGTTGTAGTATAAGTACGGCCATTAAGGGTGAAGCTGTCGCACTCCGTTTCCAAATAGGTAAAGGTGGCACAAGGAGGCAGATTTAGCTTCATTACAAAAAGATCAGAATAATTTATATCGTGGTGTGTAATATTGTAGCTTGTAAGATTAAGGGTATCGGATCCGGGATCAAAATCTACAGTATAGGAAAAATCCCCAGTAACATGTACATCCCCTGCAGCATTTGCAGCTATAGCATACCCTCTGTCCCTCCCCAAACTGCCCATGCCTGCTGCCCATACATAGCTGCCACTGGTATCATAGTGACCTATAAAAATATTATAATCTGTGAGGTCTCCCGATGAGGTAAGAATTGTACTATCCGGTCCGGGGTCAAAGTCTCCCGTACCCCGGTATTCTCCGGTAATGTATATATCACCCCCGATAACGGTAATTCCACTACCGGCATTACCTAAAGCACTACTTGGAATTAAAGCGCCGCTAAGCGCTTCTCCGCCCATTCTGAACGCCCAGATATAATTACCATTACCATCATATTTAGCAGTAAAGATATCAGTACCGGCTCTGGCTGTAAGGTCAGCTATTCCGGCATCAGGATTGAAATCTACTGTTGCACCGAACCTTCCGGTAATATATATATTCTCTACAGCGTCAAGAGCAATACTATTACCGGCGTCATTTGTCGATGCCCCCCCCATACTTTTGGCCCAGCTAAAATCCCCGTTGGTATTATAGCGGGCTAAAAATATATCACCACCACCATTAGATATTAGATTGGTCGTCAGGGGCCCCGGATCAAAATCTACAGTTTGCTGATAAGCTCCGGTAATAAAAATATTACCATCTCTGTCGCAAACCAAACTATTGCTTTGATCTAAACCACTTCCACCGATACTTTTAGCCCATAGATAATTTCCCTCAGTATCATATTTGGTTATAAAAATATCAGCATTACCATTTGAGACATGGTTTTCTACGTTTCCTCCCGGATCGAAATCCACTGTATCAGCAAAGCGCCCTGTGACATATACACTTCCGGATGCATCAACAGCAATATCCGCGCCTCTATCCAAACCTGTACCACCTATGGCTTTAACCCATAGATACTTACCGTCCGTATCATATTTGGTGATAAAGATATCATTACTCCCTTTAGAAGTGAAACTAGACGTGCCCGTGCCAGGGTCAAAGTCAACAGTGTTACTAAAACTTCCCGTGATATATACATTTCCCGAAGCATCAACAGCTATTGCTTCAGCCTGTTGACTGGATGGAGCCGGCATATTTTGCGCCCAGATATAACTCCCATGTTTATCATATTTAGCAATAAACATGTCAAAAGAACCTCCCGATGTCAGGATTACGGTATCTGGACCCGGATCAAAATCTGCTGTATTCTGAAAGGACCCTGCTATATATACATTTCCGGCCGTATCGATGGCAACGCAATTAGTTCCGCCTATAAAATGAGCTCTATCTGATCCTATTTGAAATACCCAATCCAATTGCAATTGAGCATAACTAAATTGGGTTCTTATACCAATAGTAAAAAAAACAATAATGAGGATTTTGGTCAATGTAGATTTGTTCATAATTTATAAATTTAAGAAATAAAACATTAAGTAATCATTTAGCCAGGTATTACCTCCATGGCATCATGTACGCTGCTGAATAGATAATATTGAAGTAGTTTCTGCATTTTTGTAAATTTGTTTATTATAAATATTTAAGCACAGACCGGTTAATAAAAATTTTTCAATAACAGGCAGCACAATTGACCAGTACATGCTTACCAGGTATGATAACAAAGTTCTCTTATAGCGGGTCGACATATTCCATGCAAAAGCATGATATTGAAAATGATAATATGACTACAGCAATTTCGGCCATACGCCGGCATATAAATAATAGGGGTACTGATATACTAAAGTATAACCGGGTTACGAAACGGTCAATGTTCGTAAACCGGGTGTATACCTGTTGCATGCTTGCTCTTCTTTTATGTATCAGCTATACCGTTAAATGTCAACAAAAGGAATTCCCGGTAAATCCCCCAACTTCTTTTCTTTTGCAACATGTAGATCATCAGGAGATATTGCAATGGATAGAGCAAGGAGAACAATTGCAGCAGGCCGCTCAGGAAGACAGCGCTTTAAAGCTATTTTCTAAAGCCTACTCCTACTCTGTCATCGCCAGCTATAGCTATGGCCTGGTTAGGGCACTTGCATCCATTGGTGGTATTTACCACTTGAGAGGCGAGATGGATAGTGCATTATCTGTTTATGCTCTTGCTCTGAATTATTATCCAACCGATAAAGATATAGCACTACTTAGGGTGAAACTTTTAGGCAATATGGGTACGGTTCACTATTTTAAAGGTGATTATACTAAGGCGGCGTTATATTACAATAATTCTCTAAGATTAAACAGGACTTTAAATAATACAGATGCAACAATCGCTAACACAATGATTAACCTCGGGGCGGTGTACCTGCAACTTGGTCAGCCTTATGTAGCGTTGCGTTATCTGGAAGAGGGAGAGAGCATCTGCAGAAAACATAACTACCTGGAATACCTGTCGCGTATACTAAACAACAAAGGTGAAGCTTACCTAATGCTTAATGATATAGGTAAAGCCAGAGAGGCAGCTCTTGAGAACCTGGATATAGCCAGAAAATCAAAAAGTATCGTAGCACTGGTAGAAGCTTATAATAACCTTGGTGGATTAAGCCTGCAACAGCAGAACCCTGAGGAAGCAATTGTTTACCTGCAAGAGGCTTACCGAAGGGCATCTCCTGAAAATCCTTTTCATAACTTTATTCTCGTCCGTAAAAATCTCGCAACAGCATATTTCCAGTTAAAGCAATATGAACAGGCCATACAAATGCTGCAAATAGTTTTGAATGACGCCGTAAAGACGGGCCGAAAACGTGAGCTTATGGATGTGAACCAAACACTAACGGATGTTTACGAAGCTTCGGGTAATTATCAGAAAGCATTGGTTCATCAAAGAGCATACGAAAAGCTAAAAGATGATCTGCTCAGCGCACAAAAGGTGAAAGATATCAATGAACTGGAAGTAAAATACCGTAATGCGGAAAAAGACAAACAACTGCAGCAGGAGCAAGCCAGGGTCAGGGAGAAAAATTTCTGGATAGCGGCTATCACCTTAGTTGCTGTACTGATAGTAACCATATTGTTGTTCATTTATCGTAATGCCCGGCACCGGCAAAAAGCGCAGCTCAAAGAAGAAGAAATGAAAAGGCTGTATGCCATAATTGAAGGAGAAGAAAAAGAAAGAGGCCGCTTAGCCAGGGAGCTACATGATGGCATAGGCGGGATGCTGGCTTCTGTTAAAATGAACTTACACGCTATGGATAAAGCTTACCCCGCATTTGAAGGCAAGCCTCAGCTCGAAGGCATTACCGGAATGCTGGATGATACTACAGAGGAGGTACGTCGCACGGCTCATAACCTGATGCCTGATGTACTGACAAGGCACAACCTGAGCAATGCACTAAAAGTATATTGCGAAGGCATAAATGCCAGCGGAAAGCTATGGATAAAGGTACAATGCCTCGGTATAGACGGCACATTGAATAAAGAGATTGAATTAATGCTGTACCGCATGGTGCAGGAACTGATACAGAATGTAATAAAGCATGCCCATGCCACAAAGGCTATGGTGCAGGTAGTGCTGGCAAAGGATATATTGGGTATTACCGTAGAGGATAACGGACAAGGGTTTGATATTGAAGCGCAGAAAATGCAGGGTCGGGGCTTGGAGCACCTGCGTTTCAGGATACAATTATTACAAGGTACTTTAAACATATATTCGCAGGATAATAAAGGGACATTAGTGCACATTGAGTTTAATTTGAACAACCTTTCAAAAATCTGATTTTATGCCGATACGTGTAGCAGTTACGGACGACCATCCTATGATTGTACAGGGGCTAAGGCTTATGCTATCCAATCACAGTCATATACAGTTGACTGCTGTTTATCAGAATGGTGCCGAGCTTCTGGAGGGTTTAACCCGGTCGTTGCCTGATGTGCTGCTGCTGGATATACAATTACCGGACAAGGGAGGAGATGAGTTGATACCTTTTTTATTAGAGCAGTATCCCGATCTCCATATATTGGTGATCACCAATTTTAACAGCACTATGTACGCTACCAAAATGCTATGGGCAGGGGCAAAGGGTTTCCTGTTAAAAACAACCAGTGAGCCGGAACTGATAAAAGCTATAGAAGCCGTACATGCCGGAGAGGTATATATAGAAAAAAAGCTCGCAGAAAAAATAAGTGAAGAGAAGGAACAATCCAAAAGGATGTATACCGGAAAAATTTCGCTCACCGATCGCGAAAAGGAAATACTGCAACTTATAGTAGAAGGCAAAACAGATGCCGAAATAGGACAGCACCTATTTTTAGGTACCAATACCGTACGTTTTTACCGCAATAGTATGTTGCTCAAGCTGGATGTACCCAATACCGCCAGTCTTGTAGCTAAAGCGCTTAAAATGGGATGGGCAAAATGACGGTAATCACCTAAAGTGAGAAAAGCAGATATAATCCCATTTCCATACTCCATGCCTGGTTACCTCACCCCACTTTATTGCAAAGTATCTGCCGGAACATTTGAATACAGGGAATCCCAAAATATCCTGGTGTTCAACACCGGTATGGATACCCAATACTGTACGTTATTTTTTCCGGGCACCATTATTATGCTATTATCCGGGAGTGCCGGTTCGGCAGCAATAACTACCGGGGAATCAACAATATTATCAACAGGAGACCATAGCGTATTTTCCTTTAAAGGCCTATCCATGCTCCTGTTACAAGCGGTAACCATCAGTATGATCAGACTCGATAGAGACAAATAGATATAGCAGCGACCAGACATTCTCGTCAATAGATTCCTCACTTTATTCAATTCAACTTTTACATATAAAAACTACTAAGTTTTTGAAAGCCTTACTTCACTTATCTAATCAAAGTAACATTACCCTGATACGTATCGGCAGTATCACCCGTCATTACTTCAATCCGGTACAAGTAAACACCAGAAGGCTGGGCTTTTCCCTTCCATCTTCCATCCCAGCCATGGCCGTCTGCCTGTATGGTTTCAAATAACAGTTCACCCCATCGATTGAAGATCTGCACATGGAACCTCACTACACTCTTCGATAGTAACTGACGGGGAAAAAAATAATCATTTATTCCGTCTCCGTTAGGAGTAAAGGCATTGGGTATATCTATGTAACAATCTTTATGTATTGTTATATACTCTGTAGCACTACAACCTGCAGGTTCTGTACGTACCGTAAGGCTATATATTCCGGGAGAGGTTACTTTTATGCTTTCGGTTGTATCTCCGGTATTCCACAGATTGCTATAAACTGCAGAGAGTGGCGGCTGTAGGTTTTTAAGCACAATCGCCGTTCCTTTAAAACAAAGGCCGGTATCATTACCCATAGCTATCTTAGGCAAAGAGTAGACATGAATAGTATCTGTAAACACAGCATCCGGACAGGCTCGGAATTTCGTAAAAAGTGCTACTGCGTGGATACTTGGAACATCGTAAGCATGATATACTTCTCTTTCATTTCCGGAAGCCATTTCATTGCCATCACCAAAGTGCCATTGAAGCTGCCGGACACTGCTATCAGTTTGAGGATAAAGAGTGAGAGATTCGCCAACACACATAGCAGAAGGCTCCATACGGAAACCTCCCGACAGCACAGCGTCAACTATAACAGTATGATATGCCGTATCCGGACATATGTCGCCTATTTTGCCTACAAGCTGCACATTGTACATACCGGTTTGTACATAAGTATGTTCGGGATTGACTACAATAGATGAGTTTCCATCGCCGAATGACCAGCTGAAGTCATTGAAATACGGATGAGCTGTATTGACGAAAGATATCAATTTATCCTGGCAAACAAAAGTATCTGCCTGGAAAGAAACACGAAAATCCTCTTGGGGATAACTAATGATAAAAGTATCTGCATAATGCTCACACAAGGAATCGATATCGTACCTGACCCAATAAGTACCAGGCTGGTTAATTTTCCGCTCTGTTTTACTACTGCCATCATCCCACGTATAGTTTACGCCATTGGGATTACCGGCTTGCAGCAACAGTGTATCTGTTTTGCACATACCGGAATCAGTTACTGTCCGGTGTATATGTTGGGTATTAAAACGGAAAACCACTCTGAATGTATCTATATGGTCCGTGAACTGACAGGGCGAACCTGATACATATTCCTGAACCTGATACCTTACCCAGTACAGTCCGGCGCTGCTTACTGTTTTTTCAGGGCCGGTGGTACCATCCTGCCAAATATAATTCAGCCCTGAACGGTTAGCAGCTTCCAATAGCCTGGGAGCAGCGCAACGTGTAGAATCGATTCTTGAAGTATAGACTTTTTTATTTGTAAAAAAAGTACCTGCATTTGGTAAGCCTATAACACTCTTCGTGCCCGGCAACAACTTAAGTCCCCTGATTGTAAAATCACAGGCTGCTCCGGCAAGGTTAGGCTGATTGATAACACATAAATATTCAGCATCGGAATTAGGCATGCTACAATAAATCTTCCCATCCGGCCCTCTTTTCATTGCAAATACTTGAACACTGTCGTTAATAATTGTTTTTGATGCAACAATAGCCAAAGAATCTCCGGCGCTTAAATCAAACTGATAGGTAGGACTTCCGGTTATACTTCTTTTAAACTTACTGATATAAAGCTTGGTATTGTCCGGTGAAAAAGCAACCCCATAAAAGGCATCATTAGCAGAGGGGTTGGTATTGATCGTACTGTCTATAATCATACCCAGTATAATCGGACGAGCAACCCGCCCCGTACCAGGGTCAAAATCATAGAGAATCACCTTAGCCTGGGGAATTACAAGCCGGCTCCGGTCGGGCGACACCTCTATATTACCATTTAACTGGTTAAAAGAATCCCTGTCCAGGCTGATATTTGCCGGTGTACCCGGAGAAATCATAGGAAGATCAATACCATTGGGTTGAATATTATAAGCTTTAAAGCTGTTATTAAGGCGGGAAACGGCTATCAGCCATATATTACAATCGTTACCGGACACAGCCGTCATATGTTCTGTTAGAAACGAATCCAGCAATATCCCCTTCTTTCCAGGCACTACATCGCCCATACCATTATTAAGCGTCATATCCACTACGCTGTAGTAAAGCCGGCCAAAATAGGTACTGTGCTCCCAGTTGCCCAGGGAAAAAACATAGTATTGTTCCGCATCGCCGGGAACTGGTACAATCAGCGCCCCTTGCGATGTACTGCGTGTAATATTGGTCACCCTGCCCGGAAGGTCATTACCATTAGGCATAAGCACATTATTCCTGTCCCATAAGGATGTGCCATCGGTATAGAACAACAGCTGACCATAAGCATCGCAGATAGAAGCGCAGCCTTCATTCGTATTAATACTGGTCTGGATAGCTTCGGGCGGATTGCGATTAAAATCTACTCCTGCATTGTTGCCAAACGCCCAAAAATTTTCGTACTGCCCATGAAGGGAAAGGGGGGAAAGTAATATTCCCTGAAGGGCAAAAACAAAGGGCAAAAGCTTTAAACAGAAAGTTTGTATATACTTCATTATGCATGCCTTGGTATTAAGTCAGAATTCAGCCTGTCTGGTAATAAATATCTCAAAGTGTAAACAGATAACTATATAGGTGATACAACACGTACAGCAGGAAGTAATATACCTCCTGCTGCCGGATTGTTATATGAACGAATACAAGACATTAATCTGCAACACCTGTTTTCACTAATTTCAGCATCTTGATCTGTGCACCCTGCCGGTCGCTTACAGACAGTAAATAATTACCGCTTGCCAACTCTGCAATAGAGACAGATGTAGCATTAGCCTGTTCTTTAATTAACCTGCCTGCCATATCCATAATCCGTATGTTCACTTTTACCGGTGCGGATATATATATTTCATCACGGGCAGGATTAGGATAAAGACTAACGAATTGTGCTAAGCTATTCAGTTCTTCTATAGATACATTGGTTACGGTATAAACATCAGATGTAATGATACACCCGTTCTCATTGGTAACCCTTATCTGGTAATCTGCATTTTCCGTAACGGTAAGAGTACTTTCCGTAGCACCAGGAATATCCACACCATTTTTTATCCATTGATAAGTACGATAAGTACCGGATACACCCAATACAAATTCATTAACATTAATAATCGGTTTTTCATGTGGGTCGAAAGTTAGCTCAATTGTAATAATGCTATCACAACCTGCCGCATTGGGGAAACGTTGTATATAAGTTCCCTCCTCGGTGTAGGTCTCTCCGTTTAAAGTATAACTTTCACATGCTGTTATGCTAATATGGTGAACAGAGGTATCGCTACAGGATAATTTTAGTAAAAAAACATCGTACAAGCCCATTTTATTCACAGTACCACCAGCTCCTCCCGGGTTAAAATCGGCAGAGCCACTATAAAACCCTGAAGCATATATATCTCCAGATCTGTTCAGGGCTATAGCTGTACCATAGTCTCCGGTAGTAAATCCAAATGCATCATTACTACCCATTCGTTTCGCCCAGATGAAGACACCTTCCCGATTACGCTTTGTTATAAACATATCAGGACCTCCGGCGGAAGTTAATACTCCTCCACTGCCTCCAGGATTGAAATCTGCCATACCGCTAAAGGAGCCTGACACATAGATATTACCGACACCATCTGTAGTTACAGCATGGCCATGGTCTTGACCAAGAATACCGCTCCCCACAACTCCGTAATAAGATACATCATCTCCTCCCATCCTTTTACTCCATGTATAGTTTCCCAATGTATCATATTTAGCTAAAAACACATCAGAGCCGCCTGCGGAAGTTAAAGTATCTCCTACACTACCCGGATTAAAATTAGCGGTTAAGGCAAAGCTTCCTGTTAGGTAAATATTGTCCAAATTATCAATAGTTATATTCTTTCCAAGATCATCACCTGTACCTCCTATATTTTTACTCCATACATAGCTACCATCAGGCCGGTATTTTGCAATAAATGCATCAAGTCCGCCCGATGACAGCAAATTACTAACACCACTTCCCGGATCAAAATCTGCCGTTCCTTTAAAGCTACCTGTCAGGTATACATCTCCATAGCTATCTATTGCTACTTTTTCTCCCCCGTAATTATTGCTTGTCCCACGTATGGCATTAACCCAGAGATAATTTCCGGAAGTATCATATTTTGCCAGATATATATCATAATCAGCCTTTGCATTACCAAGGGAGGCTAAAATTTCCAAACCTGGTTCCGGGACAAAACTTGCTTCCCCGAGAAATCCCCCTGTTACATATACCCCATTTCTCTTAGTATCTACAGCGATACCATATGCAAATGTATATCCGGTAGCAGTTTTCAAATTTGGCCCCCCGCTTCTGGCCCATATATAATTTCCATCAGTATCATATTTAGCAACAAACATACGAGGTCTACCAGATCGTTCCGATACTAAATATTGAGGATTTATACCCCGCTCAAAATACATAGTATCGTAAAAATGGCCGGCAATATAAATATTACCTCCTTCATCTAAGGCTATACCATAGCCCTCCTGAGCACCCGATGATCCCAAATTCTTAGCCCACAGGTAGGTACCCTTACCATCATATTTAGTCAGATACACATCCCTGCCAACAGGAGTCAGACTACCTCCTACTCCCCCGGGGTTAAATTCTATAGGTGAAGTTCCATTATCAATAGACCCTACAATATATACATTACCCATACCATCTACCGCTACACCACGCCCCCAATCCTGGTTGCTTCCTCCTATACCTTTCACCCAGGAAAAGCTGTGTTGAGCCTGCACGTTCATGGCGCTCATGATTATTAGTAAAGAAGATACGATGCTAACGAAATGAAATCGTTGCCGTATTGCTCTTATACTTTTAATCCGGCCTTTTTGCTGATCCGGCACAGCCACCGGGATGTTAAATAACGTCAATTTGTTTACCTGCATCATAATTTAAAAATTTAAGTTTAATTATAATCATTACTAAAATCTACAAGAGCATATTATCCCAAGCAGTGATTTTGATAAAATCATGGTCAAAGAAATGAAACTCTGCATATCATTTACCCGCCCCTAAGGTTCAATAATTTATTTAGTATATTTAAAATACTAATCGTCAATAGTAAATTTAAACAGCTCTTATATGCTCTTATTTTATCTTGCACATAAATATTACATTTGATAGAACTTCTCATACAATTATTTATGAATGGCTCTAATACCCTCAGGGCAGTATTGATAGGGTTCGGACTATATTGCCTGGTCATATGCTTTTGCCTGCTCCCCATTATACTAAAAGCACAGGAATATGGAACCATCGGGTCGTACAGGAAAAGCACTTACACAAAAGATACAACCCGCCTGATGCAGGCCATAGAAGAAGGCATGAAGTTGGCACGACAACATCCCGATAGTGCACAGCATCTATATAAACGTTTATTCAGAGAAAGCAAACAATTAGGTTTTAATGATGGTATGGCCAGCGCCCTTCTGGACATCGGTACTATATTTTACAATACAGGCTATATAGACAGTGCAATAAGTACTTTCCAATATGCGCTGCCGTATGCTGTAGCTGCAACCGGGCGCCGTACCCAGCTCACTACCGGGCTTTATTGTAATATAGCAGCTATGTATATGGTAAAGAGCAAATACCGGGAAGCTGTTCAATATTATGACAGTGCCCTGCAAACCGCTATCCGCTATGGAATGGCCAAAGACCATATCTATTTTGCCAATATTTATATCAATATGAGCTACCTGTATGGACAATTAGACAATTATCCCACATCCTTTCGCTATGTTGACCAGGCTATCATCCTGAGCCTCAGGAAAGGATATCGGGAACAATTGGCTAAGGCCTTGTTCAATAAGGCGGTAACATACCGTACCCTGGGTAAATTACCGGAAGCCACAGCTTATTATAAAAAAGTAGAAGAGCTGGCAAAGAAGAACGGTTATTCAGACTTATACCAAAGTACCTACAAAGAGCTGGCCAAATTGCTGGAAGAGCAGGGAGACAGTGTACGCGCTGCTGCTTACTACAATCAATCAATAAAATCCGAAAAAGCACAGCGGTCCTCTGTCAATAATACCTGGATGCAATACTGGGATATGGCTGTTAGTTACCTGAAGTCAAACAACTACAAAGAAGCTGAACATTATTTTTTATTGGCGCAGAAATCAATAAGAAAGGAAGGCTTGCAACAGAAAGAAATATCTATCTTATACTACCTTGTAGCAATATACGAACAAACAGGCCGCTATCCCCAGGCACTGGAGCAACAAAAAGAAATGATGCAGCTAAAAGACAGCTTACAACAAATCAATAACTTAAAAGTGATTAATGAATTAGACATCAAATACCGTACAGCGGAAAAAAATAAACAGATTGCACTGCAGGCCAATGCCGTCCGCATAAAGAACATATGGATCACTACCAGTATTATCGTCATCTCCTCACTGCTTATCGTATTGCTGATCCTGCAACGGCAGTACAGACAGCGAAAAAAGATCTACCACCAGCAAGAGGAGATCACCCAGCTCAGGGCCATGATAAAAGGCGAAGAAAGAGAAAGAACCCGGCTGGCAAGAGAACTGCACGATGGCATAGGAGGTATGATGGCTGCGATAAGTATGGGGCTAAGCCAACTCAGCGAGAAAAAGGCCACAGGTTTACCCTACCAAAAGTTAGAAAGCTTAGTATCGGAAACCGCTCATGAAATTAGGCGTACTGCGCATAACCTGATACCCAGTGTACTGGAAAGGGAATCGCTAAGTGAAGCGCTACGGCATTATTGTGCCGGCCTGAGTATTAAAGAAGGGCTTGTAATAGAAACCCATTTCAATGGACCGGTAAATCAATTGGAACAGGCTCCTGCATTATTTATCTATCGCATCATACAGGAGCTGCTGCAAAATATAGTGAAGCACGCCGCGGCCAGTCTTGCCGAAGTACAAATCACCGTGCAGGAAAATATACTAAGTATTATGGTTGAAGACAACGGCAAGGGATTCGACCAGGATGCCATACAACCAGGTATGGGACTCTGCAACCTTCAATACCGGGTAAATGCTTTGCATGGCCACTTGTCCATTAATTCCGTACAAGGTAAGAGCACGACGGTCTATATTGAACTACAACTTGAAAAACTTAAATTAATTGTGTGAACAATGAATAATGAATAATAATTGTCTTGCCCTAAAAATTAATAATATGAGGAGGAATATTTTAATGCAAAAGAGCGTAGCATTTTCTATACGCATTATCAGACTTTATAAACACTTGTGCGAAGTGAAAAAAGAATTTGTGATGGGCAAGCAGTTATTACGTTGTGGTACAGCTATTAGAGCATTGGTCAGTAAAAGTGAATGGATCTCATCACCAAACTACATATTGCCATTAAGGAAGCCAATGAGTCTAACTACTGGTTATTGTTCTTATCAGAAACTGATCATATCAATAATGTAGAATACCTATCAATGAATGAGGGTTGTAAGGAACTTTTAAAATTGCTGACCGCAAGTCTGAAAACCGCTAAAGCAATTCCCAAATGAATAATTATTCATTATTCACTGTTCATTATTCATTAATTTTAGAAAATGTACATAAAAATAGCCATAGCCGATGATCACCCCATGGTACTTACCGGACTACAAAATATGCTATCTGAATATCCCAATATACAATTAACAGGCACGTACCTTGATGGTACAAGCTTGCTTGCCGGATTGGAAGAAGATGTACCCAATGTATTGTTGCTGGATATACAAATGCCGGGACAAACGGGAGAAGAGTTGAGCCCGTTAATCAGGATGAAGTACCCGGATATTAAAATACTGGTTTTAACCAATTTCGATAGCCCTACTTACCTTTCGTCGATGCTAAGACATGGAGCTTCCGGATACTTACTAAAATCTACTAACAAAGACCTGTTGATCAATGCTATTGAAACAGTATATGCCGGCCGGGAATTTATAGAGCCAGCCATGCAGAAGAAAATGGAATTATTAGAGCAGCAATCGGGCAGGCTGACCGTAACCCGAATTAAACTGACATCAAGAGAGAAAGAGGTATTGCAACTTATTGTCGAAGGACTGACAGATAAGGAGATTGCGGAAAAACTGTTTCTTAGTCTGCACACTACCAAGAACTACAGGAAAAGTTTACTATTAAAATTAAATGTCAAGAATACAGCTACGCTTATCCGTACGGCTCTACAACTGGGATTGGTTTTTTAAAATCTGTTCGTCAACAGTAACCGGAGATCAACCTTTAAAAATTTCAGTGTATTAGCAGAAAAAATGACTTAAAAGGCAAAAGATAAGTAGTGAGAGGTCTGACAGAGCCAAATAATCCTGACCAGAAAATAAACAAACAAAATAAAAAACGAAATAAGGATTAGGTGCCTTATCCCATTTTTATTAATTTTATAGCCTGATATACAGGAAATTTAGATGAAGGAGAATGCAGTAAACACCATGACTAAATCGTTGTCCGGAACATTTTTTACCTGATAAATCTACATATTATAAGCTGTACTTTACTTTTCTGATTTTTCATAAAAAACAAAACACCATTTATGCAGCAAAAGTTAGGATCAATCGTATGGATCAGTTTTATCATTCTTGTAGTCGTTATCGTAGCATTAATGTTCGGATTGCCCAAATATAATGTATGGCAACAGGAAATGGCCGGGAAAGCCGAAATGGCTAAGGCAGAGCAAAACAGGAAAATCCTTATTGAAGAAGCAAAAGCCAGATTGGAAGCAGAAAAACTCAATGCACAGGCAGAGATAGAACGTGCTAAAGGTATGGCTGAAGCGATGAAGCTCGAAAACGGCACGCTTAATGAAACATATAACCAGTACTTATTCATTCGCACGCTGGAAAAACTGGCAGATCATGGCAGCCTTCCGCAGATCATCTATATTCCTTCCAGCGGTTTTGTCCCTACTATGGATTTAAGTAAACAACCTCCGGCCTTACAGAGAGGGGAATAATACCATCTTCCTACCGTACATAGGAGTCCAATAAGAATCTTTGTTTCATTGCACTCTGTTGAGCGAAATATTCAGATTGTTCAATAAATAAAAATAGTACAATTTACAGATCAGTATTAAGAGATATATACATTGCCGGCACCCTTTACAAGAATCGTAAAGAAGCCGGCAATGTCGTTTTAGTCAACTTTTCTGACTTTCTTATTCATCATGCCTTAGCGTCAATATCTTAACCTGGCCAATTTATATATCATGATCCGGTTACCGGCTTCATCGCTCATCTCCACTATATACATCCCATCCGGAAGATCTTCCGTTTCCAGGCGAATTTCATTTCCGGTTGCAACCTTCAGCGTTTTTCCTTCTATATTCATTAAAGCGGCCCTGATCTTCACCGGAGACAGAATACAAACATGATCGCCACAAGGATTAGGGTATACTTTAATCTGCCCCTTACTAAAGTTACTTATGCTACTATTACCATAATTGTCAATACGATACACCGAAGATGTATCCACACAACCGTTTGTATCAGATACGGCAACACGGTAATTACCATTCTGTTTTACCAGATAAAAGCTGTCTGTAGCCCCGGCAATCGGCTGATCGTCTAGCAGCCATTGATAAGCTGCATAGGAAGATGAGGTGCTCAGAATAAAGCCCTCTACCCTTATTACGGGTGGCGTTAACTCTGCGATGATCAGATTAAGCGTTACCATACTGTCACAACCGGCAGAGCCGGGAAATACATGTGTATAGCTGCCCGGCTCCGTATACAACCGGCCGGCAAACATATAGCCGTTACATCCGGCCTCTACTGTCAGCGAGGAGGAGAGTGTATCGGTACATGACATCTTAAGGACAAAAGCATCGTAACCTTTCTTAGCTATGAGATAATGCGTACCGGATCCGGGGTCAAAATCAACCGAATCTTCAAAGAAGCTACCCATGCAATATACATTCCCGTTCTTATCTACTTTTATACTTTCTCCTTCATCTGCATTTTGTGCTCCCATAGCTTTAGCCCATACGAAATTTCCTGACGGATCCAGCTTAAGTACAAAAATCCCTGTTCCACCCGGATCAGTTAAATCAAAGGTATTGGAACCAGGATCGAAATCAACAGTATTAAAAAAGTTACCGACTGTATATACATTCCCAACAGGGTCGAAGGCAATATCTTTACCTTCATCTGTAAAATTACCGCCTATTCCTTTAGCCCACTGAACATTGCCGGACCCATCCAGCTTGCAAATAAATACATCATTAAAGGTTCCTCCGTCCGAGGTCAGTGGGAAAGAACCGAAATTAGCACTTCCGGCAAAAGAGCCTGTTACGGCAACATTATTATTTGCATCCACGGCAATACCCTTTGCCACATCGCTCTTACCACCTCCCATTTGATTCGTCCATACCATATTTCCCGATGGATCCAATTTGGAAACAAAGATATCATTGCTACCTGTCGAAGTAAGATAGAAGGTATCAGCTATGCCTCCTCCTGTATGAAAATTGGCCTTGCCCTGAAACTGTCCGGCAATATAAACATTACCGGCGCCATCCAAGGCTATAGCATTACCCTGATCGGTGCTTTCACCGCCCAATTGCTTTGCCCACACAAACCGGCCGGCAGAATCCAGTTTTGAAACAAAAACATCATATCCTTTACGTGATATAAGATTATACGTACCGGTAGCGGCCATATCAGGATTAAAATCAGCAGTATCGCTGAAATACCCGGTAGTATATACATTACCCGACAAATCAACTGCAATACCAAAGCCTACATCAAAGCTTTTTCCACCTAAGCTGCCCGCCCATTGAAATTTGCCGGAGGAATCAAACTTTGTAACAAAAACATCATAACCTCCATATACTGAAATAACATAGGGGTTAGTCCCTTGCGCATTAAAGTCAACCGTACCTCCAAACTGTCCCGTTACATATACATTTCCCAAATGGTCGGTATAATTA
>JBEBVI010000025.1:0-20391 GCA_040392805.1 Taibaiella helva
GCTGTGCCGAAGTAAATACCGTCATGCCGACCCCTTCGGCTGTGCTCAGGGTAGATTGTGGAGGTATCTCCCAGGCTTTGAGGCCGGGAAGTTATTTTGGTACCGTTACTTAAGTCGGAAGAGCATTAAGGGACGGCAGATGAACGAAAAGCAAAAGAAGGATTGTCCAAACATCTTAATATCCAATTGTCCGAATATCTTAATATCCAAACACCACGCATAAAAAATACAAACATGGCTATTTCCATATTTATTACAGACGATCATCCCCTGGCTGTAGAAGGCTTGCAGAATATGCTGTACAGCTCGCCCGAGATAGAGGTACGGGGAACCTTTGTGAATGGCGAAGACCTGCTGTCAGGTTTACGCAAAGAGCTGCCGGATGTATTATTGCTGGATATCTTATTGCCGGATTGTGACGGCATGGAGCTGGCCGCCACCATTATGCACAAGTACCCGGAACTGAAGATACTGGCCATCACCAGCCTGGATGCGCCGGTATATGTCAAGAAGATGATGAAGAACGGTTGTAAGGGATACATCCTGAAGAATACGGATAAAACATCACTGATCGGGGCCATAAAAGATATCTACCGGGGCGGGGACTATATCGATCCGGCGCTGAAGGAAAAGCTGAGCTATAATTTCAACCAGAAAAGCTGGGAAGTATTAAAGAACCCGGAGCTCACCAACAGGGAACTGGAGATCCTCAAACTGATCATGGAAGATAAGTCCAGCCAGGACATAGCCAGCCAATTATACCTGAGCCTGCGTACCGTGGAAACCCATCGGTTTAACCTTTGTAAAAAGCTGGGGGTAAACAATAAGGCGTCATTAATAAAGACAGTGATGGAGCAGGGGATATTACAGGATAAGGTGTGATACAGATCAGGCGTCTGACTGTTTCACGCAACGGGGCAGCGGAAGGCAACGATGCAACGATACCCAAGTACCGTCATGTCGACTCCTTCGGCTGCGCTCAGGGTAGACTTTGTGGAGACATCTTCCAAGCTTTAGAACCGGGAAGTTATTTTGACACCGTTACTTAGTAATCAGGTGGTGAGTAATATTGATTACAATAAACTGATTGTCCAATTCCTGATTCATTACCTGTCATTAGGGCCTCATTCATGGCAATATCCCGGAATCTATTTTGCCGGCCTTACTTGGGCCACATACGCTCAAACTGCTCATTCATTATCTGCCACAAAAAGAGAGAAGGGTCCGTAAGAACCCTTCTCTCTTTTTATTTTTGACTTTTGATTTACTCACTATCTTCTTCCCCCGGACATCCTACCGCTGCTACCTCCGCCAAAGCTTCCGGAGCGGCTTGGCGCCGGACTGCTGAAACTGCGTGACGGTGCAGGACTGCTGAAACTGCGTGACGGTGCAGGGCTGCTAAAGCTCCGTGACGGTGCAGGGCTACTGAAATTTCGTGAAGGCGCCGGGCTCGGCGAATATCTTTGCGGTGCCGGCGTATTGTTTTGCTGCCTTATTGCCGGTTGCTGGTCGTTCCTTCTTATATTGAAGTCCTGCCTGGCCGGCTGTTGCTGCTGTATCCTGATATTGTTCCGGTCGTTGTTGATGTTATTCTCGCGTATTACCGGTCGTCCGGCATTCATATCCCTTGTTGCATTGGGGCTGACTTGTGCTCCGTTCCGGTTTCCTTCACTGACCCTGATCGCCTCACCGTTTCTTCCGCTGCTACGGCCTTCTATGGTCTGGAAGCCTCTTGTTGTCCGGCCCGGAGTACCATTATTGATACCGTTAGCTCTTGGTGTAGCTGAATTGCCCACACCTCTTTGCGGCTGCATCATCCTTCCGCCTCTGTCGTAGGCCTGCATCCTTCCGCTTCTGCTGTAAGCGCCGGAGGAAAGCATACCGTTCCGTGTTCCCCTGGGACCATAAACAACATTGGTGCGTCCGTAAGGGTAATTATTACGTATGCCATCGTAAAAACCGGCATAATACCCGTTCCAGAAGCCGTTGTTCCAGCCGGAGTAGTAGCTGCCGTACGGCATATACCAGGAGCTGAAGCCACCATATCCGTACCAGGCATTCATACCCCAGCAATTATTCCAGTAAGGTCCGCCTCCCCATCCGACGGAAACACTGAAGCCGGGTGTATACCAGCCTCCCCATCCATAGTAGGGATTAGCGTAGAACGGACTATTCCAGAAGGGACTATATATGCCACCCCAGTAGCCGACACTGGCCATGGGATAGTAAAAGCGGCGGATACGGCTGGTATAGGAATCATCATCATAGTCTATGTATGACTCATCATAGTAATCCCCGTTATCCTGATAATTATTATAATCATCGTAGGCCGAACTGTTGTATGCATCATAATCGCCGGTGGCAGACTGTTCCCGTTGTTTCTGTTTTTTTGCAGAAGACCGGGCGTCTTGTTCCGCCATGGAGCCATTATAATATACGTCGTCAACATAGCCCCCGTTATTCTGGGCGAATAACGGGCCGGAGATCAAAGCCCATCCCAAACCTGCTAAAATCAAACGTTTCATAAAAAATAATATATTTACTTGTAAAGACGGCAGGCAAAATGTGTTTACTTGCCTGATATATAGGATCAAAAATACTACTTTTGCCCCAAATTTTACAATAAACATAGACTATTAACTAACACAGAAGGTTTAAAGGAATGAGCAAAGAAATTACAAGTAGGGAAAAGGATTATGCACAATGGTATAATGACCTGGTTTTGAAGGGTGAGCTGGCTGATTATTCGGCAGTCCGGGGCTGCATGGTGATCAAACCCTATGGTTTTGCACTCTGGGAAAATATGAGGGATGTGCTGGACAGGATGTTTAAAGACACCGGGCATCAGAACGCCTATTTCCCGCTTTTCGTTCCCAAGAGCCTCTTTGAAGCCGAAGAAAAAAACGCGGAAGGTTTTGCGAAAGAGTGCGCTGTGGTAACGCATTACCGGTTAAAGACCGATCCGCAATCCAAAGGAAAGCTGATCGTGGATGAAGAAGCCCGGCTGGAAGAGGAGCTGATTGTCCGCCCGACTTCCGAGGCAATCATATGGAATACGTATAAAGGCTGGATCCAGTCCTACAGAGATTTGCCTATCCTGATCAACCAATGGGCCAACGTGGTCCGTTGGGAAATGCGTACCCGTTTATTCCTGCGCACGGCAGAGTTTTTGTGGCAGGAAGGACATACCGCGCATGCAACCAAAGAAGAAGCCATAGCGGAAACCGTGCAAATGCTGGACGTATATGCCTCATTTGCAGAAGAATATATGGCGTTGCCGGTAATTAAAGGTGTGAAGTCGGCCAACGAGCGCTTTGCCGGGGCGGAAGATACCTATTGTATAGAAGCCCTGATGCAGGATGGCAAGGCGTTGCAGGCCGGTACTTCCCATTTCCTGGGACAGAATTTTGCCAAAGCTTTTGATGTCCGTTTCTCTGATAAAGATAATAAGCTGGAATATGTATGGGCGACCAGTTGGGGTGTGAGCACACGTTTGATAGGCGCATTGGTCATGGCACATAGTGACGATGACGGCCTGGTGCTTCCGCCGAAAATTGCCCCGCTCCAGGTGGTTATTGTCCCCATATATAAAGGGGCGGAATCCAAGCCGGTTATAGATGAAAAAGTAAATGCACTGACCCGCTCGCTGAAACAGAAAGGCATTTCGGTAAAATACGATAACGATGACCATAACCGCCCGGGATGGAAATTCGCACAATACGAAATGCAGGGTGTTCCTGTCCGTATTGCCATCGGCCTAAAAGATATAGAACAAAACCAGGCAGAAGTGGCCCGCCGGGACACCAGGGAAAAGAAGAGCATTTCGCTGGATAACCTGGACACTTATGTTGCGGAGCTCCTGGAAGAGATACAGAAGGATATGTATGAAAAAGCCAGGGCATACCGGGATGCGCACATTACCAAAGTAGACAGCTGGGAGGAATTTGTGCAGACACTGGAAAATAAAGGCGGCTTCATTGCTGCCCATTGGGATGCTACGCCGGAAACAGAGGAGGAGATCAAGGCAAAAACCAAGGCGACAATCAGGTGTATCCCACTCGACAATGAACAGGAAGCCGGCACCTGTATCCTTAGTGGCAAACCGTCTACGCAAAGGGTTTTGTTTGCTAAGGCCTATTAGGTTAGCGGTTTGTTTGTTTCACGCAAAGCGAACAAAGAAAACTACGAAACAAAGATTGAGATTAAATACTTTACGTTGTGGCCTTTGCAATCTTCGTCTCTTTGTGTGAAACTTCATTTTTTGAAGACAGACATTGTCCATTTTATGTGAATACAGGCATCTACTCAAAGTCATTGTCTCGTCGCGGGACACAACCGGACTGTTTAATCAATCACAATGCGATAAGATGAAAGACAGGATAGAGTACATTTTGAAAGCCAACGGTTGGGAAGGCAGGCGGGTACTTGTGGCGGTCAGCGGTGGAGTGGATAGCATGGTGCTGGCCGATGTGCTGAGACGCACAAATCTGGAGCTGTCCCTGGCGCATTGCAATTTTCACCTGCGGGGCGAAGAGTCGGACGGCGATGAGCAGCTGGTCCGTAAGTGGGCGGCCCGGAATAAGGTGCCTCTTTATGTACAGCATTTTGATACCCGCCGGGTACTGGAAAGTAAGGGTGGTAACCTGCAGGATACGGCACGTACACAGCGGTATCAATGGTTTGATGCGTTACGCCGGGAGCTCAATTATGATTTTATTGCAACGGCGCATCATGCGCAGGATTCTGTTGAAACCCTTCTTATTAACCTGATCAAAGGCACCGGCATCAGCGGGCTTCATGGCATACTACCCCAACAGGGCTATGTGATACGGCCTTTACTGTCTTTTAACCGGCAGGACATTTTAAAATGGGCGCAGGAACAGCAGCTGGAATGGAGAGAAGATAGTAGTAATAAAAAAGACAATTATATACGTAATGCTATAAGGCATCGTATTATACCCGTCCTGGAGGAGATCGTGCCGGGGGCGGTGGAAAACCTGAGGAAGGATACCGAACGTTTCAGAGAGGCAGAATTGTTGTATGATGAAGCAATAGAATGGTACCGTAAAAAATTACTGGAAAGAAGAGGGGAAGACTGGTATATCCCTATACGTAAGCTGAAGAATTGTCATCCATTGCATACCATTATGTGGGAATTGGTGCAACCTTTCCATTTTTCTCCGCACCAGATAACAGATATCGTGAATATTATGTATGGGGAGTCGGGAAGATATGTTTCATCCTCCACACACCATATTATACATAACCGGGATTTCCTGGTTATCACATCGAAAGAGGCAACAGAAAGTGCGCACATCCTTATAGAACCGGAAACCCCGGAGGTACAAACCAGGCTTTTCCGGTTGAAGATAGATAAGGCGGCTTGTTCAGAGCAATCTATTCAGCAGGCCATTGCCGCAGGTAAAAATATAGCTTTTATAGACCTTGCCCGGCTGGAGTTTCCTTTGGTGCTCCGTCCCTGGAAAACAGGCGATTATTTTTATCCTATAGGCATGGATATGAAGAAAAAGAAGGTCAGCCGTTTCCTGATCAGCGAGAAGCTGGGCATGCATGAGAAAAATAAAGTATGGGTGCTGGAAAGCAATAAAAAGATTGTCTGGGTTGTGGGCATGCGTTTGGATGAGCGGTTCCGATTACGTGCAAACACGAAGAAATATTTTAAAATATCCTGTATTTCATATTAGCTTTCTTTTTTATTTCACACAAATCGAACGAACAAAGCAAAGAGACGAAGATTGGCGTAGTTACCTTCGCAATCTTTGCCTCTTTGTGTGAAATTTACACCCATACCACACAACCAACTACGAAACAAAAATTGATATTGAATACTTTACGTAGTTGTCTTTATAATCTTTGTTTCTTTGTGTGAAATTATTGTACCATGACGGTTTTCAGACCAATAAATGACAAAAAAATGACAAACATATATTCAAAATGACAATTGAATATGCTGGAAGCCGCACCACTATTGATGAATTTTTTTTAACAAATGTGTAGAAACTTTGCAGATCGTGTTGTACTTTTGCCGCCACATAGGCTAATAGGATCAGTAAAATAATAAAATAGTTTACACGTGTCTGTATTTCTAAGGTCAAATCCATTTTTCAGGCGTATCAGTTTCCTTACGCTTGCTTTAATCCTTTCTTTTTTATCCTTTTCGGCTTCAGCCCAGGATATAGCTGCAGGTAAAGCCCTTTTTTCGGCTAACTGCGCCAGCTGTCACAACCCTCTTAAGGATGCAACCGGTCCGGCGCTTCAAGGCGTGGACAAGGACGTGCCCAGCAAAGAGTGGCTTTATAAATGGGTACGCAATTCGTCTGCCCTTATAGCCAGCGGAGACAAATACGCTAACGAGGTCTTCAATAAGTGGAATAAGATCCCGATGACATCGTTTACCAATCTGAAAGATGAGGAAATCGATAACATTTTTGCGTATGTGAACAGCGTACAGCCTCCGGGAGCGGCTCCTGCAGGTGGTGGTGCGGCTGCTCCGGTTGAGAAAGATAATACCTGGCTTTACACGACCATAACCCTTATTTTAGCTATACTGATCATTATTCTTGCACGTGTTAACAAGACCCTGAATCGTGTAGCAAATGATAAAGAGGGGCAGCCCAATAAAAAAGAAACCCCGCTCTACAGAAATAAAATTACCATTGCCATAACCGGTATTGTATTGTTGTCGCTGGCCGGATACTGGATCGTGAACGGATCGGTTAATATGGGGCGCCAGCAAAACTACATGCCGCAGCAGCCTATCTTCTATTCGCACAAAGTGCATGCCGGTATTAACCAGATTAACTGCCAGTATTGCCACTCCGGTGCGGAAAAAAGCCGCCAGGCAATGATACCTTCAACTAATACCTGTATGAACTGTCACAAGCAGATCAACGAATATACGGGTACCGAGAAATTATACACCTACGAAGGAAAAGAAGTGAACGGTACGGAAGAAATTCAGAAATTGTATGCCGCCGCCGGCTGGGATCCCGTAGCGAAAGATTATAAGCGCGATGAAAACGGGAATATAATGGCTACACCGATAGAATGGGTTAAGATCCATAACCTGCCGGATCACGTTTACTTTAACCACGCACAGCACGTTGCCGTTGGAAAAGTACAGTGCCAGACCTGTCATGGCGCCGTACAGGAAATGGATGAGGTATTCCAGGCCGCTGACCTGTCTATGGGCTGGTGTATTAATTGCCATCGTCAGACAAATGTTCAGTTTAAAGAGAACGACTATTACAGCATTTTCCAGAAGTACCATGATGAGATAAAATCCGGTAAACGTGAAGGCGTTACAGAAGCGGAGCTTGGTGGTACCGAGTGTCAGAAATGCCACTATTAATCGTTCTCGGCGACATAGAGTTGTAATCTTTATTTTGATTGTAAATTTTTAAGGAACTACGAATATTAAGGTGGAAAAATTGCGGTAAGTCATATTTCGCGTTTGTACATTTTATATTTTACATATCAGACGTATGAGTCAGAAACAATACTGGAAGGGATTAGAACAACTGGAGCAGACTCCGGAGCATCAACAGATTGTTGAAAATGAGTTTCAGCAGGATCTTCCTGCTATGGATTTAAGTGACAAATTGCTGAATGCAACTACCCCCAGAAGAGATTTCCTGAAATTTTTAGGGTTCAGTACACTGGCTGCTACAGTAGCGGCGAGTTGCGAAATGCCTGTCAGAAAAGCAATACCTTACGCTATAAGACCGGATGCCGAATTGCTTACACCGGGGGTTGCTAATTATTATGCCTCCACTTTTGTAGATAACGGCGATTATTGTTCCGTACTGGTAAAAACGCGTGATGGACGCCCGATCATGATAGAGGGAAATCACAGCTCGTCCGTTACCCGCGGAGGCACCTCTGCCCGTGTTGTAGCTGCAACCTTAAGTCTTTACGACAAGACCCGCCTGCGCCAACCCTACGATAAAAAGGCGGGTAAATCTGTTGATACTTTTGAAAAAATAGATACACCCATTACCCAGGCACTGGCTGCCGCTAATGGGGAAATATACCTGGTAACCGGGACTATCATAAGCCCGACCACGAAAGAGGTCATTAACCGCTTTCTCTCCAGATACCCGAATGCCAGGCATATACAATATGATCCTGTTTCTTATTCGGGTATGTTGCTGGCTAATGAGGCTTCATACGGTAAAAAGGCCATGCCTTCTTACCATTTTGATGAAGCGGAAACAATATTCAGCCTGGGCGCCGACTTTTTAGGAACCTGGCTGTCACCGGTAGAATTCAGCTCGGGGTATATCAAAAACCGGAAGATCAATGCCAGGGATGGTAAAAGTGTGCGGATGAACAAGCATTATCAGGTGGAGGCCGTTATGAGCATGACGGGCGCCAATGCTGATGAGCGTGCTACCTGCAAACCATCTGAATTCGGTAACGTAGCTGCAGCCCTTTATGCGGCAGTTACCAGCGGAACGGCTCCGGCATTTAAGTCGAAGAAACTGAATGACCTGGTCACTTCTGCAGCCCGGGATCTGAAAAAAGGAAAAGGACTTGTGGTATGCGGCAGCAATGATGTAAATATACAGATCATTGTAAATGCCATAAACAATGCTATCGGAGCGAATGGTACTACTATAAACTGGGCGAATACGGCTAATTATAAACAAGGTGTGGACAGCGATATGGTTCGCTTTGTAGATGCTTTGGATGCCGGACAGGTTGGTGCGGTGCTGTTTCATAATGTAAACCCCGCATACGACTATTTTGACAGTGAGAAATTCAGGAAGGCGTTACCGAAGGCGGGCTTATCCGTTTCTTTTAACGACCGGATGGATGAGACCACACAGCTGTGCGCTTATGCCGTACCGGATCACCACTGGTTAGAGAGCTGGGGAGATGCCGAGCCTAAAGCAGGTTATTACAGCTTCATTCAGCCTACCATAGCGCCTTTGTTCAAGACCAGGGCTTTCCAGGACAGCTTATTGAAATGGAGCGGGGCGGAAGAAACTTACCACGAATTATTTAATAAATACTGGATATCAAAATTAGGCGGACAATCTAATTTCGATAAAGCGCTTCAGGACGGGGTAGTAGAGCCGGAAACAGTAAGTTTTGCCGGAGCCTCTTTTTCCGGAGATGTTAATGCGGCCATTGCTAAAGTGTCTGCTGCACCTTCCGGAGACGGTAAATATGAATTGGTAGTTTATGAAACCGTAGCTATCGGCTACGGAGGTGCCTGGAGTAATAACCCCTGGCTGCAGGAAATGCCTGACCCGATTACTAAAGCGACATGGGATAACTACGTTTGTATGTCACCCAAGACGGCTAAAGAGCATTTTAACGCAGAACTGACCGGTATTAACCAGGTGGATACCCGTAAGAAGGTTTTAAAAGTAACTGTAAATAAAAAATCTGTAGAGCTTCCGGTGGTGGTTGTGCCCGGCTTCCATAACGATGTTATAGGTATTGCGGCAGGATATGGCAGGGACGCACAGGTGGGCAGGGCTTCCGTGAATGGTAAGAATGCTTATCCGCTGGTCACTTTTAATGGTCAGACGTTTAATTATGCCAATCCGGTGTCCATTGAACAAACCGGGGCATTGTACCAGGTAGCCATTACGCAAACACACCATAGCTACGAGGCCCGGCCGATTATTAAAGAATATACGCTGAAGGAGTTCCAGGAGAACCCGAGGCATCTTATAGAAGAGCGTAAAAAAGAACTGGCACATTACACCCACCTGCATTGGGAAGGCCATCATGAGGAAGATCCGAATGCGGATTTTGATGAAAAAGCGTTTGAGAAGAACGGAACTTTATATCCAGTGCATGAAAAGCCGGGTATACATTGGGGAATGAGCATCGACCTCAACGCCTGTACCGGATGTGGTGCTTGTGTGGTAGCCTGCCAGGCTGAAAATAACGTTTCCGTTGTAGGAAAACATGAGGTGCTGAAAGCCCAGGAAATGAGCTGGATCCGTATAGACCGTTACTTCAGCGGTAACCCGGATGATCCGGATTCCATCCAGGCCGTATTCCAGCCGGTTATGTGTATGCACTGCGACAATGCTCCCTGCGAAAACGTTTGCCCGGTGTCTGCAACCAACCACAGCAGTGAGGGGCTGAACCAAATGGCTTATAACCGTTGTATCGGTACGAAATATTGTGCGAATAACTGTCCTTATAAAGTACGTCGCTTTAACTGGATGGACTTTAACGGTGCGGACAGTTTTGCCGATAACCTTTATGAAGACGGCCTGAGGGATGATATCAACGATGATCTTACCCGTATGGTATTAAACCCGGATGTTACGGTACGTAGCCGTGGGGTAATGGAAAAATGTTCTTTCTGCGTGCAGCGCCTCCAGGAAGGTAAGCTGGCTGCTAAGAAAGAAGGCATACCACTGGAAGACCGCCACGTTTCCACTGCCTGCCAGAGGGCTTGTGCTGGTGACTGTATCACCTTTGGTAATGTAAACGATAAGGAGAGCGCTATTTATAAAGTTCGTTACGAGGATAATAAAGAGCGTGTATTCTATATGCTGGAGTCGCTTCACGTATTGCCTAATGTAAGCTATCTGTCGAAGATCAGGAATACGAATGAAATTGTAGCAGGTACAGAGAATGATCAACTGTATCACCAGCATATCTAATTGTAGAAAAAACTTTTGATAATAACTTAGAATTTGGTTAATCTGGTTATTTTTTAAATATTGTTTAAATCATTATCCAGCTAATTACACGTTATGCATCTTAAATATGAATCGTTTGTTCGGGAGCCTTTAATTAACGGCGACAAAACATATGCTCAGGTAACTGAGGACATATGCCGCCCGATTGAACAAAAGCCAGGCAGGTTATGGTACATGGGTTTTGTTTTTTCCCTGCTGTTATTAGGCTTCGGGGTTTTCTCGGTTTTCTGGGAAGTTTACTGGGGGCTGGGTACCTGGGGTATCAATAAAACTGTAGGCTGGGGATGGGATATTACCAACTTCGTTTGGTGGGTAGGTATCGGTCACGCCGGTACGCTGATCTCTGCGATTCTGCTTTTATTCCGCCAGGGCTGGCGAACCGGGGTAAACCGGGCTGCTGAGGCCATGACGATTTTTGCGGTAATGTGTGCGGGACAGTTCCCTATTTTCCACATGGGACGTGTATGGAATGCATTTTATGTTTTGCCTTTACCTAATACAAGAGGTGCTTTATGGCCCAACTTTAACTCTGCACTTTTGTGGGACGTGTTTGCGATCTCTACTTACTTTACTGTTTCCTTATTGTTCTGGTATTCTGGTCTTATACCTGATTTTGCTACCGTGAGGGACCGGGCTAAAACCAAGCTTCGCAAGAGATTATACGGACTGGCCTCATTCGGCTGGACCGGAACGGCAAAGAACTGGCAGCGTTTTGAGTCACTATCTTTAGTGTTGGCGGGCTTGTCTACACCACTGGTATTATCTGTGCACACTATCGTATCTTTCGACTTTGCCACTTCTGTAATACCGGGCTGGCACGCTACCATCTTCCCGCCTTACTTCGTTGCGGGCGCGGTATTCTCCGGCTTTGCGATGGTGCAGACGCTGCTTATTCTGGTGCGGAAAATCTTCCGTATGGAAGATTATATTACCCTGGGTCATATTGAGGCAATGAATAAAGTGATTGTACTTACCGGTTCTATTGTGGGCGTGGCTTACCTGACCGAATTGTTTACGGCCTGGTACAGCCAGGTAGTATATGAGCAGCAGGCTTTTAAATGGCGTGTGTTAGGGCCTTATTGGTGGAGCTATTGGGCTATGATGACCTGTAATGTGGTATCGCCTCAGTTCTTCTGGTTTAAGAAACTTCGTCGTAACGTAGTCTTTACTTTTATATTATCTATAGTGGTGAATATAGGTATGTGGTTTGAACGTTTTGTGATCATTGTGACATCGTTATATCGTGACTATTTACCTTCTTCCTGGACTTATTACAGCCCTACGTGGACAGAGATCGGTTTTTATATCGGAACTTTCGGCTTGTTTTTTACATGCTTTTTCCTTTTTGCAAAGTATTTCCCCGTGGTTGCTATTGCGGAAATTAAGTTTACCCTTAAAACTTCCGGTAATAACTACAAGAAGAAAATGGAGCATTTAGATGAGAAATCGGCAGAAGAATTTATTCATATAGCAGAACACGCACACTAATTTTTTAATTGTTTAGCGGCTTTAGCCCGTTATCAATCAAATAATACTAACGAAATGGCTATAAAAAAATTTGCAGTAGCTTGTTATGATGATGAAGCGGTACTTTTTCCCGCAGTGGAAAAGGTTCGTAAAAGCGGTTACAAGCTTCACGATGTGTATACTCCATTCCCGGTGCACGGTCTGGATGTGGCGCTGGGGCATAAAGAAACAGACCTGCATATTGCCGGCTTTTGTTACGGTATTGCCGGTACGGCCACGGCATTAGGATTTATGAGCTGGATCTTTACAAAGGACTGGCCGATTAACTATGGCGGAAAGCCGTTTTTTGCCCTTCCTGCATTTATTCCCATTACCTTTGAGTTAACGGTGCTTTTTTCTGCTGTGGGTATGGTTTTAACGTATTGCTACCTGAACCAGATCATGCCGGGTGTTAAGAAGCATATTTTCCATCCGCGTCAGACAGATGATTATTTTGTTATAGCCATGGAGATCACGGATCCTTCTACAGAGACGGAGATTGTGGATTTTCTGAAAACTACCGGCGCCCTGGAAACCAGTGTGCAGGCGGCTGAAGAAGGCTGGTGGTATGGCTGGTGGCATAAAGATGAGGAATATCAAAAACAACTTGCTTAGTATTTTTATGATGGGTGCAAATGCCTATTATTGAATAGAATAACATGAAGAGAAATTATTTAATAACGTTAGCGGTAGCAGGTTCGGCTTTTCTTATGGCCTGCAATAGCGGAGATATCCGTCGTAACCCGGGTAAGACCTACGCGCCTGATATGACTTACTCCCGCGCATACGATGCTTATACCGAGAACCCGGTTACAAATAACGGTTTGACAAGCCAGTTGCCGGTTAAAGGTACTATAGCCAGGGGGCATGCCTTACCTGACCATCTTACCGAGGCGGATACGGCAGCTTATGATGCTCTGAAATCCCCCTATAAGTTTACGGAAAAGGAACTGGAGGAGGGAAAGCGCATGTATGATATACATTGCGGCATTTGCCACGGTGCGGAGCTGAACGGTGAAGGTCCTCTGTATGCAAGCGGCAAGTTTGCAGCGATGCCTGCCAATCTTAAATCCGGGCCGGCTTACCTGACTATGACCGAAGGCAGGATGTATCATGCTATAATGTATGGTAAGAATATGATGGGTTCCTACGCGTCTCAGCTTGACGTGCATCAGCGCTGGGCTGTTATTGCCTACATTAAGCAGGTACAGTCGCAAAATGGCGGAGCGCCCTTTACTATGGGTGCGGGCGATGCCCCGGCTCAGGAAGCTCCGGTTGCTGTAGCGGCAGATTCGGTACAGGTACAGTAGTTGTTTATCGTTATAAAATCAGACAAACTACCAATAATTTTTAATTATAAATGCTTTATTAGCTCACTATTATGATTACGGAACGTTTTGAAATACCAGCCCGTTTAAAATCTACAGGATTGACGCTACTGATTATCGGTATACTCACTTTGGTAATCGGCGCCATTGCCTTACAGGGTGGTTCGGAACATGATCAGGCTCGTTTTTGGACTGTTTTATTGCAGAACAGTGTATTCTTCCTATTTATCACTACTATATCAATATTTATTATGGCTGCGGCGGGCCTGGCCCAGGGCGGCTGGATAGTAGCTTACCGCAGAATTCCGGAAGCTATCGGGGCTAATGTGTGGATATTCGGGGTAATTGCATTAGTTGTTTTATTTGCCATAGTTTTTGTGCTGGGCGATCATAACCCTGTATTTCACTGGGTAAATCCTAAGGGAGACAAGGTACTGGAAGGGAAATCTGCTTTTTTAAATAAAGGAATGTTTGCCGGCTTTTCCATTGTTACTGTAGCCCTGTGGAGCTGGTTCGGTATAAAATTCAGGGCTATGTCGCTTGCTGAAGATGCTGCTCCTAAAAATACGACCAAGATATACTGGAAAATGGTAGCTTTCAGTGGCGCCTTTTTATTTGTATATGCATTGACCATGATGAGCACTACACCGTGGTTCTGGATCATGAGCATAGATGCGCACTGGTATTCAACACTCTTTAGCTGGTATGTATTTGCGAGCTCGTTTGTGAGTGGTATGGCATTGATATTATTATGGACGGTTTATCTTAAAAATCAGGGTAATCTTGAATTTGTTACCAAGGAACATTTGCATGATCTGGGTAAGTTCCTGTTTGCTTTCAGTATCTTCTGGACCTACCTGTGGTTTGCCCAGTTTATGCTGATCTGGTATGCGAATATTCCGGAAGAGACCATTTATTTCAAGATTCGTATGCAAGGTCCGTACGCTACTTTCTTCTGGGCGAATCTGATCCTTAATTTTGTGATTCCTATTCTTATACTGATGACGAGGCCGAGTAAGCGCAACTATTTCATCACTGTATTTATAGCTGTTGCTATTATATTTGGTCACTGGCTGGATTTTTATGTGATGACTATGCCTGGCCCCTTACAGGAAAACTGGCATCTGAGTTGGTATGAGCTGGGTATTCCCTGCGGATTTATCGGTATACTGATTTTGTCTGTTTCTAAAACCTTATCAAAGTCTAGCCTTGTTCCTCAAAACAATCCGTTGCTGAAAGAAACTTTGATACACGTCAGCTAGTGATGGTGTATGGTATACGGACAGTGGGGGCTTGTTGAAGATGAAATATTAAAATAAATAAAAAGCCTGTTTAGGCAGAGTATATAAAATAAATAAGCAATGTCGGGATTAATTGTTACCGCCTTAGTTGTTCTGGTTTTTATAGTTATTTATCAGATTGCAAAAGCCAGCGAATTAGCAACCGTTCTACGTGGTGAAGAGAAGGTTCAAGTGCAGACCAACCGCCTGATGGCCTGGTTAATGCTTGCTTTTTTTGTCCTCGGTCTGATAGGAATTTATAAATGCCATGTTGATCTGATAGATAAAATGCTGCCGGAGTCAGCCTCGGTACAGGGAGATAATTATGATTCAATGCTTATGGTAACACTGATCCTTACCGGCTTTGTCTTTTTTGCGACACACATTGCATTGTTCTATTTTATTTTTCGCTACCAGTCTGTTCCGGGTCGTAAATCTTACTATTATGCGCATAACAATAAGTTAGAGGTATTATGGACTACCGTTCCGGCATTGGCATTGGTTACTTTGGTGGTGATCGGGCTTAAAAACTGGTTTGCCATGACGGATGTAGCACCCGCAGATTCGATGGTTGTCCAGGTAATGGGTAAACAATTTAACTGGATCATTCGTTATCCTGGTCCGGACGGCGTTCTGGGCAAGACGAGCTTTAAACTGATTAATGATGCTAATAATGTGTTAGGGCTTGACTGGAATGACCCTGCAGCTAAAGATGATATTATCATTGAAAATGGCGAAATGCACATTGTCAATAAACGTAATGTACATTTGGTGATCAATTCGCGTGATGTGATCCATGATGTAGGATTGCCTCATTTCAGGCTGAAGATGGATGCTGTTCCGGGAATTACCACCACCATGTGGTTTACTCCGAAGTTCACTTCTGAGGAAATGAAGAAAAAGACCAATAACCCTGATTTTGTATATGAGATCGCATGTGACCAGATGTGTGGAAAGGGCCACTATTCAATGCGTGGTACCATAATCGTACAGGAAGAGGCTGAATTTAACAAATGGATTGCCTCTCAGCCCTCCTACTACTCCATTCATCATGGGGAAGGAAATGCAGAGGCTGCCCAACCTGGTGAAGCCTCACCGGAAAATGCAGACACTGCTGCAGCTGGTGGTACAACAGCGCAAGTGAGTACTATATATTAAGAATGGTAGAAGTTTGTATAATAATTTTTTGAATTTAGTTTAGGGCAGGGGATAGGATAATAATTTTTGAAAAGATTACTCTGATATAAGGAGTGAAATAGTACAATAAAATGAGTAACGAAGCAACCATTGGACAAGCGCATGCTGCGCACGCTCATATTGACTCTGGCCATGGAAATGGTCATGATCATCATGAGCAACACTTTATCATGAAGTGGATCTTCAGTATGGACCATAAGGTTATTGCCAAGCAATATCTTATTACTGGAATTATCTGGGCTATTATCGGAGCCTTGTTTTCGGTTTTTTTCCGCTTGCAGTTAGGGTTTCCGGAGGACACCTTCCCTATTATGGAACAATTCCTGGGGCATTGGGCCAAAGGTGGTAAGCTGACGCCTGAGTTTTATTATGCATTGGTTACCATGCATGGTACTATCCTGATCTTCTTTGTATTAACGGCCGGTCTGAGTGGTACATTCAGTAATTTACTCATTCCGCTGCAGATAGGAGCACGTGATATGGCGTCGCCGTTCATGAATATGCTTTCTTACTGGATCTTCTTTATTTCCAGTGTGCTGATGTTTGGCTCTCTTTTCGTGCAAACCGGCCCCGCTGCGGGTGGTTGGACTACCTATCCACCGCTTAGCGCTTTAAGAGAAGCTTCTCTCGGATCGGGCATAGGTATGGATCTGTGGCTGATTTCTATGGCGCTTTTTGTGGTATCGCAATTACTTGCGGGTCTTAACTATATTACGACCATTCTTAATATGCGTACCAAAGGAATGAAGATGACGCGCATGCCGCTGACTATGTGGTCTTTCCTGTTTACGGCAGTATTAGGCGTATTATCATTCCCTGTGTTACTTTCCGGTTTTGTACTGTTGCTTTTTGACCGGCATGCCGGTACCAGTTTCTACCTTTCAGAAATATTTATAGGCGGTAGAGCTTTATCGCACATAGGAGGTTCGGCTATTCTGTATCAACACCTTTTCTGGTTCCTTGGTCACCCAGAGGTGTACATCGTAATGCTTCCGGGTATGGGAATGGCTTCAGAGATCCTGTCTACAAACAGCCGCAAGCCGATATTCGGATATCTGGCAATGATTATCTCGCTGCTTGGTATTACCTCGCTGGCCTTCCTGGTATGGGCGCACCATATGTTCGTTACCGGTATGAGCCCGTTCCTGGGAAGTATATTCGTCCTGCTTACTTTGTTAATAGCCATACCATCGGCCATTAAGGTATTTAACTGGCTGACGACTATATGGAGGGGTAATCTTAAATTTACGGTACCTATGTTGTTTGCGCTGGGTTTCGTATCCCTGTTTATTTCCGGCGGTCTTACAGGTATTTTCCTAGGTAATTCTGCATTGGATATTCACCTGCACGATACTTATTTTGTTATTGCACACTTCCACCTGGTGATGGGGGTTAGCTCCTTCTTCGGCATGTTTGCCGGTATATATCACTGGTTCCCTAAAATGTTCGGACGCCAGATGAACACTACTTTAGGATATGTGCATTTCTTTATTACACTGGCAGCCGCTTATCTTATCTTCTGGCCGATGCACTACGAAGGTTTTGCAGGTATGCCCCGCCGGTATTATGATTACAGTGCATGGGAATCATTCAAACAATTTGCTGAGTTGAACCGCTTTATCAGTATTGTGGTGATCATCACTTTCTTTGCCCAGCTTTTGTTTGTGTTCAATTTCTTTATCAGCATTTTCAAAGGCCGCAAGATAACTTCACAGAATCCCTGGGGGTCAACTACGCTTGAGTGGACTACACCGATTAACCCGGGTCATGGTAACTGGCCCGGTGAAATACCGGAAGTACACCGCTGGCCTTATGACTATAAAGATGATGGTAATGGTAATGACTTTATACCACAAAATGTTCCGTTGAAACCTGGAGAAGAAAGTCATTAAATTATCAGAAAATAATCATAAAGCGAGGGCTGTCTTATTAAAGGCGGTCCTCGTTGTTATATGGGCTATACCGGACAAATGCTATTAGTTTGCGGGCACACGCGAGGCGCATGCGCAGCAGAGGAGTATTCAACCTTTAAGAAAATTAAGTTGGTCTATTTATTTTATCATTCTCGCATTGTGCTATTTTCATAATTATTTGGGGTTTGCTAAATAACTGTATTTTCTTAAGTAAACATCAGCTCTTCCCCGTCCTGATGTCACGTCCCTTCGACCATGCCCGCCCTGAGCTTGTCGAACGGGCTCAGGACAGGTACTTCGGCACAGCTCAGTACAGGTGGAAGCGTCTATAGGTACTAAGGAAGAATGCCCTGATTAGGTTGTGGTAGCGACGTTTAGATCCCTCCGGGATGACTATGGGGAGTGTGCAAGAGATGTAGCCATTTGATAGGGAGGTATATATTCCAGGCTTTTCCTGAAACATATCTGCAAGGATTAAAGGCTAACCAGGCTAAAACCTTTACAGAGAAGTAGGAAGAGGTATTTCTTAATTCGTTAATATTCAATGAAATCCTAATTATTTATCAGTCTCTATTTAGCAAGATGTTTTTATACGCATTAATGTGGAGCAGTATTCTGAAAAAATACCCTTTGCAGGGTATTGCCAAAATGATATAGTGCATATAGTTTTGTAAATCAAATTTTGAATATCTAACAGGATTATAATCAAATGATCCCACCTGTTCATTTACGGAAAACACCGTTAGTCAGTACTGATGGAAGTTGGATAAGCCAGGTAGCTATTGAAAAAGCAGAGCATATTTAAAAGATCTTATGAGGATGTCAATAAATAATGATGAATAGTAGATTTTTAAAGCTCTCTCTATTCCTGTTGACTATGGTAGGCGGGTTCATTTCCTGTAAAAAGGAGGACAATCAAAATCCTGACCCTTCAGGAAATGACAAGTATTATTTTACTGCTGAAATAGACGGAGCAGATTTTTCGGGAGATTTGAATGATCCCGCAACCTTCGGAGCATTTAAGTATCATGACGGTACTCTTTCTATCAGTATTCCTCAAAACGTAGCTAATGAGGAACCATGATGCTCAACATACTGAGCAGCTACACGGGTGCCGGAAGCTATACTGTTGGTGTAGGCAGCACCGGAAATAATTATGCACGTTACTCATCCGGCTCTATGGCAACCGGTGATCTTAACTACTGGGCAGCCGAAACGGGAATTTCCTCCAGTGCAAATACCGTAGGTACTGGTGCTGTTGTCATAACTTCCGATAAGAACGGAGTGGTGGAAGGCACATTCCAATTTGACGGGTATAATAATCAGGATTTATCTACTAAACATATTACTGAAGGTAAGTTTCGGCTGAAAGTACAATAGAAAAACCGAGGGTCAATTCCCGGCTGTCATTCCGTTCTTGTGCTACGGTTTCGCAAAAACCGTAAATAAAGTAGTAGGATGAAATATTAAAACTGCCGAACGATGCATACCGGATATATGAGAAACGCCACTGAAGAATACTACTTTTTCACATCTTCCCGGCTGTAGCGTAATCTATAATTTTTACAGTATTCTTAATCTCTAAATAAAAAATTATGAAAATTATTTTAACGTTTATATTCGTTGCTATCTCTATCTGCCATTGCATAGCACAAACGCTTGGCGATTTTAAGCCTAAAGACCAGTCCTTCGGCCTTAATAAAGTAAAAAATGCTAACCGCATCTATATTGCTTCCTTCACTGTAAACTACCAGGTTTATAATGAGAAAGAAGATTTCAAGCAGGGAGGACGTATGCTGGGCGGAGGATATAAAGGAGATGCCCATGCCTCTTTATCGGTAGGTTTGGAAAGTATTACCGAATCAGGTATACAGGCTGTTACTGACAGTCTGTATCAGGATTTTACCTCGATGCTAAAAGCAAAAGGCCTTGAAATTATAACTGCCGGGGAAGCCGGAAAAACAGAAGTATATGCTGATTTTACAAAAATAACAGGTGGAAAAATAAGCGAAGCCCAATTCCCGGGGACACTGGCATCCACTCCTACCGGCTTTGAGTATTTTGTTAAAAAGATATCTAAATCAGGTAAAGAAAAATCCGGTGGGTTTTTAAATAATCCTTCCACTATGTATGGAAAATTATCTGCACAGTTGGATAATGCTATCATTGCAGATATAGACCTGTTTATACTTTTTATAGAGGACAAAAATGCTTTAGACCTTGCAGGGGCCAATATAAAAGTTAAAACCTCATTAAGGCTTGCTGCCACAGAAGCTATCACTATGAAGAGTGATGCTAAAATAAAACTGAAAGGTCAGAACAATACTGTAGCAGCAATCAGCCAGGCTAATTTCTACCACGGAAAAGTGCCTGTAGGTGTTGGGGTAACAAGCAGCTACACCGGAGGCCTCAAAAGCCCCCTGGATATAGATGGCGTTGTTGAAGATAAAAAAATTCAAAGTTTTGCTGC
>JBEBVI010000026.1:0-20255 GCA_040392805.1 Taibaiella helva
CCGCGACCCCAACCTTGGCAAGGTTGTGCTCTACCAGCTGAGCTACTTCTGCATGCTTTTAAAGAACTCGGTTCCCTGTTTGGGATTGCAAAGGTAAATAACGTTTTTAAAACTAACAATATTTTGAAGAAAAAAAATAAGATTAATACAATCTGTAAGCAAGTTAGGCTATCCCACTCTGCCGGCCCCAGCGTAATACCTCTGCCAGTATTTATCATCGAGATCGCTGATAACTACGCCCCGGCTTACGGAAGCGTGTACAAATTTACCATCCGATAAATAAACACCTACGTGGGAAATATTTTTAGAGCGTATCCGGAAAAATACCAGATCACCTTCCCGTAATTCTTCTCTTCTTATAGAGGCAGCATGAGAAAACTGTTCCCGGGAAGTACGCAATAACCCTAAATTATAAACTTCATCATACAATTGCTGAACAAAAGCGGAACAATCAATACCATTTTTATTGGTGCCCCCTAAACGATAAGGCGTACCATACCAATTCTCAATAAAAGAGTAAAGGCTCAGGTTTGATCTCTTTCCTTCCCGGATCTTTACCAGCGAACTGTTTATCATCTCGGCAGTTTCTATCTCCTCAGGTATGGAGCCAATTCTTTGAGGTCGGTAAACTTGTTTTTTTTGAGTAAGTTTAACATTATTGCTGCCGCCGTTCAATGTAATGCCATCTAAGAATTCAGGCTGGCTAGATTTGGCAGCTGTTTTACCCATAGGCTTGGGTACGGCACACGAAGCCATAAAAATCAAGGCAATACATGTCGACAAGATGGTAGATATCTGCTTCATTTATCATTGATTTTAAGCAAAGATAATAAAAACACCTTTTTTATACCCGTATGGGCGATAAAACCAGAAAACTATGGTCATTCTGTAAGAAAATCAACCCATTCTGCAACAGTTAAAGCGTTATCCACATTAAAATCCCCTATTTTAGACCTGCGCAATTGCTGGAGATATCCTCCACAACCAAGTGCAGCACCAAAATCATTAGCTAAGGAGCGGATGTAAGTGCCCGTACTGCACGCTACCCAGAAATGCACTTCCGGCAATACAATCTTTTCAATCTCAAACGCGTAAATCTCCACGGGCCGTGGCTCCAGTTTAACTTCTTTTCCGGCCCGGGCCAGCTCATAAGCGCGTTTCCCGTCTTTTTGAATAGCCGAATGTGCTGGAGGCAACTGCATAATCTCACCGGTAAATTGCGTGACGGCTTTTCTGATCTCATCATCTGTTAAGTGTGCGTAGGGCTGGAAATCGCGAGGCTCAGATTCCAGGTCATAAGTTGGGGTAACTGCACCGAGGTGTATTATGCCGGTATACTCTTTGGGCTGTTTCTGATAATCCGTGATTCTTTTGGTCATTTTCCCGGTGCAGCAAATCAGTAATCCTGTCGCTAAGGGGTCTAAAGTGCCGCAATGGCCTATTTTTACATTAATATATCTTCTGATTTTGTTTAAAGCATCAAACGACGTCCAGGTTAAAGGCTTATCTACAAGTAAAACGGCGCCTTCCTTTATTTCGTCTTTAGTTGGAATTGCTATCATGCTGCAAAAATGCATTCTACGATGACAATGCACAAATTTATTTATATACACTTAAGAATGCCTGTAAAAACAGCTTATGTGTTACCTTTGCCGCCAAAATAAAATAATCGGAATGTATTGGCCTAAATTGCCTGTAAGAGATATCAAATCGCGTGTTTTTGATGCGTTGGGAAAGAACCTGAATTACCGTGAAGAGCCGATATTAGGATTACCGGCAACTTACCTGGATCAGGAACAATTTTATTTCAATGCCCCGTTTCTAAAAGATGCCGCTTTTCTTTCGGTGCTGATCAATAACCCGAATCATATCGGGTGTCATACCTATAGTGCAAGTGAAAGCTATTTTGCCGGAACTCAACAGTTGGAGATCGATTTGATACGTATTTGTGCAGAAGAGATCTTCGGTGCGGCGCATGGCGGGTATGACGGCTATGTAGCACCGGGAGGAACAGAGGCCAATATACAGGCCCAGTGGATCTACCGGAACTATTTTATGCAGGAATCGGGCGCTCAACCTAACGAAATAGGCTTGCTTTTTTCGGAAGATGTACATTATTCCGCCTATAAAGGATGTAATATATTAGGTATACATCCCATATCTGTTGCGGTGAAGAATGAGGACAGGGAAATGGATATTGAAGACTTAAAAAGTAAACTGGAACGGGCACGGGAAAAGGGAATTAAATACCTGATCGTTCATCTTTCTATGGGAACAACAATGTTTGGAGGCGTTGACACTCCAACTCCCATTTTAGACCTCGTCAAGCAATATTTTGATCATTATTTTGTTCATGTGGATGCAGCATTTGGTGGATTTATTTATCCGTTTACAAGTCCTGATAAAACACTGAGCTTTACTAATCCCGAAATAAGCTCTATAACGATCGATGGACACAAAATGCTTCAGGCTCCTTACGGAACGGGAATCTTTTTATGCAGGAAAGGCCTTATAGAATATACTCAGACAAAAGAAGCATCTTACGTTCAGGGTACAGACTTTACTATTTGCGGAAGCCGCTCCGGGGCTAATGCGGTTGCTGTATGGATGATATTAATGACCCACGGATCTGCCGGCTGGACTTATATGATGCAGAAACTGATAGACCGTACAGACAGCATCTGTGATGCGCTTAGTGAAATGGGAATCAGCTATTACCGTAATCCTTATATGAATATTGTAACTATTGATGCTACGTATATGCCAAAATCAATAGCACAGAAATACCATCTTGTTGCCGACAATTTCAGGGATCCCAAATGGTGGAAAATTGTGGCTATGACTCATGTTGAAAAATATGTAATAGATAACTTTCTAATGGATATGAAGAAAAGTATTGTTTCCGGAAAAGTACTATAAGAATATACCAGGTTTGAATTTACCACTTTTCACTGTACATTTTATATTAACTCTATATTATTCTTAAAAAACTAAATATCTTTTGTTCGGGTCAAAAGATTGGGATACCTTGTGTTCCTTTTTTAATATTTTAATACTACGAAAATAGAAAACTATGTCAAAAGTAAAATCGGGAGATACGGTGCAAGTGCATTATCATGGAAAATTAAATGACGGAACAACCTTTGACAGCTCAGAAGGCCGCGAACCCCTTCAGTTTAAAGTGGGTGAGGGACAGGTAATAAAAGGTTTCGACAATGCACTATTAGATATGGAAGTCGGCGAGAAGAAAACAGTAACCATTCCTGTAGAGGAAGCTTACGGGCCGGCTGCCACCGAAAATTTTATTGAGTTTCCCAAAACTGATTTTCCGCCGGATACGAAACCTGAAATAGGAATGCAGCTCCACTTAAGTGATAACCAAGGTAACCACTTTCCGGTTATTGTTTCTGAAGTAAAGGAGGATTCTGTGATTCTTGATGCTAACCATCCCCTTGCAGGTAAAGACTTGGTGTTTGATATTGAATTAGTTGCTATTTCTTAAAGTGTCGGACAGAAGCAAAAGTTTCTTTTAAATACCCCTTGGTTTGATCTGAGGGGTTTTTGATATGCTTTTGTATATTTGCGTCTTAATATAACTATTAAAACTTTCGGATGCTTTTCTTACAAATTCCTGTTGATACAGCCACATCTATTGCTCCGTCTTTATCCCAGGCTCCAGAACAGCTGTCCCTTTGGTATTTACTGAAGGAGGGTGGGATGCTAATGATACCGCTTGCTTTGTGTAGCATCATTGCCGTGTATATATTCGTTGAACGTCTGTTGGCTATCAGAAAATCAGGACAGGTACCGGGAGATTTTATGATGCGTATACGGGAGAAGATTACGGAAGGAAGCATTGCCGGTGCACAGTCACTTTGTAAAAATTACGAAGGTGCTATTCCCCGGATGGTAGGAAAAGGTATTAGCCGTATAGGTAAACCGATGGATCACATAGAGAAATCAATGGAAGCTGCCGGCAAGCTTGAAGTATACCGGATGGAAAAGAACCTGGGTATTCTGTCTACTATAGCCGGAATAGCGCCTATGTTCGGTTTTCTGGGCACTATAGCCGGGATGATTATTCTCTTCTTTAATATACAACATCAGGGCTTTTCCATAGAACACATCGCCGGAGGTATTTATACCAAGATGGTTACTTCTGCCGTAGGGCTTATTATCGGCCTGCTGGCCTATGTGGCTTATAACTATCTTAATGCGCAGATCAATAAAAATGTACATAAGATGGAAGCCGCCTCTATGGAATTTTTAGACACCCTTCACCAACCGGCACAAGTGTAGGTCGCCAAGAGAAAAAATTACCGTTCCTAACATTTAAATGAGAGAAAAAAGTAAAAAAGATAATAATTACTATGTAGTTTACGTTTGCCAATAACTATATTATCTTACGAAACATGTTAAATGAAGTCCAATATTTTTACATTTTAATATCGTTTGCTTTATCACTTCTCATTCATTACCTGGTTATTGAAGTAACGCATAAGAAAGGCATTTTTTTGGATGCGCACGACAAAGTGCAAAAAGTGCATGCAATGCCTACCCCTCGTATCGGAGGGTTAGGTATCTTTCTTTCGTCGATGTTCATGCTGAATGATAATATTATAGGCGGATACCTTATCCTCTCAGCCATACCTGCATTTATTGCCGGCTTTCTTGAAGATTATTCCGGTAAGATAAGCCCTGAACAACGTCTGGCCATAATGTGCCTTTCTCCGGTTATGACCTTCATAATGCTACCACTGAGTATTATGACACAATGGCAATATTTTGAACTTCCGATAGCTGCGGGTATCATTATCAGCACAGGCTTTATTATAGCGCTTATAAACGGCGTAAATTTTACGGACGGTCAAAATGGCCTGGCTGCCGGAATTGTGCTAAGTGTATTATTGAGTATTGCAGCCATCTCTATAATGGTAAATGATGCTTCGTTGCTGTATATATGCCTGGTTTTGGCCGCCGCCATAATAGCATTCCTGATATACAATTTTCCCAATGGCCGTATATTTCTGGGAGATGGTGGCGCATATTTTCTCGGGTTTATGATCACCGTTTTATGTATTATTGTCATACAGCGCCATCCGGGCGAAATATCACCTGTAGTATTGCCGGCACTGCTGATCTACCCTTTATGGGAAGTAGCGTTCTCCGCTTTAAGAAAAATTATCTACGACAGGATTTCTCCGCTTAAATCTGATGATTTTCACCTTCACCAATTACTGTTTCGTAACAGAGCTAAAGGCAAAGTATATTTACCCGTATTATTTATTATGCCACTGCAGGTGCTTGTAGCATTGACCGTGGTATGCTTTTACAATAACAGTAGTGCACTGGCAATAATCGTTACATCCTTTATTTTACTGTACAGTACGGTATATATATATGAGCGCCAACGGGACATTGTTCATAAACAACTGGCCGCCGGATAGGCTGGATATAACACCATTATTTGCTAAAAGAAATTTTTTTATATCTGCCCAGGGAAAAGATTTAGGAGATTACCTATAAAAAGAAATCGTAATTTTGCACCATTTATTTTAAATAAATTATTTACTTATATCTTCTATTGGCTCCTCATGAACAGGATCATCTCAAAACATATCGTTTTCTTACTTACTGTAATTTGTTCAGTTATCTCTATTAATGCTGCATTGGGGCAAACGTTCGATAAAAAACAGAACCAAAAGAAAGATATTGCAAGGAAAAGCTTTGAAATAACACAGTATGATAAGTCAAGTATACTACAGCAAAACCTGAGTAATGTGAAAGTTGACGCCTTGACGGATGAGCAAATTCAGAAAATTATTGACCAGGTAATAGAGTCAGGAAGAGACATTGAAGAAGTGGAGAGAGTAGTTATGGACAGGGGAATGAGCCGGCAGGAAGCAGCGAAGCTTATGAAACGGATTCAATCTCTGGATGATAGCTTCCTCGATGCGAGCAACAAACAAACTAAGAAAAAGACGTCCAAAGACGATGAGGAAGATGCAGATATAAGGAAAGATAAGAAGGATAAGAAAGATGTGTATTTAGATAGGTATAGAAATAAAAAAGAAGATGATCTGCCGGTATTTGGTGTTGAGTATTTTGATAACCCCGAATCGAACTTTGCCCCGAACGTTAACCGCCCAACTCCCCGGAATTATATAGTTGGTCCGGACGATCGTTTGAAAATTAATGTATATGGAAATTCTGTAGTGGACTGGAATCTGACCGTAACACCTGAAGGGTATATCCTTCTGCCCGGAATGGGTAATGTATATGTAGGTGGCAAAACGATAGAGAACGCCACAGAAATGATCAAAGACCGTTTACGGGCAAACAGGTATGCAATTGGTAACGGAACAGAGGTGGCCGTCAGCTTGTCGAATATCAGAACTATCCGGGTAAATATTAACGGAGAAGTAAAGCGTCCCGGACCTTATACGGTATCTTCCCTCACTACCTTGCTCAATGCTTTATACGAAGCAGGAGGTCCTAACGATATCGGTTCGATGAGGTCTATCCAGCTCTTCCGGAATAATATGCTCATACAAAGTGTGGATGTATATGACTACATACTCCGGGGAGATAAAAGCGGTGATGTTCTTTTGGAAGATGACGATATCATTAATGTTCAGCCTTACAGAGTAAGAGTAGCCATAGAAGGAGAGGTAAAACGGCCCGCATATTACGAGCTAAAGCCGGGAGAGGTTTTTAAAGATGTTCTGGTCAATTTTGCCGGAGGCTTTACAGATGAAGCATATCGTGCCAGTGTAAAAGCAGAGCAGATATCGGATAGAGGAAGGATGGTAAAAGATATACCTGCATCGGAATTTGATAATTATGTACCATTGAAGGGAGATCGCTATATTGTAGAGCCGGTATTAGACCGCTATGAAAACAGGATAAGCATAGAGGGAGCGGTATTCCGTCCGGGCCAATATGAGTTAGAGGCGGGCCTTACTCTGGCCGAACTGATAAAAAAGGCAGACGGATTGAAGGAAGATGCCTTTATGGGCAGGGGAACCATTACCCGCCTGAAACCGGATAACACCACCGAGCTGATCTCTTTTGATCCTAAGGGTGTAGTAGACGGTACAGCACCCCCTATTCCGCTCAAAAGAGAAGATATTGTAACGATCACGTCTCTTTTTGATCTGAGACTCACCTATAATGTCAGCATAAATGGTAGTGTACGTAAACCGGGCAAATTTTCATTTGATGAAGGTATGACCGTGGAAGACCTTATCTTAAGAGCCGGAGGGTTTGCGGATGGAGCCAATATGAAGGTTGTAGAGATTGCCCGCCGGGTTAAGGACAGTGATCAAAAGTCAAGAAATGCGAAATTATCCGAAATTATCACACTGGATATAGATCCGGATCTGAAAGTAGCACATTCCAAATTTAAGCTTGAACCCTTCGATGTGGTTTCTGTTTTCTCTCTGCCGGGTTATGTTAAGCCACAGATTGTCACTATTGAAGGAGAGGTAATGTATCCGGGTACCTATGCCATGCGAAATAAGGAAGACCGGATCTCCGATCTTATTAAAAGAGCAAAAGGATTTACTGCTTTTGCCTATTTAAAAGGAGCCTCACTTAAGAGGGCCGATCATATTGAAACAGAAACCGATGAGGAGAAGCAACAACTTAAACTGGTACAACTCAACCAAAAGCAATTGGATGTAGCCGACGGAGAGGTTAGCGTAGACCTGGAGAATAAGGCAAAAAGGAATGATTTTGTAGATATAGATCTGGAAGCTATCCTTAAAAAGCCACGCTCCCGTAAGGACCTTATATTATTGGACGGCGACGTAATTAATATACCGAGAGAATTACAGACGGTGAAAATTACCGGGGAGGTTTTCTCCCCCACAACTACTGTTTATACTCCGGGTCAGAGCTTGTCGGCTTATGTAATGAGAAGCGGTGGATTTACTGAAGACGCCTTAAGGCGCAAACCTTACGTTGTATATGCCAACGGTGCTATCAAATCTACAAAGAGCTTTATTTTCTTCCGTAACTACCCTAACCTTGAGCCCGGTGCAGAAATTTTCGTTCCTAAGAAGAAACCGAAACGGGAAGGATATGTAGCTACTGTTACCCAAACCTGGGTGGGCCTCGGATCAGCTTTGGCAACAGCCAGCTCTACTATTTTTACAGCAATAGTGCTTATGCGAAACAAATAATTTACCCGTATACATATCGTTATATCTTGCCATGGAGCACTATTCAATAGCAATTATAGGACTTGGCTATGTAGGGTTGCCTCTCGCTATGGAATTCAGCCGGAAATACCGCGTAACCGGTTTCGATATCGACGCTGGCCGGATAGCCCGGTTACGGATGGGAAAAGATGTTACCGGGGAAATTGATGAGGGTAGCCTGAAGAGCCGGCAACTTGATACGGATAACTCTTATCGCCTGACTTTTACCAATCAGGCTGAAGATATAGCAACCGCGGACATTTATATAATTACAGTACCTACGCCTATTGATGGGGAAAATAAGCCGGACCTTTTCCCTTTGCTTAATGCCTCGAAAATAGTGGGCTCTGTTTTAAAAAAAGGAGATATCGTCATATATGAGTCGACTGTATATCCGGGATGCACAGAAGAAGACTGTGTTCCGGTATTAGAACAATATTCCGGTTTGCGATATAATATTGATTTTTATTGCGGCTACTCTCCCGAGCGCATCAATGTGGGCGACAAGGTAAATACCCTTACTAATATTATTAAAGTTACCTCCGGCTCAACCCCCGAAACAGCCGATATAATAGACCGGCTTTATGCTTCCATTATAAAAGCGGGTACATTTAGAGCGCCGTCTATAAAGGTAGCCGAAGCAGCTAAAGCCGTGGAAAATGCCCAGCGGGACCTTAATATATCCTTTGTGAATGAATTGGCACTTATTTTCGATAAGTTAGGTATTGATACTCAGGATGTATTGGATGCGGCAGGTACAAAATGGAACTTTCTCAAGTTTAAACCCGGCCTTGTAGGCGGACATTGTATCGGCGTTGATCCTTATTATTTATTACATAAATCCATTGAATCAGGATACCATCCCAATGTTTTGCTGTCCGGGAGGGCGGTGAACGAAGGTATGAGCACCTTTATAGCGGGCAAAGTAGCAGAACTGTTAAGTGAAAGAAATAAGAGTATAAACGGTGCGGAAATTCTTATTCTTGGTATCACCTTTAAAGAAAACAGCTCCGATATACGAAATTCACGCGTGATCGACCTTTACCGGAATTTAGTTCAATCAGGAGCTCGTGTGTCTGTTTATGATCCTTGGGCCGATCCGGTAAAAGTGAAAGGGGAATATTACATACCTTTGTCGCCTGAAATTAATTATGAAAACGATTATGATGCGGTTGTATTAGCTGTAGCACATAATTCGTTTTCTTCTTTATGTTATACCAGATTCAAAGAACGGGGAGCGGTTATATATGACATTAAATCGTTTTTAGACAGAGCGATAGTAGATGCCAGGCTTTAAAAAAGCGGATGGCTAATCGCTGATCACCTAATGAAAATGTAAAATGAAGTGATGTATGAGGCAACATAAAACAATTATTATAACCGGTGGAGCCGGCTTTATTGGGTCGCATGTCGTACGCCGGTTTGTCTGCCGGTATCCTCAATATCATATCATCAACCTCGATAAACTGACCTATGCCGGCAACCTGGCCAATTTAAAAGATATTGATCAGCAGCCGAACTATACTTTTATAAAGGGGGACATAACAGAGGCCGGATTTATATATGATCTGTTTAATGATTTTAACCCTGATGGAATCATTCATTTAGCGGCTGAATCTCATGTTGACCGCTCTATACATGATCCTTTGGCCTTTGTAATGACTAACGTAGTAGGAACGGCCAACTTATTGAATGCTGCAAGAGATTTATGGAAGGGCAAATATGATCAGTGCCGTTTTTACCATATCTCTACCGATGAGGTATACGGTACGTTAGGAGCTACAGGCCTGTTTACGGAAGAAACACCATATGATCCGCATAGTCCTTATTCCGCATCAAAAGCCGCTTCCGATCACTTTGTACGTGCTTATAAAGATACCTATGGCCTGAATACCGTGATTTCCAACTGTTCTAACAATTACGGTTCTTATCATTTCCCCGAAAAACTTATCCCTTTAGCTATTAATAATATAAAAAATAATAAACCTGTTCCGGTATATGGAAACGGGGAAAACGTAAGAGACTGGCTATGGGTAGAAGATCATGCCAGGGCTATTGATCTTATCTTTCATCAAGGTAAAAATGGGGAGACCTACAATATCGGTGGGCATAATGAGTGGAAGAATATTGACCTGATACGCCTGTTATGCACTATTATGGATAAAAAGCTGGGAAGAGCGGAAGGTACTTCAGCCGGGCTGATCACTTTTGTGACGGATCGTGCCGGGCATGACCTTCGTTATGCCATAGATTCGGGCAAGCTACAAAAAGAATTGGGCTGGGCACCCGGTGTTCGCTTTGAAGAGGGGCTGGAAAAAACGGTGGATTGGTATTTAAATAACGAAGAGTGGCTGGCGGACGTGACCAGCGGTACCTATCAGCAGTATTATGAAAAACAATATAAAACCCGCTAAAATAATTATAGTACATGAGCATGGATCACGAATTTAGGCCCTGGGGACAATTTTGGGTACTGGAAGATGCACCAACGCACAAGGTAAAGCGTATTGAAGTGAATCCGGGAAGCCGGTTGAGCTATCAATATCATTTGCACCGTTCGGAAATATGGACGGTTATATCGGGTACAGCTACCGTAACTCTTGAAGGGGAAATTATTGAGCTTGCAGCCGGAGAAGTAATAAAAATACCGTTGTCAGCCAAGCACCGTGTGGCCAACAATGGTACGGACATACTCATTATTGTAGAAGTACAACTGGGTACTTATTTTGGAGAAGATGATATTATAAGGATAGAAGACGATTATAAAAGAGAACAGGATTGATGCAGGTATATTATACAAAATTAGAAGGTTGTGTGATTCTCGAACCAAAGGTGTTTCCGGACAATCGCGGTTACTTTTTCGAGAGTTTCAACCAGGAAAAGTTCGAACAGCTTACCGGGTATCCCGGCCATTTTGTTCAGGACAACCAATCCTCATCCGCTTATGGAGTGATACGAGGCCTGCACCTGCAGCAGGGGGAATTTGCACAGGCTAAGCTGGTAAGAGTGCTTGAAGGTAAAGTATTGGATGTGGCCGTCGATCTGCGCGAAGGCTCGCCCTCTTATCGCCAATGGGTTTCGGTAGAGTTATCGGCAGATAACAAAAAACAGCTTTATGTTCCCAGGGGCTTTGCTCATGGTTTTTCAGTTTTATCTGACCAGGCGGTATTAGCATATAAATGCGATAACTTTTACCATAAAGATGCCGAAGGCGGGTTACGATTTGATGATCCTTTTTTAAATATTGACTGGCAGATACCGGTACAGGAAAGAATTTTGTCGGACAAAGATCTGGAATTACCTTATCTGCAAAATCATTGCTTATAAATGGCTGTAATAAATGTAATATTATCCGGAGGTGTGGGCAGCAGGTTATGGCCGCTGTCACGTAAGTCGCGTCCGAAGCAATATATACCCTTATTTGAAGGACAGACCTTGTTTCAGATGTGCGCATTACGAAACGGCCCTCTTTCAGACCAAATCAGTGTTATAGGCAGTGTTGACAATTACAAATTGTCGCAGCAGGACTTACAAGCCGTACAAATAGAAGAGTATACAGAAGTTATTGAGGCTTTACCGCGCAATACGGCGGCATCTATCGCCTTTGCCGCTTTTGCTGCAGACCCTGAAGATATATTGTTTGTGACGCCTTCAGACCATATTATTAGCGGCACCGAGGCTTATACGGAGGCAGTAGCCCGTGCGGTCACACTTGCCCGTGAAGGGTGGCTGGTTACATTTGGTGCTATTCCTGAACATCCCGAAACCGGCTATGGCTATATAGAGCATGATGACCAACATACCGTTTTGTCGTTTAAAGAAAAGCCGGGTATAGATCAGGCTAAGGAATATGTCCGAAAGGGAAATTACCTTTGGAACAGTGGTATGTTTTGCTTTAAAGCATCCCTATATCTGGATGAGCTGAAAAAGTATGCCGGAGCTGTATATGATGCAGCTAAGGAGGCGATGAGCAAAATAGATCAAGGCTTTTTACCGGAAAGAGAAATGATGGCTATCCCCTCCATAAGTGTGGACTATGCTGTAATGGAACATTCCGATAAAATAAAAGTGATACCCTTTACTTTTGAGTGGAACGATTTAGGCTCTTTTGATGCACTTTGGAGCTATATGGAAAAGAAGGACGGTACTCGTCAGGGAAAAGCGGAGAACCTGGCATTGGGGACAAAAAAGCATGTAGAATTTATAGGGCTGAAAGATATTATATATGTTGAAACAGAAGATGCGGTATTGATTATGCCCCGGAACCAGTCGCAGGAAGTAAAGAAGGTGTATGAGCGCCTGGAAAAAGAGAAACCGGAGCTCTTAAAATAAAAGTAACGCTATGACGTCAGATGTTTCGATTTTTGACTTTAAAACTTCTTGCGTCGTTGCGCCTTCTTAGCGACGTTGCGGGAAAATTCAGGTTTTTGATTTATAAAGATGAAAGGAATCGTTTTGGCAGGAGGCTCCGGCACACGCTTATACCCAATTACCCAGGCTATCAGCAAGCAACTGATGCCGGTATATGATAAGCCGATGATCTATTACCCTCTTTCCGTCCTCATGATGTCGGGAATCCGGGAAATACTGATCATTACTACCCCCGAAGACCAGCAGGCTTTTGTAAAACTTCTGGGTGACGGGAATCAATGGGGATGTCGGTTTGAATATATAGTACAACCCATTCCCAACGGTTTAGCTCAGGCTTTTGTGTTGGGAGAGCAGTTTATAGGAAATGATAAAGTAGCGCTGATTTTGGGAGATAATATATTTTATGGTACCGGCTTATCCCGTCTATTGCAGGAGCATAACGATCCTGATGGCGGGGTAATATTTGCACATCAGGTCAGTGATCCGGAGCGATATGGCGTAGTAGAATTTGACAACGATTTTAATGCAGTGTCTATTGAAGAAAAGCCAAAGCAGCCGAAGTCCAATTATGCAGTTCCCGGTCTTTATTTCTATGATAATTCCGTAGTCGATATTGCTAAAAATATTCAGCCTTCCTCGCGGGGGGAATACGAAATTACAGATGTGAATAAAGTATATCTGGAGCAGAAAAAATTAAAGGTAGCTGTTCTGAACAGGGGAACAGCCTGGCTGGATACCGGTACACATGATTCGCTGATGGAGGCCAGTCATTTCGTACAGATTATAGAGCACAGGCAGGGTTTGAAAATCGGTTGCCCGGAGGAGATAGCGTATAGGATGGGATATATAAACAGGGAACAATTACTATTATTGGCGCAACCCTTACAGAAGAGCGGTTATGGCAATTATCTTTTAAGACTTGTATAATATTTTGCCCGACAGCAATAATAAAAAGTATAAGAAAGCCAATGGAGGAAAATAAACAGACAGTACAGCCCGGGGAAATATCCCTGAAGGAATTGATATTGAGTATTCAGAATTGGATATCCTTCATTATATCAAAGTGGAAAATTCTATTGCTTATATCCATAATAGCAGCAGTTTTGGGTATTGTAAAAAGTAAATTTACTAAAGGTGCATATGTAGCCGAATGTAATTTTATTTTAGATGAGGGTAACAATTTATCTAAATCGTCCGGATTAAGTAGCCTGGCTCTATTGGGGGTGGGTGGAGAATCGGAGGCGGATCTGTTTACTGGTAAAAACCTGATTTGGCTATATAATAGTAGCCTGATGATAGAAAGAGCGCTTCTGTCAAAAGTAAAAAAAGATAATGGGAAACTATATATAGACTGGTTTTTGGATATTGATGAAGAAGGCAAAAAAATGAAGTCGAAACATGCAGGCAAGCTAAACTTTAATGAATATGCTGGAATAGACTCTTTGGGAAATGTAGAACGAGGCTTGCTCAGGGATGCTGTTGATCGTATCAGGACAAAGTATCTGAAAGTAGAGACGACCAAAAACACAGAAAATATTATTACAGTTACGGTTACTGCTCCCGATGAGTTATTTGCCGCGTTGTTTTCCAACGAAATTATTGAGACCGTTAACGAGTACTATGTAGTTACTAAAACTCAGAAACTCAGCCGTGAGGTATCCGTTATACAAACGAAGGTGGATAGTTTTCAGCGTCTGCTCAATTATTCTATACAAGGTGTGGCCTCCTCAATTGACGAAACGCCCTATCCTAATCCTAATCGTATTGTGCTGGCTGTACCCTCGCAACGAAAAACTGTAGATGTAGAACTGTCTTCTGCCTTATTTATTGAAATGACCAAAAACCTGGAGGCAAAAAAAATGCTTTTGGCCAGTGAAACACCATTAATCCAGGTGCTGGAAAAACCGGTATTACCATTGAAGCATAAGAAGAAAGGGCTGATATATTCAGCCTTTATTTGGGGAATAACAGGATTGGGTTTATCTATTGTATTTTTTGTTGCGGTACGTTTATACAACTTAGTTATGAAAGGCCCCGTTGATACTATTTAAATTTTATAGAAAGCTGATACATTAATTATGTCGAAAGTTGCTTTAATCACAGGAGTTACCGGCCAGGATGGCGCTTATCTCTCCGAGTTTTTGTTGAAGAAAGGATATATCGTTCATGGTGTAAAAAGGAGAAGCTCTCTTTTGAATACCGATCGGATTGATCATTTATATGAAGATCCGCATATTAATAACCGTCACTTTATTTTACATTACGGTGATTTGAACGATAGTACCAACCTGATCCGTATTATCCAGGAGGTACAACCCGATGAGATTTATAACTTGGGTGCCATGAGCCATGTAAAAGTGAGCTTCGATACTCCGGAATATACAGCTAATGTAGATGGTATAGGCACCCTGAGGATATTGGAGGCGGTACGTATTTTAGGATTAGCATCTAAAACCCGCATTTACCAGGCTTCAACCTCAGAATTGTATGGGTTGGTACAGGCTGTACCGCAGTCTGAAACGACACCTTTTTATCCCAGATCTCCCTATGCGGTAGCTAAGATGTATGCTTACTGGATTACCGTAAACTATAGAGAGGCTTATGGTATGTACGCCTGTAATGGTATCTTATTCAACCATGAAAGCCCATTGCGGGGCGAAACTTTTGTAACCCGTAAAATTACGCGTGGAGTAGCTCAAATGGCCTTGGGACTGCAGGATAAATTATATATGGGTAATATTGACGCAAAGCGGGATTGGGGCCATGCCCGGGATTATGTAGAAGCGATGTGGCTGATATTACAACAGGATAAGCCGGAAGATTTTGTTATTGCAACGGGAAAGACAACTACCGTAAGAGATTTCATTATTATGGCATTTCAGGAAGTCGGCGTTGAACTGGAGTTTTTCGGTTCTGGTGTGGAAGAAAAGGCTGTGGTCAAATCCTGCAATAGTGATTTTGCATTTAAAACCGGACAAGAAGTTGTAGCGATAGACCCGAACTACTTCCGCCCAACGGAGGTAGACCTGTTGATCGGCGATCCGGGGAAAGCTAAACAAAAATTAGGATGGGAGCCGAAATGTACATTGCCCGAATTGGTTAAGGAAATGGTAGCAGCAGATATCGAGCTATTTCAGAAAGACAAAATGCTGAAAGAAGCGGGATATGATATACTGCGGCAGCACGATTAGGGTTGCGAAGGCAAATTAATTAGAGACTGTCTAAAGAATGTATAAATTTCACACAAAGAAGCAAAGATTACAAAGGTCACTACGTAAAATATTTAATATCCATCTTTGTTTCGTAGCTTTCTTTGTTTGCTTTGCGTGAAATAAGAAAACTATAGTTTTTAGACAGCCTCTTTGTAGAAAAAAATTAACTTAATGGATAAGAATAGTAAAATATATATAGCCGGACATAGGGGAATGGTTGGAAGCGCTATTCATAGAAAGCTTCAGCTATCGGGATATACCAATATCGTATGCAGAACATCCACAGAGTTAGATTTACGTAATCAGCTTTCAGTGGAGCAGTTTTTTGAAACGGAGAAACCGGATTACGTTTTTCTTGCTGCTGCCAGAGTCGGGGGCATAGTAGCCAATAATACTTACCGTGCCGAATTTATCTACGACAACCTGATGATACAGAACAATGTTATCCATCAGGCATATAAAGCCGGGGTACAGAAGTTGCTTTTCTTAGGTTCAAGCTGTATTTATCCCAAGCTTGCCCCCCAACCTATGAAAGAAGAGTATCTGCTTACCGGCCTACTGGAGCCAACCAATGAGCCTTATGCCATTGCCAAGATTGCAGGAATAAAGATGTGTGACGCCTACAGGGCACAATATGGCTGTAACTTTATTTCTGTAATGCCTACCAACCTGTACGGGCCAAATGATAATTACGATCTGAATAATTCCCATGTTCTGCCCGCTATGCTGCGTAAGTTTCATGAAGCGAAGGAGGGTGGGGCAGATAAAGTGGTTTTATGGGGTACGGGTGCGCCCAGGCGAGAATTCTTACACGCAGATGATATGGCCGATGCCTGCATATTTTTGATGCATAAGTACAATGAGGCTGGTCTAGTCAATATTGGGGTTGGAACAGATATTGCCATTGCGGAGCTGGCGGAAATGATCAGGGAAATTGTAGGATACGAAGGCACAATTGAATGGGATACAAGCAAGCCGGACGGCACACCACGCAAATTAATGGATGTTTCTAAACTGGCCCTGTTGGGCTGGAAGGCTACAGTGCCTTTAAAGGAGGGGGTTGAAAAAGTGTATCAGCTTAGGTTTAAGGGGACAAACGCCGGTGTGTAAATTCATTTTTGACTTAATTTTCTTAGTATAACAACATGTCTGGAAAAGCAACATCCACAGCTGCGGAGCATTGGACGGAAATTATTTCGCCTAAAACCAATATGTTTCATCTGCCCTTAAAAGAGGTATGGCGTTATCGTGATTTATTATTTTTGTTGGTAAGGCGAGAATATGTAGCATCTTATAAACAGACTATCCTGGGGCCGATATGGGTTCTGCTCCAACCCCTCCTTACTTCCCTGATGTTTATTATTGTCTTCAGCAGAATTGCCGGTATCGGTACCGATGGTGTCCCTGAATGGCTGTTTTATCTTGCCGGGCTTACTTTATGGAATTATTTTGCAGAATGCCTTAATAAAACGGCTACCGTTTTTAAAGATAATGCGACGATATTCGGTAAGGTGTACTTTCCCCGTCTAATTATGCCTTTATCTATAATTGTAGCCAACTTTATCCGGTTTGGTATCCAGTTTTTGCTTTTTCTGGTCATATGGCTTTATTATTTGTTTTTTACCGATTCAGCTATCCAGCCTAACTGGGTAATATTGTTGCTGCCGTTTTTCATTTGTCTTATGGGCGCACTGAGCCTGGGTATGGGATTAATTATCAGCTCACTGACAACAAAATATCGCGATCTGATCTTCCTGCTTACATTTGGAGTGCAATTGCTGATGTATGCCACACCCGTTATTTATCCTTTATCCGGCATGGGAGAAAAGTATAAAATATTTATCCTTGCCAACCCTATGACTTCTGTGATCGAGGCTTTTCGCTATAGCTTTTTGGGAAGTGGGGTTTTAAGCTGGGCAGGTCTGGTTTATAGTTTCGTATGCTCTATTGTTGTATTGGCTGTTGGGGCTATTGTATTTAATAAGGTAGAGAAGGGCTTTATGGACACGGTATGAGGATCGTGAATGTAGAAAATAAATTTGAATATATGTCTAATGATATAGCTGTAAGAATAGAGCACCTTGGGAAAATGTATCGTTTGGGCGAGGTGGGCACCGGTACAATAAGCCACGATTTGAACAGATGGATAGCCAGAATAAGGGGAAAAGAAGACCCCTTTACCAAAATCGGGGAAATAAATGACCGTACGTCCAAAAGCGAAAGTGAGTATGTGTGGGCGCTTAGGGATATTACTTTTGATATCCGGAAGGGCGATGTGGTAGGCATTATAGGGAGAAACGGAGCCGGAAAAAGTACCTTGTTAAAGCTATTGAGTAAGGTGACCAAGCCTACTACCGGAAGAATCAACATCAATGGACGTATAGCAAGCCTGCTGGAAGTGGGTACGGGGTTTCATCCGGAGATGACCGGGCGGGAAAATATATTCCTTAACGGTGCTATAATGGGAATGACCAAGAGAGAAATTAAAGCCAAATTTGATGAGATCGTGGATTTTGCCGGAGTGGAAAGATATGTGGATACACCGGTTAAACGTTACTCTTCCGGTATGTATGTACGCCTGGCCTTTGCTGTAGCTGCCCATTTGGAGCCAGAGATCCTTATCGTTGATGAAGTTCTCGCAGTAGGGGATAATGAATTTCAGAAGAGATGCCTGGGTAAAATGAAAGATGTAAGCGAAAGAGACGGACGTACTGTTTTATTTGTAAGCCACAATATGGGGGCTATTTCCAACTTATGTAATTCATGCTTATATCTTAGAAATGGTACTTTTGTGAACTATGGCGATACCGATAAAATTATATCGGAATATATGAAAAGCTCTAACGATTCGGGAGGTATTAGTGAGGATGATAGCCCGGCCTTCCCGGGGCAGCGTGTTAAAATAAGAAAGGTGCGCGTAACAGATGAAAGTGGCAACACGGTATCGGAGATAACAAATAACCAATCGGTGTATGCTGAGCTTACGGCAGATGTACTGATCGAAGACAGGGGGTATGATATTTATTTTGAACTGAGCCACCTTCAATATGGAATTCTGTTTAGAAGCACCTTAAAAGATACCCGCCCCGATAGTTATGATAATTATATACTTCGTGAAGGAAGGTATGTGTTTCGTATACCCTTACCCTTAAATTTTTTGAGAGGAGGAGCTTATTCGATAAAAGCAGCCGCAACGATACCCAATAAACAATATTTAGACATGTTTAAGTGGGAGACTCCCTTCACTATTATTGATGTTATGAGCCCCATTGCTATTACGGGAGAAGACCGGTGGGGTTCAATTGTACCCGTATTGGAGTGGGAGGAAATGAGTGTAGAAAATCATAAAGAAAACGTAAACATATAATAACCGGAGTTGCGTTTACTAAGAAAAATAAAATATACTGCCGGAGTGCTAATTGTCCGACTGTGGCTGATTGGTCACAGGCTGAGTGTGTTTTTCCTCAAAAAAATTCCCGGAACTCCAATCTATGATCAGGAAAGGAACTTGAATTCTATTCCTGTAATTATCATTAATTTCAATCAATTAGCTTATTTAAAAGAACTTATTGATGCTCTGCAGAACTATAATCATGAGCGCATCGTAATTATCGATAACGCATCAACTTATCCTCCTCTTTTGGAGTATTATGAACAGATTGGGAAGTATATAACCATCCATCGGTTAACACAAAATATCGGGCATATGGTTTTTTGGAAGAACAAAAAGCTATTTAAGCAATACGGCAGGGGGTATTATGTACTGACAGATGCCGATATCCTTCCTAATAAAAATTTACCATTGAACTATATTATGTCCATGAAAAAACTTCTGGATGAGACTAGGAATATTGTAAAAGTGGGATTTGCCTTGAATATTGAGGATATACCTGATCATTATAAGTTAAAAGAAAAGATCATAACCCTGGAAAAAAAATATTGGGAAGATCAAATAGCTCCGGACATTTATAGGGCTGATGTAGATACAACTTTTGCATTATACAAGCCGGGGCTGAATTTGGGAAATCGTTTTATGATGAGGTACTTTTATACTGCTCTTAGGGTAGGGGGAGACTTCACCTGCCGGCATGGCGGGTGGTATATAGATCATAACAGGCCCACACCGGAGCAATCTTTCTATATGAAGACGGCTAATTTGTCCAGTTCCGGCAATACACTGGCTATGGAACATATTGATGATCATATGAAAAAGAATCAGCCTGATAAGGCTGAAAACAATCAGAGACATTAAAAATAATGTTATTACTTTAAACCTGCTACATACTCTCTTTTTCATTCCGTGGGATTCCCAACCACATCTATGATGGATACTTCACAAAATGTCAAAAAGAACGGAAATTCATTAAGTAAGGCCGATTAAAAGCTTTGTCCAAGTATACATTTCTAAATTAATTATACTGCACACGGGATAAATTAGTGCCTTGCAATGAAACCAGATAGATACATA
>JBEBVI010000027.1:0-20000 GCA_040392805.1 Taibaiella helva
TACGATGATAGGGTTGTTGGGCTTCTATTCTTCCAGGGAATCAATAAAACTACTAAATCGCAGAATTTTCTCGCTGTTTGTCTTATTGAAGAGCAGATGTTCAAAATCTCTTTGCCTGATTTTCAGATCTACAGTTTTAAGGCGTTCGGCTATAGCTTTTTTTAACTCATTCAGATTGCTGATGCCACAGCTTCGGGCAAGAAATTGATAATCCGGCTTTGCCTGTGCCAGTAAAAACATCAGATCGTAAAAATCACGTCCCTTAGAGCGCGCTAACATTGCAGCTATCTTCATACTGCATAATACGCCGTCCGGAGGTACATTAAACGGGAAGAGAAAACCACATCCGTTTATATGGACAATAACAGGTTCATATATGATGCCCTGATCCCGGCTTTCCACCTTTATCAGAAAACGCTCTCCCCCGTGCCCGCTTAATTCCATATCAAATAACAGTTCAGGGAAATGAATATTTCTCCTGAAAGCGGTGAGCTTCGGGTTGCTTTTGTCCCTTGCTTCCACACGCCAGCCCGATCGTTCCAGGAACAGGATAACGGCATCTGTCATCTCTATAAATTCTTCTTCAGAAAAGTCTTTGCAGTCAAAATCCAGATCCTCAGAAAATCGGTCTATGCCTTTTACTAAACGAAGATTAGTGCCACCAATAAAAACAGTTTTCTGTGTATAAAGTGTAGAGGACAGGTAATCCAATATTAGCAATTGCAGGTACTCTTTCACCATTTGCTTGTAGAAAACAGCATTGTTCCTTATCTGAACGGGGAAATAATTTTTTATTTGTTCTATTGTTATCATAGTCCGTATACTTTTAAAAGCAGCTTTACTCTGCGATCAAGTGCCTTGCTTTTAAACAGCGATCCGTATTCCGCTAACGAGCCCTTGCTTAAATCATTGTGCAGGTAATATTCATCCAGCCGCAATGCTTCCATCTCATGAGCATTATTGTAAAACGGATACAGGTATAACAGGTCGAGCAGCGCTTTTTCCGGGCTGGCAAACTGTATGGCACGCCCGTCCGCTATCGGCTTTAGTTCATAGCCGAACATGAGGTGCTCTTTTACATTGCGGTAGGCATATTCTCCGAAATCGTTTGTAAAAGAAGCTGTTTTTAAAGAAGTCACACTTGTAATTTGTATCACTGCTTCCGGTATCATGCCATAAAATGCCAGGGCGGTATGTAAGCTGATATAAGAGGGACGATACATACGATTGGCAAAATAAAGTGCATAATCATTTTTTTCTTTGTATTCAGAAAATGCAAAATATCCCTCTTAGCCGGATGAGGTAACCTTTTTTTGTCCAACGGGTGAGATTGTTCCGGTCAAATTCCGGCTTCCAGGCGTACACCTGGTAAATGCTAAAGCAAGCCAGGTCAAACATCTTATCCTTAAACTCCAGAAAGTTCATTTTGTTTCTATTCTTCAGCAAAAAGAATGCATTTCGGAAACAAAGTGACATATAATAGACCCCGGTACTCATATTAATATCTAAAATCCACTATTAATCAGGTGTAGAATCCAACTATAATTATCGGGAAAATGTGTCTTTTGATTCATTTAGGACATAATATACAGGAAGTTTTCGCAGCTATCGTATTGTTATTTTTATATTAATGAACATTGTGGAAATTTGAAATGGCATCATGGCTACCTACTTTTAAAAAGCTTTACAGGCCTTGCTTCCGGCTACAGATTGCATTCTTAAATGACAATATAAAAGCTTCAATGACCAATGGTAAAGTAGCATCATTTTCTCCGAAAATTAATTAAACGTTTGTTTAATTCAAACGTTTGTTTAATTTTGTCGTTGCAATTATCAACTATTTACTACTGATGGATACAGAACAGGAGCTTAATGAAAAGCAGTTGCAGATAATGACAAAGGCGCTTGAAGTTTTTTCTGAAAAAGGATTCGATGCTACCTCGGTGAGGGATATAGCTCAAAGTGCGGATGTAAATGTGGCCATGATCTCCTATTATTTCGGCTCAAAGGAAAAGCTTCTGGAGGCCATTTTCCTGAATCGTATCGGGAGTATGAAAGCCAGAATTGAATCTATCATTCATTCGCGTACCCATGATCCCATGCAGAAAGTGGACCTGTTGATTGACAATTATATCGACGTTATTGTTGAAAACCGGACTTTCCACCTGCTGATGATGCGGGAGCAGGTGCTGCTTAAGGAGGGAAAGCTTTACGGGTATATCCGTGATATGAAGCAGCAGAACAGGACATTGATTGAAGTGGCTGTAAAAGCAGGACAAAAATCAGGCATCTTTCAGAAAAATATCGACGTTAGTATGTTAGCCATGACATTCTTTGGCAGCATTAATCATTTCTTTTCTACCTACCGCTATGTTTGCGATTCAAATACCTCGGAACAACAACAGGAAACCGACCAGGCTGAAGCCCTGGAAAAATTGAAGAATCATTTAAAGGTAATGTTCAAAGCATTTTTAACTTATGGTATCTCTAATAAGAAATAGAATAGTCCTGGCTGGAATACAAGCTGTTTTGTCTTTAGCCCTGTTTTCTTCTGTTTCTGCACAACCAGTCCGGTCGCTGACCCTTCAGGAGGCTATACGTATGAGCCTGGAAAATAGCAAAACATTAAAAATAACCTCAGCACAGGTGAAGCAGGCAGAAGCTGCACTGGAAGAAGCCCGTATGCACAGGCTTCCAGACCTGAAGTTTTCCGGTTCGTACCTGCGGGTTAACCAACCCAAAGTAGACCTTAAAATACCTTTAAAAAGTGATAATGCTGATAACAGTGGAGAATCCGGTGGCATGCAGGATATAAAAGTAGATCAGGCTGTGTACGGAATGGCAACTGCTACGCTGCCTTTATTTTCGGGGTTCAGGCTTCAGCATGCCATTGCATCTGCGCGTTATCTGAAAAAAGCTGCAGAGCTTGACGCAGAGCACAGTAAAGCGGAAATGATCCGGAACACGGTTGAGGCATATTATAACCTGTATAAAGCACATGCGGCTGTAGACCTGGTCAATGAAAACCTGAAGCTGGCCCGTCAGCGTGTGGCCGACTTTGCCAACCTCGAGGCTAACGGGCTGATGGCAAGGAACGATCTGCTTAAAGCACGCCTGCACGAATCTAATGTGGAGCTTACACTTACGGAAGCCGTTAATAATAAGAACATTGCCAACTTCAATATGGATATTATGTTGGGCTTTAGTGAAGGTACCGAGCTGCAATTGGATACGACCGGCCTGGAGCAACTGCCGCGTGTTGAAGCTAAGAGCCTGCAGGACTGGGAGGCTGGTGCATTTGCCCGGAGAAATGATTACAAAGCCATACAACAAAGAGAAATGGCAGGGGAGAGCGGCGTAAAAGTAGCCCGGGGCGAATATTATCCTTCCTTAGCGCTAACAGGCGGCTATATGGCGGCAGATATACCCGGACTGCTTACCGTGACCAACGCTGTAAATGTTGGCGTCGGATTGAGCTATAATCTGGCATCTCTTTACAAAAACGGCTCAAAAGTAAAACAAGCTCTGGCACAACAAGAGCAGCTGCACCAGGGCACTTTAATAATGAATGACAGGATCAGGACAGAAGTTTTTCATGCTTATCAGAATTACCTGCAACAGTTGAAGAAGATTGAAGTCTATACCAGAGCTGTCGAACAGGCCAGGGAAAATTACCGGATCACTAAAAATAAATATGATAATGCCCTGGCTACAACAACCGACCTGCTTGATGCTGACGTAGCTAACTTACAAGCGGCCATCAATCTCACCTATTCCAAAGCGGATGTATGGGTGGCTTACAATACATTGATGGAAACTGTTGGTGAGCTAAATACAGAAATATCTTCTGGCGGGAGATAACCATATTAATTTTATATCACACTTCTCAAAATCAATAATAACTTCTATTTATATTTCTAAATGAAAGATAAGCAAACAGGGTCTTTGCAAAAGAACAATAAGACCAGAAGCTGGAGATTTGCCATTGTTTTCGGTGCACTTGTAATAGTGGGTGGTACCTACGGAGCGATTAAATACATACATGGTCTCAGCCATGAAGAAACAGAAGATGCCCAGGTGGAAACGCTCATTAGTCCGGTTATACCCAGGGTATCGGGATATATTAAAGAAGTGAGGGTGAAGGATAATCAGATGGTGCATAAAGGCGATACATTGGTGATATTGGATGAAAGAGATTTCAGCATCAGGCTGGCAGAAGCAGAAGCGGCCCTCGCAGCAGCGGAAAGTAATGCGACGGTGGCCGATGCAGGCCTGCCGGTGGTGACAGCCAATGTTTCTTCATCAGAATCAAATGCCTTCACAATAGATGCACAAATAGAAGCGGCCAAAGTGAATCTCTGGCGGGCTTCGCAAGATTACGAACGTTATAAAAACCTGATACGTGATCATAGCATTACCCAACAGCAATTTGAGCAGGCAGAAGCAGCCAAACAAACTGCAGAAAAGCAGCTGGATATACTGAAAGCACAGAGAGCAAGTGTAATGAGACAGGCTAAGGCAATAGGTACGCAAAAAAGTGTTACTATGGGACAGGTGTCCGTAGCTAAAGCAGCCATAGCACAAAGAAAAGCAGAGTGTGAAGCGGCACGCCTTAACCTGAGCTATACGGTTATTACTGCCGCTGTGGACGGGCAGGTATCCAGGGTAAACCTGCAGCCGGGGCAACTGTTGCAGGCAGGGCAATCTCTTTTCAATATTGTTCCTCTCGACAGCAAGTGGGTAGTGGCCAACTTTAAAGAAACCCAGTTAGGAAAAATGAAACCGGGACAGAAAGTATCGATCAAAGTGGATGCCTTCCCGGATCATGAATTTAAAGGCATTGTTTCTTCGTTCAGTCCGGCTACCGGTTCTAAATTCTCCTTATTGCCTCCGGATAATGCCAGTGGAAACTTTGTTAAGGTGGTTCAGCGTGTGCCGGTGAGGGTTGATTTTACAGATGCGGAAGATAACCGTTTGCAGCAGCTCAGAGCCGGGATGAATGTTATCGTGGACGTTCACCTGAATTAATGTACAAGGCCTAAAATAATATATGCAACAGGACTCGTTAGTTGAATACGGTGCAAGAAGAGCAATAGTTACCGTTACCGCAATTTTGTGCGCATTGCTCGAAATTGTGGATACAACGATAGTGAACGTGGCGCTTAATGATATGAAGGGTAACCTGGGCGCCACGCTTAGTGAAATAGGCTGGATCATTACCGCCTATGCCATTGGAAATGTTATCGTGGTACCTATGACCAGCTGGCTTTCCCAGCAATTCGGCCGGCGCAACTATTTTGCCGTTTCCATACTTCTGTTTACCGTCTGTTCTTTTTTATGCGGAAACGCAACCACAATGTGGGAGTTGATCCTTTTCCGCTTCCTGCAAGGTGTTGGAGGGGGCGCCCTGCTGGTTACCTCGCAAACGATCATTACAGAAAGCTGGCCGGTGGAGAAAAGAGGAATGTCACAGGCGATCTACGGGTTGGGCGTGATTATCGGTCCGACACTCGGTCCGCCGTTAGGAGGGTATATTGTAGAACATTTCAGCTGGCCTTATATATTCTACATAAATATCCCGATAGGCATAGTAGCTTTTATGCTGACGCTCCAGTTTGTACGAAGCCCTAAATATGCAGAAAAAAAATCAACCAGTGAGATCGACTGGTGGGGGATCATATTACTTTCTATAGCCGTGTCTTCGCTGCAATTTGTTTTAGAACGGGGACAGGAAGACGATTGGTTTAACAGCCCGACCATAACCATTCTTATTGTCACAGCCATATTGGGATTTTACTTTTTTATCTGGCGGGAGCTGACTTGCAAAAATCCTATCGTAGAGCTTCGCGTACTTAAGAACGGGAACTTACGTATCGGAACCATACTATCCTTTATTATGGGGTTCGGGCTGTATGGCTCTACATTTATCATACCTCTTTACCTGCAGAACTCGTTGGGCTGGAATGCCCAACAGGCCGGTATGATTATGATACCTGCTGCTTTAATGACGGCGGTAATGATGCCCATAATAGGACAACTACTACAGCGGGGTATAAAACCACAGTTTATAGCCGCGCTGGGTATGTTTTTGTTTTTCCTGTACAGCCTCTGGGGACATAATATACTTACGCCTGATACCAGTAAAGAGGCTTTTTTCTGGATGCTGATGCTGAGGGGTGTAGCAATGGGTATGCTGTTCATACCGGTAACCACTATGGCTTTATCCACGCTTAAAGGCCAGGAGATAGGACAGGGAGCCGCATTTACCGGCATGATGCGGCAATTGGGCGGATCTTTCGGTATTGCTTTGATCACGACGTTTATGACGATGAGCAATGCTTCTCATCGTAATGATATGCTTCATCATATTACCGCCGATAACCTGAATATCCAGCAAAAACTACAGGGCCTGCAACAGCGGTTTATAAGTTCAGGTATGCCGGTTGACCAGGCCAAAGCTGCGGCCTATAAAATGATTGACGGTACAGTTATGCAGCAAGCCGTGGTACTGACTTATATGGATGTGTTTTTGTACATTGGCCTGATGTTCCTGGTCTGTGTTCCTTTTATTCTCATGATCAGATCGGGTGATAAAAAGCTTAATATGGCGGAAGCAGTGCATTGATCAGGGTATACGGAGATGAGTAATATTGATTATACTTATATATAGTCCTATCCCAAATTGCTATATCGCCGCGTCGTTGCGCTCTGTTGCATCGTTGCGTGAAACAATCGGACTACTTAATAGATCAAGACGGTATAATAGTATAAAATCGTTCATTTCACGGAAACTTATTTTCAAAAGTTTTTAACCGCCGGTAAAATAAAGTTATTTTTGCTGCTAAATATGATCAGAATGAAATACTGTACTTTTTCTTTTGCCGTGCATTATAATAACAGGAAAATAAAAACGGGTATCGCGCCATACAGAGGTGAATCACTTGAAGAACATGACCTGGCTTTGTTTGTTCAGGAATATTTTTCAGGCGCCCCCGGAAGCTACCATACTATTGAAGTAAAGATCGAGCAGACTTTTAATGATGAAATGGAGTGGCTGAGCGCAATTAAAGATTTAGACTCTTTCCGGTACCTGCAGAAGGTAAATAATTATGCAGGTGAGCTGCTGAAGTAATCTAATTAAGAAACTTTTGTATAATGAGCAAAATAATTTCCTCTACAAAGATTTGACAACTTTTCAAAAGTTGTCAAATCTAAACTGCAAGAAGTAAAGCGCACACATCCTTATTATAATTGCTTCATTGCTGACCGCTTATTATAAAAACAGGAAGTTATTTGACATAGTTACTTACTTATAACTTTGCTGCCTGTATTCTCAATATCTTCCGGTTTTTCTTTTGTACCCGCATTTTCTCGGGAACCAGTTTTAATATCTCATCCATAAGGGTCTGCAGTACGGACAGTCTTACGAAATGATCATTAGTTACTAGCGATATTTCCCGTACCGGCTCCTCCGGTTCAAAATACCGCAGGCGATCACTTTGTTCTTCGGAAAACTCAAATGTGGCCAGTTCAGGCAATATGGTCACGCCTCCGTTTTTGTCTACCATCTTCCTGAGCGTTTCCACATTTCCCGATTCGTACTGGTAGGAACGGGTTTCCTGTATTTTCTTTATATGGTCGCTGCAAAGATTGATGATCTGGTTACGAAGGCAGTTTCCTTCATTCAGCATCCATATTTTTTGCATATCAATATCCTCGGGCGATATCATACGTTTATTCAATGCTTCCTCTCCTTCCCCGAAGTAGGCTATCAGCGACTCATAGAATAAAGGGTATTCTTTTATACGGTTTTCTTCCAGCGGCGTACTGAGTAATGCGCAGTCCAGCTCATCATCTTTAAGCTTCCGGATAATATCCTGTGTTTGCAATTCGGTAACGACCAACTTTAGTTCAGGGTGGGCTTTAGCATGGTTTTCCAATAATTGGGGAAGGATATAGGGAGCCAATGTGGGTATAATGCCTATACGGAATGTTCCGGCAACCGCCCCCTGGCGCATTTGTATCAGTTCTATAATTTTTGATGATTCGGCAAGTACTATTTTCGCCTGCTTTACTATTTCCTCACCTATTTCGGTAGTGGAAATCGGGTGCTTATTCCTGTCAAAGATCCGGACATTCAGTTCTTCTTCCAGCTTATGTATCTGCATACTTAAGGTAGGCTGGGTAACAAAACTTTTTTCAGCTGCTGCTACAAAGCTTTTATAGGTAGCAACAGATACGACATATTCTAATTGTGTAATAGTCATATTTGTATATATTTTTAGAGGAAACAAAGATAATAGATTGTAGCTTTGCAGGATTTAAAATTTTTTTTATAAAGATGCTCAGCAGGGTTTTGGAGCAGATAAAAAGCAGGGTAGGGGCGGAAATTACGGACTCCCGGTCTCCGGCAGGTAACTGGCTGAAGCCGCGACTGGAATCTATTGAAAAAGGTAAAGCGACCATTTCTGTGCCGGTAAGGGCGGAAATGTGTAACCCATTCGGTAATATACACGGTGGAATGATGTCTTTGATTATTGATGAAGCAATAGGCTGGGCAGTGGTAAGCCTTGAAGCAGACTCTTTCTATACAAGTATTTCGCTGAATGTGGACTTCCTGTATGCTGCTCAGATGGGCGAACGTGTTTTTGCTATGGCAAAAGTCTTAAGACACGGAAAGAAAGTTATTAATACCGAAGTTGAAGTGTATAATGCCGGTGGAACTTTACTTGCGAAAGCTGCCAGTAATTTAGTGGTTACAGGTATGCGTCCTCAAAATGTAGAATGAACACTTAACCGGAACGCAGAAAATGACCCGGATACTTAATATAATGATTGATGCTTAAAGGGAAAAAAATTGTTGTGGTATTGCCTGCCTATAATGCAGAGCGGACTTTGGAAAGAACATATAATGAAATTCCTTTCGATATAGTAGATGAGGTCGTACTCGTAGATGACCATAGTCGCGACAATACCAGCCGGGAGGGTAAACGGCTGGGTATTAAGCACATCATCAGGCATGAGCGGAATAAGGGATATGGGGGAAACCAGAAAACCTGCTACACGCGTGCACTTGAATTGGGGGCGGATATCGTAATTATGCTGCACCCGGATTATCAGTATACGCCTAAGCTGATTCCATCCATGTGCTACATTATTGCGGAAGAACTTTATCCGGTTGTATTAGGCTCCCGGATATTAGGCAAGGGAGCCCTGAATGGTGGCATGCCTTTGTATAAATATATTTTTAATCGCTTCCTTACTCTTTTTGAAAATATATTGATAGGCCAGAAGCTGAGTGAGTACCATACCGGTTACCGTGCTTTTTCCGGGGAAGTGTTACGTAACATTAATTTTGCGGCTAACAGCGATGATTTTGTTTTTGATAATGAAATGCTGTCCCAGATATTTATGAAAGGATACGAAATAGCTGAAATTACCTGCCCTACTAAATATTTCGAGGAAGCATCCAGTATCAACTTTAAGAGAAGTATGAAATATGGCTGGGGTGTTTTGAGGGTTTCTGTACAGCACCGGTTGCATAAATGGGGATGGGTGAAATCTAAAATATATAAATAGGAAGAAGCCTATGCGCCTTGTTATTTTTACTTTTAGCCTTGTTATCTGCACTTCTGTACCACACTGGCAGTGGGCGCAGCAGCTGTCGGACTGGCGTGGATTCGGAGCAGAGAGTAATATAATGATGGGTAAGATGATACGGCACACGCCAAAGTTTACCGGTCCTATCTCCGACAGGGTCTATGCTGTGTCACTCAATTTCCTGAAACAAACTTACGGACAGAAGGATTGGCAGCAAAGAAGGAATTATCCGGTTATCGGTTTCGGTGTTATGTATATCAACTATAACGACCCTGCGGTATACGGTGAAGCAATAGGTGTTTACCCTTGTCTGCAATTGCCTGTTATACGGGGTGCCAATTGGGAATGGACGGTGAGAGCAGGTATGGGACTGTGCTATGTGAGCAAACCTTACGAACGCTTACCGGAGCCGAATACAGAGAATGTAGCTATTGGAGGGCACTGGAACAATATGAGCCCCTTTTCCACAGATCTGCGGTGGCAGATGGACGACCATTGGGCTTTACAGGCAGGTATCAGCTTTGCGCATGTTTCTAACGCGGCCTTCCAGCAGCCCAACCTGGGTATCAATACGTATGGAGCACATATCGGTGTCAGGTATGCGCCGGTTTCAGCCCGGCCGGAAAGAATACATAAAGACCTGAAACCTTTGAAGAACAGGTGGCTCCTGCAGGCACATACGGGCATTGCTTTTATAGAGTCCTCTCCACCTGACGGTCCGCTTTATCCGGTTTATACAACAGCATTATATGCGAGCAGAAGATACTGGAGTAAGAATAAGGTATATGCAGGAATGGACATGTATTTTAATAAGGCTAAATACTCCTACCTTAAGAGCAAAGAACACTTCCCCGGCCATGAGATGGAGCATGCCACGCAAATTGCGGTATTTGCCGGCCATGAGTTTCTTTTAGGCAGGATAGGGCTTACCTTCCAGGCAGGTTATTACATAAGAAAAATGGCAGAGCAGACGGAAACGATGTATCAGCGGCTTGGAGGCAATTTATATCTTGTACAACAGGAAAAAGGACTTTTTAAAGAAGTATTTTTATCTGCGGTGTTAAAGACACACATGGCTACTGCAGAGCTTTTCGAGATGGGCATAGGGATAGGACTCTAAAGAATGATCATCTTGTTTTCCTGTACCGGTGCATGATGTCTTATAGTTAGATGTGCTATTATTTGTATTCAATAATCAGGTTTTGTGTTAGAAAAAATAAATAAAATAATTTCGCAGATCAGCCCTGTACCCGGCATAGGAAACTTAAGTATTGAAGATGTTTTAGCAGCGCATACGCAACCGGCGATTACCTCGGTCAGGCTGCATCCTCTGAAACGGACAACCCAATGGGATCATTGCGAAAGTGTTGCCTGGTGCAAAGATGGCAGATATCTGCCCGATAGGCCGGTCTTTACCCTCGATCCCCTGTTTCATGCAGGAGCTTATTATGTACAGGAAGCTTCTTCGATGTTTGTAGGACATGCGTTTTCTGCTTTAACCGATCAGTCAGCACCCCTGAGAGTGTTGGATTTATGTGCTGCCCCGGGAGGAAAAAGTACCTTGCTGGCTTCCCTGCTTCGGGAGGATGACTTGCTTGTCGCCAACGAAGTGATCCAGCAGCGTTCGGCCATCCTTGTGGAAAATATAACACGCTGGGGGCAGATGAACACCTGGGTGACGAATAATGATGCTAAAGATTTCGCCACGTTAACCGGCTATTTTGATGCTATCCTGATTGATGCACCCTGTACCGGTTCCGGCTTGTGGCGTAAAGATGCAGAAGCCATAAATGAATGGTCTGTGGAACATGTGAAACTTTGTGCCGAGCGGCAGAAGAGAATTGTTGCGGATGTATGGCCTGCACTTAAAGAAGGAGGACTGCTTCTTTATGCCACTTGTTCTTATTCACCGGAAGAGAATGAAATGATTGCGGATTGGCTTTGTACATCTTTCCCGGTATCCAGCCGTAATATACCTATAGCACGGGAATGGAATATTATGGAAACAAGATCAGAAAAGACAGGCGCTTACGGGTATAGATTTAACCCCTGGCAATTAAAAGGAGAAGGCTTTTTCCTGGCAGCTTTCCGTAAGGAAGAGGAAACTTCAGGTGCATCTTCTAATACACGGAAAGAGAAGTCGAAAAATAAGAGTACGGAGAAGAAAACGAAAAATGACGGAGCGCGTTGGAACGATTGGATTCAGACGGGCTATCTGCCTGTAATAAAAAATGATTTATATCTGGCTATTCATTCTGATCACTTTAGTGATTATCACCTCTTGCAATCACAATTAAGACTTAAGAAAACGGGAACAGCATTAGGTAAAGCAGCCGGTAAAGACAATATTCCTGATCATGAATTAAGCCTGAGCGTTCATCTTTCCGGTAATGTGCCGGCAGTGGAACTTACAAAAGAGGAAGCGCTGCAATACCTGAAAAAGGAAGGAGTTAAGAAAGAGCATCAGCATAAAGGCTGGCAGGTAGCACAATACCAGGGGCTGGCTTTAGGCTGGGGTAAATGGCTGCCCAATCGCATGAATAACTATCTTCCTAAACACTGGCGTATACGGATGGATATAGAATAATAGGCAGCTTGTATAAGCAGGGTCATCCAAGTTATGACTTTACGTCTGATCAGGCCAACCCATATTCCATAGCTGCTTTCAGTAATCCTATTGGTGATTTAGCATCAAACTTCTGCATCAGGTTAAAACGGTGCCGTTCTACTGTCCGAATACTAAGACATAATTTATCTGCAATTTCCCGGTTACTATAATCCTTGACCATCAGGTCCAATACATCTTTTTCCCTTTTAGTTAATCTCGGGCCCTTTGCTTTTTCCCATTCACTTTTATTTTCCTTTCCCTTTTTGATCAGGCTATACACCATTTGTTCTTTAAGAGAAGGTTCAATAAAATCTTCACCCTGATAAACGGTATGAATAGCTTCAACTAAAGTTTCCTGGTCCGTATTTTTAAGCAGGTAACCCGAGCATCCGGATTGCATCATTGCCTTTATATAAGCTGGCGCATCCACGCTGGTAACAGCAATGATTTTTATTGAAGGGTAGAATTGCGATATTTCCCTGGCAAGTGTTTTTCCGTCAGTGTCTGGAAGTAGTATATCCAGGAGCAGAACGTCCGGTTGCTTTTTGCTGAGCGCCTCCATAAGTGCGCGGCCTGTCTGGTATGTGCCGGTGACCTTAATATTTTTATAAGGAAGCAGCATATTGTATAAGCCCGTAACCGCTAAAGGATGGTCATCAAGCAGAAATACTTTTATTTGTTTTTGGACAGAAGAAGTCATTGTATAATTATGTTTGTTGCCTTTTATGTTCTGAAATAACTTTATGATACCGGTGTAATATTGAATTCTATACAGACATTTGTACCGCTGCTGCCGGTGGCAATATCCATGTTTCCTCCGAGCGGTACCAGGCGGGCTTCAATGCTTTTAAGTCCTATGCCTTTGTAATCTTTCCGGGACTCTTTTTCCCCGAAACCCACACCATTGTCCTCTATCTCAATCCCTAACTGGCCATCGCTATAGCTTATTAGGATATATACCTCAGAGGCTTGGGCATGTTTAATAATATTTTGCATCAGCTCCTGAAAAATTCTGAAGATAGCTAATTCAATTTGTGTTTCAAACCTGGGTATTTTCCCTATAAATTCAAGGTTAATTGTGAAAAATACATCTTTTTGCAGATTATTGCAAAAGTAACTTACGGCATCTTCCAGCCCGCCTTCCAATATCATATCCGGCATAAGGTGATGTGCAGCCTTTCTTAAAGATTGCATAGCCTTGTCTAAATTAATGACATGAGGACGTATCTGCTCCTTAGGTATCTCCTGTTCCCATTTATTCATGAGTGTGGACAAGTTCATTTTAACAGTGGAAAATTGTATCATAATGCTGTCATGCAGATCACGGGCTATACGACTGCGTTCTCTTTCCTCCGCCTTCATTATGGCCTTAGTCTTATCTAATTCCTGTGTTTTAATATGGTAAGTAGAAATATAGATATGATGAGCCCGGTGATACTCACTCCCGTCCATATATTCCGGACCTGGATCACATTTTTCTGCCGGTTAATGAGTAGCTGCCTTTCTGCTATTTCCTTATCCTTTTGCTCTGTCCTGTATTGGACTTCCATGCGTGTGGAAGCTTCGGCCTGTTCTTTAAATTTTGTACTGTCAGCGAAAAACAGCGCTTCTCCATGATGCAGATATACGGAGTCAATATTACATTTTTTATAATGAAGATAAGTGAGAATCCGATGCAATTCCCCTATATACTGAAGGTTATTTAAAGACTGTGCAAGAGCCAGAGAGCGATTGAGCCAGTATTCAGCAGCAGAATAATCCTCTAATTCTATATAAGCTGTTCCGATCTGCTTCATGATGATCAACTGCCCTTTCACATTTTTTCCTTCGTCTAATTTCAGCGCAGCTTTTGAATATCGTATTGAGTTGACGGCATCTTTGTTGTTTAGAGTCTGAATAGCCAGATTCATGTAAACAGATTGCTGAACTGATTTATCATTATACTCCTTGCTTATTTTTAATGCATTTTTCAGGTATTGTTTACTCTTTGCGTAATCTTTCTTATAATGATATATAGTGCTTAGCCGGAGTAAAATTTGCACCAACAATTCTTTCCGCTCCATTGACCCGGCCAGGATTTCCCCTTTATGCAGATAAAATAATGCTTCCTCCCGACGACCAGCTTGTAATAAAGAACCGGAAATGTTATTGTACAATAAAGCAAGTGAAAGACCTGAACCATATTTTTGCCGGGTTGTTATCGCCTTCAGTTGGTACTGTACTGCTTTATCATAATCTTCCCAGTAATGGTATGTTCCGGCTATACCATTATATAATGCCGGTAGCAGATCCTGTATCTCTTTTGATGTATCATTAAACACTAAGGCCTCCTTGAAAAATTGCATGCTTTTCCCGTAATAGCCCATATCTCTATACGCAACTCCCAGGCCGATTAAAGCCTCCATTGCTCCATGACGAAAACGGTTTTGTCTGCTTAATAATAGTGCCTGGCTGTAAATTGTGACTGCACTGTCAAAGAGCTCCGTTTTTTGTAAGTGATCTCCTTTTTTTAAAAGTCTTTTGACGGAGTCCTGATAAGAAGTATCCCTTACGATTTGCTTGTACTCTGTTTGCCCGTATCCCTTACCGATCGGGGTAAGAAGCAAGGTAATCAGCATGTATAAGATAACTGTATTCAGGCGAACACGCATAAAATGAGTATGTCGGATAAAAAAGAAGACACCCGTAAAAATAAAGAAACAATTTTAAAAGGGAGACAAAATAGCGTAATACTACCCAAGTCTGATAATTACGTAGTGTTGCGCTTACAACTTATTTTTCCTGTAACTAAATTTGCTTTTGTACAAGATGGATATAGAACAGGATAATAATTGTGGCCACCTTTATGATCATGTTGATACGTCAATTATTAAACTTGGTAAACTTATTGCTTAGGTGTAAAAAAGAAATATTTATTTGGAACCCCTTTTCTGCATAAGCTTTCCAAAAAAACAAATTTCAACTTTAAAATTGAACAAATTATGAACAGAAAAGAATTACTTTCTTTAATACTACTGATTTTATTAACTCCGTTATGCCTGGAAGCTCAATATAATATTCCACAAAACAGGGTGTGGGCAATGGGGTATAAGGTAGGCCTGGATTTTAATACTAATCCGCCAACAGTAATTACAACAAATCTGATCAGCCGTAACGAAGCTTGTGCCTCTGTTTCAGACAGCTCGGGTAAGCTTTTGTTTTACACTAACGGTACTATGGTCTGGTCTGCTGATGGAACATTGATGCCTAACGGTGATACTATTATTGGCAAGGGATTTGGTACATATAGTACTACACAGGGGGCACTTATTGTACCTTTATTGGGTGATGATCATCGTTATTATCTTTTCTCATTGTCAGAGGGAAGCAACCGCAAGCTATATTGCAATGTCGTTGATATGACGTTAAACGGAGGCAAGGGTGATATAGATGTCTCTTTTAACCTTAGGAAAACTGTACTGGACAGTAATCTTACAGAAAAGATGATAGCTGTTCCTGATTGCAATAATAGGGTATGGATATTGGTGCACTCAGATAATCAGGTTGCATTTAAAGCATACAGTATTACTCCATCAGGCCTCGATAGAACTCCCGTAGTTTCCACAAGCGGGAATTTCCCTTCCGATTATTATTCTCAGGGAGTGCTTAAAGTAAGTCCGGATGGTAAAAAGCTGATGGTTTGTAATTTTAAAAGCTTTTCACCTGCTAAAGGATTAGAGTTGTATGATTTTGACAGAAGTACGGGCGCTGTATCAAATGCACAAATCTTAGATAGTATTACGGTTTACGATGGAGGCACTTTTTCGCCAGATGGGAGTAAGGTCTATGCACAGACGCCTACAAGTAGTGAAGTTTTCCAATTTGATTTGACGGCGGCTAATCCCTCTGCTTCTAAGATCAGACTTGGTCCTTCAGGGCAATATGTGGATATGAAGCTCGGTCCTGATGGCAAAATATATTTTGGTGCTATGGCTGGTAGTGCGACATTCAATTACTATAGGTATATGGGGCGTATTAATTATCCGGACAGTGCCGGACTTGCTTGTCAATTTCAGGATTCCGTTACGGTGCTTTCTTTCCCTAATGCTGCACAAACAGCAGGAGAATTGGCTCAAGGGCTACCCAATGATGTTGTTGTGCCAATACGAAGCGTAAATGAACATAAAGTAGTTTTGGATACGTTGATCTGTTCAGCTGGTTCTATGGAATTATCCGTACCGTCAGGATATGCAGATTATATATGGGATGATAGCAGCACGGAACCTGGGCGTACTATACAAGATGGAGGAACATATTGGGTAAGCTACAAACTGGATGATTGCCATACTTATGTTGATTCATTTATTATAAAAGAGAGTGATTTATTCACGACGATAACTATTGATGAATTTGAACTAAGCACGACTGGAGGGCCTTTTGCAAGTTACCAATGGTACCTTAACGGGAAAGCTATCCCTGGTGCGACAGAGCCCAGTTACGATGTTACAGCAAACGGCGACTATACCGTTGAAATAACCGATGAAAATGGATGTCGCTATTTGAGTGATGTGTATACCATAAACAACTATGACTTATCTGTAAATGATGGAGATCAAATTGCACGTCAGATAAAGGTTTACCCTAATCCTGCATCCAATGTATTGAACATTAGTAGTCCGGTTAAGGTTAGTGTGGCCCTATCGGGTATTGATGGCCGGTTGTACTACAAAGGAAATAATGTAGTATCAATCTCTCTTGAAGATTTTAATTGCGGTATTTATTTTCTGAACATTTATGATCGTGATAATAAATTACTGAAAGTGGAGAAAATAGTTAAGTAATAGTACTGGTTCTAAGCATTCCGTCTGAAAGTTAATGTTCGGACGGAATGTTAATCTTAACGTTTGTAAATCAAGATTCCAACATCTATTAAAGGTGTGGTATTAAATAACACCATACAACATATATATTTACTCTAATCCGATTTTTTTGTTTTCAATATCATTTATCCGTTATAAATTATCCGTCCTTATTGTCTTCTTTACAGGGACAGGTGCAATTGGAGGGTATACCCAGGAGCAGGAAAGGATATGGGCATTTGGTAGAGGGGCTGGTATTGATTTTAATACTAATCCGCCAACCCCTATTGTTACCGGCATAAGTACCAGTGAAGGCTCTGCCTCCGTATGTGATGAGAACGGGCGGCTGCTATTCTATACGGATGGCACTTATGTCTGGAGTCGCAATAATACGGTTATGCCTAATGGTGTGAATTTAACGGGGGCAGGATCTAATATAACCGCTAGCACGACACAAGGTGCGCTTATTGTGCTGGCCCCGGGTAAGCAGGATCAGTATTATATTTTCTCTTTAGGCCAGTATGGAGGCTCTTATACAGGAAAACTTTATTATAGTATTGTGGACATGACACTAAACAGTGGTTGGGGTGATGTAACCACTAAGGGTAAGCTGTTTGACTCTCTACTTACGGAACACATGACCGCTGTATCAGGAAATGAGTGTAATATCTGGCTACTCGTACTTTCCCGTTCCGACACTACACTTAAAGCTTTTAATATTAATGCCGATGGTATTAATCCTAAACCTGTAGTATCCGGCAGGGTGGCAGGAGGAGGGCTTTATTCCGGTATCTTAGGGAGCATTGATGTGTCGCCGGATCGGCGTAAGCTGGCTATTGCCCAGGGAAGTTTGGTGCTTTATAACTTTGATATAGATGCCGGTAAAATTACCCAACCCTTAGTGCTCGACCTGAAAGATATTTTATATTCTGACGGTGGTTATTATGGTGTCTGTTTTTCTCCGGACAATACAAAATTGTATGGCAGTACATCTATGGATTTAAATCAGTTTGACATAAGCCTTACTAATGATGCTATAATCAATTCCAAAACCAGGCTCGGCCCGCAATCATACGGTGCTATAAAAAGAGGACCTGATGGAAAGGTATATAGTGCTCGTCTTTCTACAGGTTTCCTGAACGTGATTAACCAGCCCAACCTTGCCGGCGCGGCCTGTCAGTTTGTTATAAATGGCTTCTCTTTAGCAGCAGGAACAAGCTGTCAGTTCGGATTACCTAACTTAGGTACTATTTTTACTTATAAAAGAATCTCCAGCACCACAAAAGATTCGACTTTATGCTCCGGGGCTCGTACATTAAAAGCGGCTGACCGTTCCGGCCTGGACTATGTTTGGGAAGACAGCACTTTGGGCTCAGTACGTACAGTAGCTAATCCCGGCACCTATTGGGTACGATATATGATCCCGGTCAATACGCCTTGTAAGTATGAAAGTCATATAGACACATTTAAGGTGGTTTTTCGTTTTCCAACAACAGATGTTTATACCACTACAACCGATTCCGGGATGTGTAAAACAGATACGATATTAATGCAAGCTGGTAACTTTAACGGCGTAAGTTACACTTGGGAGGATGGCAGTACCGGACGACAACGAAAAGTGAACCAAACCGGTATCTATTGGGTCAGCTATGAGGTTGATTCTTTGTGTGAAAACTATGTAGATACTTTTGTCATCACTTATCCCGATCCGGAGTATAAAGCTTCCTTTAAACTAGATACATTGCTATGCCAGGAGCAGCTTATTTCTTTCCCGAATACATCGGACCAACATTTCAATAATTTTTACTGGTCGTTTGGCGATGGGCACTTTTCTGAATTGAAAAGCCCGCAATATGCTTATGCTCATCCCGGAACTTACCGGCTAATGCTTACGGGCCATATAGATAACGTTTGCCCGGATACGGCTTTTCAGATTATTACTGTAGATCTTATTTTTCCCACTCGCTTTTTTACGGACAGGGATAGCATTTGTACCGGTGAATCTATTTATTTTGAAACTGATACGGACAGCACTGTCGCCAGTCAGACCTGGCAGTTCGGGGATGATAGCAGGTTGGTCAGTTTGAGTGAAACAAACATGCGTCATGCATATAGCCGTTCAGGTATATTTGTAGTAACGCTTGCTGAACAATTTCGTGCCTGCCCGGATGATTTCTTTACTGATACGGTTTATGTATTTGATGTGCCTCTGGTATATTTAGGAGAAGATTCTGGTCTTTGTCTTAATGGCGTACCTATTCTTTTAAAGAATCGGGCACTGTCGCCGGTTGTAGCCTATCATCAGCTCTGGAGCACCGGTGACACTACCGAAACCTTAAAAGTGGTATATCCGGGAACTTATAGTCTAACCGTAAGTACGGAACCCATGAACTGTAGTACAATGGAATCCGTTACCATACATAAAGATTGTTACACGAATATACCCAATGCCTTTACTCCCAATGGTGATGGGTATAATGATTATTTCTTTCCAAAGCAATTATTATCAAAAAAAGTGGATGACTTCATAATGCGGATTTATAATCGTTGGGGGCAGTTACTATTTGAAACAATGAGCGCCACAGCTCAGGGTTGGGATGGCCGGTATAATGGCTGCGATCAGCCTGGTGGTACTTACGTGTATCAGATTGAATTAAAGGTCAATGGCCGTGAGGAAGTGTATCAGGGTACAGTGGCTTTACTTCGGTAATATTAAGGTTCTCTGCAAATTACTTCTCAACAAGAGAATCTTTTCTGCCTCACTAATTCCTCAAATTTTGTTCTAAAAGTATATTTCGGTGATTTACTCGAATGAAACAAAAGGTCTTCTGCGACTGTACTATCTGAGGGCGAATCTTATTGACAATTTTAAACAATCTTCTAGTGAAGGAAAATAAACTCGAGAAAACATTTGTTGAATTCGTTCAAGTCATTTACCTTTGCGCTCCGTTTGT
>JBEBVI010000028.1:0-19895 GCA_040392805.1 Taibaiella helva
CAAATTGTGCCTTACATCCAAATCTATGCACAAAACTACGCGACGGGAAGTATAAAAACGGCTTCATTCCGGCAGGCTATACCTGAACCGGAATGAAGCCGTTAACTGTATCATTCAAACTATAGAATGATAAACGGTTTATCCTTAAAGTGTCACCCCCATATTATAAAACACAAAGCTCCAGATATCAGCAGCTTCATCAATCATTTTAGAAGTCGGTTTACCTGCCCCGTGGCCGGCTTTACTGTCAATACGTATCAGCGCCGGTTGTGCGCAGCCCTGTGCTTCCTGTAAGGCTGCAGCGAACTTAAAGGAATGCGCAGGTACCACACGATCATCATGATCGGCAGTAGTGATTAGTGTTGCGGGATAGCATACTCCTTTTTTGATATTATGCAAGGGAGAATACTTCAGCAGATATTCCAGCTGATCTTTATTGTCGCTGCTTCCGTATTCCACAGCCCAGCCCCAGCCAACAGTAAATTTATGATAGCGCAACATATCCAGAACACCGACCTGGGGAATAGCTACTTTAAATAATTCCGGGCGCTGGGTTAGGCAGGCGCCCACCAGCAAACCGCCGTTACTGCCGCCACGTATCGCCAGCTTTGAAGAGCTGGTATAGCCTTCTCTGATCAGGTATTCTGCCCCGGCAATAAAATCATCAAAAACATTTTGCTTTTTATCCAGCATGCCCCCTTTATGCCATTCTTCTCCGTATTCACCGCCCCCTCTGAGGTTAGCTACACAAAAGATCCCGCCCTTCTCTACAAAAACCAAATTAGCCACAGAAAAGGATGGAGTAACATTGATATTGAATCCACCATAGGCATACAACAAGGTAGGATTACTGCCGTCTAATTTTATCCCTTTTTTATAAGTGATAAACATAGGCACTTTTGTCCCATCTTTACTGGTATAAAATACCTGCTTCGTTTCAAAATCAGACGGATTAAATTTTACCTCAGACGAACGGTATAATTCACTTTTACCGGAAGCTATATCGTAACTAAAAATAGTGGGCGGATAAGTAAAGGAAGTAAAAGTATAGTAGAAGTGATCATCTTCTTTTTTACAGCCAAAACCTGACGCCGTACCTAAGCCGGGAAGTTGTATCTTATTTTCAAGCACACCGGTTAAGGAATATTGCTCTACTTCGGTTGTTACATCTTTTAAATAACTCGCAAACAACTTGCCGCCTCCTGTTCGCACACTTTCGAGCAATTCTTTTCTTTCCGGTATCAGGACCTGCCAGTTTGCTTCAGAAGGATTTTGAGGATCCAATTGTACCAATTTATAATTAGGGGCCTTACTGTTTGTCTGCAACAACAGTTTATCACCAATATTATCCACCACCGATGCATTGGTAGCAAAGCCTTGTACAATGGTAGTAAAACCTGCTGTTTGCTCATTTTTCAGGTCTTTCACCTTAATTTCACTGCCATCAGTCCCTTCTGAGATATTTAAAACCAGGAAACGCTCATCTTCTGTAAGGCCGGCAGACACATAGCGCAGGGCATGATCCCTATCTTCATATATTAAGCGATCTTCATTTTGAGGCGTACCTATTTTATGATAAAAAATCTTCTGGTATTCTGTCTTTGCGCTATACTTCGTTTTTTCATCCTTGGGGCGGTCATAGCCGCTATAATAAAAACCATCATCTCCTGCCCAACTGATCCCCGTAAATTTCACATATTCTATTTTATCTTTAAGCAGCTTCCTTCCCTTAAAATCCATCACATAGATCTCCTGCCAGTCGCTCCCGGATGCGGAAACCGCGTAAGCAAAATATTGCTGTTTCTTGGAAAAAGCCATAGTCTGCAAGGCAACCGTTCCGTCGGCAGATAATTTGTTGGGATCCAGTAAAACCTCCGCTTTCCCGTTAAGCCCTTTCTGAACGTATAATACCGACTGGTTCTGCAGCCCGTCATTTTTAAAGTAGACATACCATTCTCCCTCTTTTTGGGGTGCGCCATATTTAGGATAATTCCACAGTTCGGTCAGGCGGGCATGGATCTCACTCCTGAAGGGTATTTGGGAAAGATAGGATTCCGTAAGCTTATTTTGTTCTTTTACCCAGGCTTCTGTATCCCGGGCTGTATCGTTCTCCAGCCAACGATAGGGATCACTGATCTTGTGATCGAAATATACATCCGTCTGATCTACCTTCCGGGTAACCGGGTACTGGATAGTCTGTGCATTCATATAATTTGAGCAAAGAGCCGTAAATGCCAGAAGTTTAAATGGTTTTATTGTCATCTGGTAAGATATAATTAAATAATTCCGTTAAAAAGAGCAACAAATGTACTTACAGATTTTGACTTATCCGGCATCACATTACACTTACAGTCTATATCTCCTACCGGCTTCAGGTGAGAAATGCCGGAAACTACCGGCAATTGTGCACCTGGGCAGATTCCATATCCCGGTACATCAGCCTTAACAGAGCCGACTTCTTTTTCAATACATCCGATTTACTTTTAGGATACCGTTCAAAGAAATTAAAGCAATCACTGCTGGCCTGTATGCTTCCTTTTTTCAGGATCACCTGGTAGCAATCCCTGAAATCCATAACTGACTTATAAAAATATTTCAGGTGGAAACGCATGCCGAAGATACTATCATTTCCTGCTATAAAGGTATGGCGTGCTTTATACTCAGGCGTTATGCCACGCGGCCCTGCAAGCAGTTGGTTGGTGGCCGGCGTAAAACAGTTCAGGCTCAGCACAACGGAATCTTTTATTATGGCCAGCTCTCCTTCCCCACCTTCGCTCATTATCGTATAAACATCGCCCTTCTTTTTCAGGAAAAGAAATACCTGCTGTCCTTGTTTACGGCGACCGCTATTACGTGGTTCCTGTTTTTCCACTTTCAATACCCGGACATTACTTCGGTTTGCAGGTCTTACATCCATATAGCGGCCCTGCTCCCGGATAATAGTTCCATAAACAATTTCATCGGCGGTAGCCGCCATATCAAAAAGTTTGGCGGCTATATAAGGCTCCCTGGCATAGCTGTTTTTGCTGCAGGCAACAATGCAATACAACAATAGCCCGACAGCAAAAAACATCCTCAGCATCTGGTGCGATTTTAAATAAAAAAGCAATATATCTCCTTTTAAGTAACAGTGTTAAAATAGCTTCCTCATTTCATATCTATGGTTAACCCAAATTATTTTACTCTTTGATCGGAAAATGTCCCCACTCCACAAAAGAAACACCACTTTGTTACGTATTTTGTTCCGGGCATGACGACACTCTCTTCAATACGGCTCCATACAAGTGGAGTAGTATTTTGATACCATTCCTAACGGGTGCAACAACCTATCCGGGAAGTGGTTATGCTGATAATTCCATCATAAAGTCTATTTTAGTGGCCTGAAAAGTAAAATCATTATTCTAAAAACACATACCTAACTTTGCACATTCATTAAAATTAAGGCCAATGAAATTACTCGACAACAAAACAGCACTGATCACCGGCGGCAGCAGGGGTATAGGAGAAGCAATAGTACTAAAATTCGCCGAACATGGTGCCAATATTGCATTCACATACTTATCCTCAGAAGAAAAAGCACAAGCCCTGGTGGCCAGGGTACAGGAAATGGGCGTGAAAGCAGTAGCTTATAAAAGTGATGCCGCCGATTTTGCTTCTGCCGAAGCGCTGGTAAATGAGGTACAAAAAGAATTCGGAAAAATTGACATTTGTATCAATAATGCCGGTATTTCGAGAGACAATCTTTTATTAAGGGTAAACGAGGAACAGTGGGACGAAGTAATGAATGCCAATTTAAAATCCGTATTCAACCTGACCAGGCATGTAGTGCGGGGCATGATGAAGGAGCGTAGCGGGAGCATCATCAATATGAGCTCGATTGTAGGTATAAAGGGCAATGCAGGACAGAGCAGCTATGCGGCATCAAAAGCCGGAATTATCGGCTTTACCAAATCTGTGGCACAGGAGTTAGGCAGCCGAAACATACGTTGCAATGCTATTGCCCCCGGTTTTATAGAAACGGATATGACGCATTACCTGAAGGAGGGGGATGCCGATCAGTGGTTTAATAAGATTCCGCTGCACCGCTTCGGAAAGCCTGAAGAGATCGCCGATGTAGCCCTTTTCTTAGCATCGGATCTGAGCTCTTATGTAACAGGCCAGGTGATCAGCGCCTGCGGTGGCATGAATGTGTAGCATATAACGGGTAAGAAAAACACAACGGGCGGCTTCGCTTATTATATAAACATATTAAGGTACCTTTGAACCTCAAATTTTAAATTTAATGGGAAAAATTCGGGCAGCGATAACAGCTGTGGGCGGGTACGTACCGGATTATATATTAACCAACCAGGAGTTGGAGCGTATAGTAGACACTACGGATGAATGGATTACGACACGTACCGGCATTAAAGAACGACGCATATTAAAAGGAGAAGGACTGGGTACCTCCTATATGGCCACCCTGGCAGTTAAAGACCTGCTGCAAAAGAAAAATATCGATCCGCTCAGCATTGACTTGCTCATCGTTGCCACTACCACACCAGATATGCAATTCCCGGCAACAGCCAATCTCGTTTCAAATAATTGTGGGATCAGTAATGCTTTCAGCTACGACGTCAGCGCGGCCTGTAGCGGGTTTCTTTATGCCCTGACTACTGCAGCACAATTTATTGAAAGCGGCAGGAACAAACGCGTGATCGTAGTAGGAGCGGATAAGATGAGCTCTATAGTTGACTACCAGGACCGCTCCACCTGCATCATCTTCGGTGATGGTGCCGGCGCTGTATTACTGGAACCCACGGAAGACGGAACGGGCATTATGGATTCCATATTAAAAAGCGATGGTGCGGGATGGATACACCTGCATCAGAAAGCCGGCGGATCGGCAAAACCGGCCAGTATCGAAACGGTTATGGAGAAAGAGCATTACATATACCAGGAGGGGCAAACCGTATTTAAGTTTGCCGTTAAAAATATGGCCGAGGTATCCGCTCAGATCATGGAACGCAACGGGCTTAGTGGAGAAGATGTAAGCTGGCTGGTACCGCACCAGGCCAACCTCCGCATCATCAGCGCAACAGCCGATCGTATGGGGCTGCCTGAAGAAAAAGTAATGCTGAACATACAGCGTTACGGTAATACTACCAGCGGCACTATTCCTTTATGCCTCTGGGAATGGGAAGATAAGCTGAAAAAAGGCGACAATCTTATCCTGGCGGCTTTCGGAGGCGGTTTCACCTGGGGAGCGACTTATATTAAATGGGCTTATGAGTAAGTATATATAGCCAAAATAACCGCCCCACGTAACCGTCATGTCGACCGCACCCCGAGCTTGTCGAGGGGGCTGTAGAGACATCTCCCAGGTTTACCCCATAAGATGTTTGCGACCTCACGGGTGAACTATCTCATGGGGCTTTAGAGCCGGAATTTATTTTGACACGGTTACTAAGTAAGGTTTCATTTTTTTATCATAACAAAAAAAGAGTAAAGGGCTGTAAAAGGGACTTTACTCTTTTTCTTTTTTAAAGTTACCGTTTTTTGGGAGGACTGATGGCAACTCGGGGGACACTTGTACATCTCCCTGGATTTTGTATAATAGCTCCCTGAATTATTCTAAAAATTAAGGGCCACTAAAGGCCCTTAACAACACAACACACAGAACGAACAGTAGAACATCTTCTTTACCGGACAAGTGTCACATCACCTCTATAAACTTTTGTGCTGCCATCAGTTAAGGCCAGCGCAATGTGGTAAAAATAAGTATCCATTGGTGCAGGTGCTCCTTTAAAGGTGCCATCCCAGCCATTCTGCCCTAAACCGGCCTTATAAACTTCCTTACCCCAGCGATTGAATATACTGAAAGATAGTATTCTCTGGTGCTTCAGGTTCTCTATTTTGAACACATCATTATTTCCATCCCCATTGGGGCTGAAAGCAGTAGGTATAAAGACCTCTTCCCCGCCTGAAATTCTTACCCATACCGAATCTTTTACCACACAGCCATCCGGATCAAAGCCGGAAACAATATATAAGGTAGATTTATCCGGAGTAGCTACAGGTGATGCAATTGCCGGGTTATTCAGAGATTCCATAGGACTCCATAAATAGTAGGCCGCTCCTTCGACAAACAACTGAACGCTTTGTCCGTAACCGATAGTAGTGTCATTGTTTAGAATACGTGTCAAGGGTATGGGCTTAACTTGTATAGAGGCGTCCAGTGTGTCGGAGCAGCCATAAAAGTCGGCCACTATTACTTTATAAAAATTCTCTCCTAATGGCGCTTTAATGTTAGGCGTATCACATACCAGGCAAGAGAATCCTTCCGGCCGGGTGTAGTCGTCGTTAAACCAGGTATAAGTATAGCCACCCGTGCCGGTAATGCGCACCACCTCTCCATCACAAACTATAGACTCCGCCGGATCTATAGCAAAATCTTTTTCAGCAACGTATACCAATACAGAATCCTTGAATGTACATCCACTACGACCAACAGTGGATACCGTGTACCAGGTGGTTTTCTCTGCGAATACACCGGTTGAAGCTGCTCCCGGGTTATCCATTCCTTTGGCCGGGGACCAGGTATATTTAAAATCGGTTTCAGGCAGCTCGGTATACGAGAAGCGGATATCCGGCCTGCGCCTGTCTGCTACTACTGATCCCAGGTTGGCGCTACAAGCCGTTCCTGCCGACGTCTGACCCGCCCAAAGCGATGCCCTGTAAGGTGTAGTTATATAATAAATGGGCAGCATAGAGTCCTTGTTGTTATAATACCCCATATACTGAGGGTTAACTCCACTATAGCAAAATTGCACAATCAGGTTTTTAGTGGTATCATAATCATAGGGAATAGTAAATTCAAATTCATTCCAGCCGGGTTTAAGTGTAACAGAGGGAGCGGTAAATACCTCTGTTAACCCGATCTCAAATTCAGAATGGCTCGGTGATACAAACTCCAGCTTATCCGTACAGCGCATGGCTATTTTCACATTTTCAAATGTAGGATTGATAGGCGGCATACCCTCTTTAAAGTTTGCAAAATTCAGGGCAAGGCGCTGTAGTGTTCCCGGCTTCATACCTTCATGCTTCAATTCGTCCTTACGAATGATGATCTGCATTTTCTGCGTCTTATAATATTGATAAAACGGCCCCCAGTATTCCGCCCAGGTATAATGGACATTATTGGAAAAGCTGTTATTAGTGGTTTGCGCGATCTGAATATTAGTAAGGCCCTTATCCGATACCGGGCTATACGGGCCGCAAGCTATTGTTTTTAAAGGTTTAGCTCCGCCGGCCTCCGCATCGAGCATCACATACTCACCTCCATCACATAGCACTACAGTATCGGGGCTTGCAATTATAAACGAAGAGCGGTCTATATAAAGCGTAAATGTATCTGTCGATTTACAACCGTTCGTCAGGTTAGATGTTACCGTATATTTTGTAACATCTGCCCGGGGTGTCACAATAGTGGTGTCACACTGCAGGCAGGAGAAGTCCGACTGCGGGCTGGCCGACCAGTTAAACCGGGTGCCCCCCGAAGCATACAGCTTTACTCCCGTACCGGCGCAGACAAAAGTATCTTTGGTTAAAAGCTCTGTACCGGCGCGAACCATAACCGGAATTTTATAGGTCTGGATAACAGGTGCGCTGTTTGGCCCGCAAACCGAATCTTTCACCCGCACAACAAAATAGCGGAACCCTACATCGCCGGCAGGAGGTATCCAGGTTACACAACCTTTAATATCAGATGTACCCTGGTTCTGGTAAGTCACCGTAGCACCCTCTAATACCATCTTACTGTTATCGCTCACCTTTAAGGTCCCGGCTGCCGTACTACCGGCATTAAAGCAAAAATTCAGTTCTGTATTGCCGCAGGCAAAAATAGTATCACGGGTCAAAGTGCCACCACTCAGCGAAGACGGATCTATATTTACATAGGTAGGCGGCGTACTGCAATTTTTGATCTGCATACGCCAGTCCCTCATGATAGTGCCGATCAATACGCCATTCCGGTATTTCTCCACCAGGAGCGCTATGTAAGGCGCCTGCGCACCTACAGGTGTAAAGCTGATGTCGCCGGTATTGGGATTCAGCGAAAAAGTATTTCCCGTTTCCAATGGGTTATTGGTCAGGTTATACTGAGCCCCCGAGAAAGGCATATCAATAGGCGGGTAGCCTGCACATACGACAAAAAGATCTGCTGTCGCACTTCGGGGTTGAATGATCTTATACACCAGCGAATCCCCGTCAGGGTCTACAACGCCACCATTGTACCTGAAGGGCGATCCTGCACATGCATCAACAGGAGCAGACACCGTAAAGTAGGGTGACGACTGCCTCCTGGCAGCCACATTATCAATCGTGGCTTCCACATAGAGGTTATGGTCCCAGGGAGGCTGAATCTGTAAATTGCTGATAAAATCCCTGTCCCGTTCATAAATATTAACAGAAAAAATCCACTTACTGCAGGCCTTGATGGTAACTACACCGGTATACCACCATTCACGGTACATTTCATTTGTAGAATTGATATCATTACAGCTATTGGTCTGTCCGGCACAACCGGGATCCGTTACCTGGCCGTTAGGTTTACCGTCAGGGGTGGATACCATTTTCGTCAGCCTTTCGGTGTACCATATTGAGCCACAGCTTGTATTACGATAACACATACTCACTTCATTGGCTTCGGGAAATCCGCTACAGGCTGCATAATATTTGTAATAAAAGCGATAGGTGGAATCGTTAACATACTTATATGTGAGCTCTCCACCCATAGCCGGCCCGATGCTGTATGCAACCGAACCGAGCATCAGCTGTATGATCGTCAATAGAATCAAACTCCTGCTTATCATCTCAAAAAATTTTATTCGTTCTACTGTTATGTCCTGCCCGTTTCCGGCAGTGCATCTGTTTAAAAAAAATGATGGTGAAAGGTAAAATAGTAAATGTACTATTGACCATTACCACACCTGTACATAAACACACATACTCATTACCGCACGATAGTAAGATTGCCCGTATAGCGCTCCCGGCGCTGCCCATTCATATCTACTTCAATCACATAGATATAAGCACCCTGAGGCTGATCCTTACCATTGAAGCGCCCATCCCAGCCTCTTCCGTCTGCAGCTGATGTTTCAAAAAGCTTCTGACCCCATCTATTGAAGATTTGCATCCTGAACCCTGTTACGGAAGAAGAAAAGAGCTGTCTGGGGAAGAAGTAATCGTTATAGCCATCATCGTTAGGACTGAAAACATTGGGTATATCTATGTAGCAATTCTTACGCACTGTTATGGACTCGAAGGTGGAGCAACCTTCCTTTGATGTCAGGGTCAGCTTATAAGTACCGGCGTCATATACCTTTATCTCCGGCGTAGTTGCACCGGTATTCCATTCGTATGCTACACCGGGCTGCCCGTCATGAAGATTGGAAAGCATGATAAATTCCCCGTTAAGGCAGATACCCGAATCAGAGCCCAGGTTCACAAGTGGAGCGGAAGCCACATACACCATTTTAGCAAGATCCTGTTCCGGACAAATCCTGAAGTTCGCCGTCAGCGTTATATGCTTCAGCCCCGGCATCTCATAGGCGTGTTCTATCTGCTGCCCGGTACCTGAAAAGGTTACGTTATCGCCAAGCGACCACTTATATGCAGACAGGGTAGCATTGTTGCCGGGTTGGGAAGAAAAACGAATACTCGTACCGGTGCAAACCGTATCTCTGTCGGAAGTAAGCGTAACGTTTACAATATCATCAACGGTAATGCTCCTACTGAACGTATCGGCACATCTTGTCCCGTAAGCCACCAGCACGACATCATACACTCCGGCATTTACATAATTATGTGAGGGATTGCGGTTCACATCTGTAGTACCGTCGCCCCAATACCAGGTCTGGTTAACGTAATAAGGATCAGAAGTATTGGCAAAGGAGATATCCTGCCTGATACATACCAACGTATCGGCCTCAAAGGATACGTTATAAATATCAGTGCCTATTACGATCTCGTGTTTTGATGAGCAGCTCTTTTCGGAAACCACTTCAAGTATATAAGTACCCGGCGGTACACCTGATAGCGTATCGCCGGTACCCACTACTTTTCCGGATGCATCTCTCCAGGTAAAGGTGTAGGCCAGCGTGTCACCCGGGGCTTTGGAAACCGCAGCAAATCCGCTTGCCCCGGACTGACAGCTGTTTGCAATAAAAACAGAAGGTAACGATACTTCAAAAGAATCGACATTATACGAACAAGGGCTGGTATAGTAACTTACCCAATAGATGCCGGATTCCTTCACCACGTGATCTTTACCTTCCGCACCATCGCTCCATCTGTAGGTCCAACCGTCAGAATCAGATGCCGATAACATTACACTGTTTTCAAAGCATGCATCTGTAACCTTACTGAAGGTGGACAGGGTATCTTTACTAAAACTGAATTCGGGAACCTGGTTAGGCAACCCCGAATGTATATGTGTTCCGGAGGCCAGCTTAATTATATTAGGCGTATAGTTGCAGGCAAGTCCAGGTAAATTAGGCGCATTAATAGTGCCTAAAGCATTATCCTGCGACTTAAGATAAATCTTACCATCCGGGCCCAGCCGCATACCTGACATCGTTGCATCCCCGATCCGGATTTCGGATGCTTTAATTACTGCAGGGTTGTTTGAGGTAAGATCCCACTGGTACAGGTATTGGAAACCGGCTGTTGCATATAGTTTTGAGTTATCCGGAGAAAAAGCAACACCATAACCACCAAAGCCAGGTAATAACGAGATGGGATTAGAAGCCAGGCCGGTAGTAATATCAAAATCAAACAACATGGTGCCATCATTTCCACCGCCGAAAACGTAGCATTTGGTTGCAGCCAGTTTTTTACCATCGGGAGAAACCGCAAGACAGCCGGTGAATTCCTGCCTTATGCCCACATTCGACACAACCGGCTCTTTTTTTACAACGGAAAAATCTATCTCATATGCTTTTATCTTAGCATCTACCGAACAACAGAGCACCCATATATTACAACGATCCCCTACTACGGCTGTCATCCGCTCGGAAAGTGCGGAATCAATAAAAATACCCTTCTGCCCGGGAACAACATCTCCCAGGCCGCCATTAAGCGTCATGTCTACAATACTGTAATAGAGCCTCCCGGCCATACCTACGCCATTTTGCTCCATAGAGGTAAGGGAGAAGACATAGTATTTGGTCGTATCTCCGGGCATCGGTATAATAAGTGTTCCCTGCGAAGCGCTGGAGGTAACAGAATAGCCTGTAGTACTGGTCACACCGGTAAGTTCAGATCCGTTAGGCATACGCTTATGCGTCCTGTCCCATATAAAACTGCCTTCGGTGTAGAACAAGAGGTTTCCGTTAACATCACATACTGAGGCATTGCCCTCACCAAACCCTTCAATAGCCGACTGGAAAGGAACGGGAGTGCCGCTCCTGAAATCGAGGCCGGCATGAAACCCGAACACCCACTGGCTCTCATGCTTCTGCTGCGCCCACAGGCATCCCCAAAAACCAAATAATACAGTTAAAAGAGTACTCTTCACGTATCCAACTTTCATTGTTATTTAATTAAGTGAACCCCGCATTGCCAGATGGCCCGCGAGGTTCATTATTTAACCCGAGCACAAACCCATATAAGCCCCGATCAGTATTACTATCATCGACTATAACTATCTTATCACTACTTTCCTCGTCAGCTTCAGGCCTTCCGCTTCGATACTTATAAAATAGAGACCTCTGCTATAGTTACTCAGATCAAGTTTTGTACGGATGTTGCCATTCAATGGTGTTACCCTCTGCTCTTCTATTACACGTCCCTCAATGTTCGCTACCTTAAGCATTGCCGAAGAGGCAGTAATACCGGAGCTATGCAGATCAACCTTACCTGTGGACGGATTAGGGAATATTTCCATCAATAAGCCTGCTATATTGCCCGGCTCGTTTACCGTAACCGGCTCCGCTTTCTTAAACAGCACCTTAAAGTCAAGCGTATGTCCGGACACATAGGTACCGCAGGCCTCATCAGAAGGGATATTGGCAGTAGTATCATTATTAACGATCAATCTCAATCCGGTTTCCGTGTTCAATACCGCATCGGAAGGGATCTGTATATTACCTGTTTTGTGCCAGGTCGTTTTTCCGGAAATATCAGAATAGACCCGCTCATCCGGAATATCATATTTGCCGTTAGCATTATAATCTATAAACAATGTAATCTTAGCATCGGCATGTTCATTTCTCAGAATAGTATGATCAAGGATAAAGTTATACGTACTGTCCACATACAATTCCGTTGCAGGGAGATCAGTATGGTCAGAATATTTTTTATCTGCAGTAGCATTATTTAAATGCCCTCCGGTCAAAGGAAGATCTATTGAGCCGAATTTAAGCGAACCGATATCACTGCTGTCCGCAAGACCTGCAAATCCGCCTGTAGCGTAACTGGGGCAATAACACAACACGTTTTCGTCTATCTTAATGGAGTCACTGAAGAAGAAGGTTTTGTTGTATTCGCACTCATACCTCACGCGGTAGTACACCGCCCCGGCAAACTCTTCTTTAATGCTCTTCATTCCGTCTGTTCCGGTCACATCCAGCCAATTATGACCATCAGTTGAATGCTGCCAGTTACTTTTCAATAAGCCGGAAGTGGAATCAGCGCCCACATTGGTCAATGTAAACCAGTAGCCGGGACATAAAGAAGCTGCAGTGGTCACAATACTACCGGCTTCCTCGGTTCCCATGCAGGGTAAAGCGCTTATATTAACCAGGTAATCCTCTGTTTCGCCATAGCCATAAGATCCGCACGGACCTATTCCAGTACTATCCCAGGTATCATCATTAGTTACGATCCTTAACCTGGTAATACCTAACTCAGCCTCCTTAGGTACTTTAAATTCAAACGAGTCGACATATACCAAAGCTTCCTTCATACGATAGAATATTCTTTCACCCGGTTCAAATTCACCATTCCGGTTATAATCAATATATACCGCCGACTGGGATTCCGGCATTACGGGCCACGCCCATGATCCGTTTGACGTAAAGAAAGTAAGATTAACCTTATAGCTGCTGTCCAGGAAAAGATCGGCAGGTTTCAGGTTACTGAAATCGGAATAGTGCTTGTTGGCTTCCAGGTTAGCGGTAGCCGGTAAAGGATTACCATTATCCAATAAGATCTTACCACCGGGCAGCGTACTGATCTTTACATTTCCGAGATTAATACCGGTACTCGAGACCGTAGAAGCAGATCCGCAATAACAATTGTAAACAGGTTTCAACGTAACCAAACGCGGCTCTGTGGTATCACTTTCCCCGGTAGAAACGCAGGTAACGATACAGCGGAACCAGGTATCTTCATCAATAGAAGTTGTAGGATGCTCTATATTACCACCCGGTACATCAAGCCATTTGATACCATCATTTGTTTTCTGCCAGAGCCAGGCAAGTCCGCCATTTTTGGAAGAGCCGGACAGGGACAGTGTCAAACCTTCACCTTTACAGGCAGACAACGTATCTACCACTCCTGCCGACGGCTGTTCCTTACAAGCCGGGTAGATATGCAGGTTATCAATACCCATATCAAAGTCGCCGGATTGATAAGAAATACTATGCCCCTCGAACCTGATAATCGTATTAGGCGATACGGAATTAAAAGGTGCAACTATGGTTTGCCAGGCGGCAGATCGCACACCTTGTGCATCCAGGCTGGCCAGTGTATCGAAAGTAGCGCCATCATCTACAGAGAGTAATACATACAGGAAAGAAAGTCCTTCTGAGGTCTTGTTATAATAATCAAACCGGAGTTCATTTGCTCCCTGACCTTCACAATTAAGGTGCAGGTTAAGGCTGCCGTTCTTCTTTGCTTTCGAGCTTTGGAAACGTGCAGAGTGGGCACCTGTTGAGCTCACCGGTGCGTAATAATAAGGAGCAACATCTTCTTCCCATTTTGCCGTAGCGCCCTGGTCTTCCCGCCTCCAGGAAGAAATACCGGTAGGCGGTAAAGCCGACCAGCAGCTATCCGGCACATCGGATGTGCCGCACTTGCTGATCCAGCTCTCGAAATCCTGGCTGTAAGGCAGACGGGAGTATACAGGGCTGCCTGTCGTATAAATACGGGTAACATTGCTCACTGAGCTTTGCCCCGTAGCGGCACAGGTAAGCTGCACACGGTAATCAACATATTTTACATTCTGAACAGATACGGTATAACCGGTTCTGTTTCCCTGTCCGGGTACATTGCCCCAGGCACCGCCATCTACAGAGTTTTGCCACTGTATTTTAACATCCGATTGCGGTGCATTCACCAACTCCATAAATACCGGCAACCACGGACAAGAGGTTAAAGAGCCGGATGGTGTAATTACACCCGTTACCGGGGAGCCTGTACAAGCTGTCGGCGCACGGAAGGACATTTTAATATTGGCCACAGCCGGTTCGCCACCATAGCCACCTTTATATACACCACATAAGGAAGTAGTTGCGGTTGCCGTGTACCAGCTATTGGGCGAACCATCACTCAAGTACGACACATTTATAGTCCCTGACATTTTCTTGGCACTGGAACTGGTCGGGTCAGCACAGAAGTCAAGCAAAATATTGTCTGTTCCGTTCCAGTAAAAAGGAGTTTGAAATTTAATCCAGCTCCACCCTATTACAGGCATATAAGATGCAATACTTGCCACTGTTGTCATATTAACAGATATAAAAGAGTCTAATGACTCACGAGAAGTATTCTGAGCCTTTACCCCGAAATTAGGGATTGCTCCTTCGGGTAAGCTTTTTACATCCAAAGCAATGGAATCTAATAATTTGGGACCTGTAATACCTGCTGCTTTAAGCCGTGCAGCCGTATAGAGCATCTGAGTGTGCACATTATTCTTTGCAGCAGAATAAGTCCCATAAGTGATCGGGTTAGAGCTCATCCAGTCATCTGTACCGGATCCAAAGGTAATTATCTGTGCCCGGGTTGTGGATAGCCCGAATATAAACAGGGCACTTAAAGTGATATACAATCTACATACTCGTATAAAATGAGGCATACACATAAAAAGGGACTTAGTTACCATTAAACAATTATCGTATATAATGTCAAAGCTATCGCTTTACGGAGGCTGTAAACAGAGTATTACTACTCTATTTTAAAATTAAATCAATTTTCATCGTAACCTATAACATAAAATCAAGTTCTTTATAAGAAAAGGGCTGCCGGTATTCTCGAACAGCCCTTTTTTATCAATAATTAATTGAAAGTACATTCATTGGAAATTCCAACACCTTATCCTTCCATTCTATTAAAAGGTTTTTTTAGAACTATAATAAGTATAGGCCCAATTATCAAATTGATTTTATTCTAATTAATTCCTCCAATAATTTTTTATTGGAAAAAATCGCTACACCAAAACTGTACACCATATCTGGCAGTAGCCATTACAATTAATACTTGCTCTTTCTCTATACTTGTCAAACTGGTCATAGCATTAACTGCATCCTCGGCATCAACCGAATAGTCCACAAAATCTTGAACACTCCCATATAGTGATGCCTCTAAACAATCAAAGTAAGTTGACAATACAGATAATACATTTGAACTAACTCCAAATTCAGCAGCCCTGGTATTTAAGTCCATGCTGGAGGTAGCATCTATTATCGTCATAAGTGTATCGCACGAGCCTAACGTAAAGGCCGCAGTATCGCTTTGTCGAATAAGATATCTACTAGCAAAATATGTAACACAATAATTATAACATTTACCAAGCTCATAACGAAAATATCCTTGACTAGCATAATAGCCTTGGAAGTCAACAAGCATCTTATTAATACAAGTATAATGGCCTGCCCCAATAGCATCATATGGATTATTAGAATTAGAGGATGGACTATAATCCGGTTCGGTAGGAGGGGCAGCGGGAGGCGGAGTTCCTTTTCCAGCTTCCTTTATACTTCCATTAACACCTCCAATTACAGCCCCTATAATTGCCCCAGCTATTGCCCCTACTCCTGTCGCGTCACCTAATGTAGCACCTGATGATGCACCTCCAAGGGCACCCATAAGATCGGCACTCACTACCCGAAGCACCTTCGAGCTAATAATAGGTAAGAGAGCAAAACCTTCTGGTTGTACACCATTTTTATTCTCCGAAATTTTCTTAAGATAGGCAGCAGAAATTGCCTGTACACTCTTATCAAGCTTTTTAGAATCGCCCGTACCCTCTTTTTTACATGCGGTAATAACCACCGTTAAGATTAAAAATGTTGCAAATAATTTTTTCATATTTTAATTTTAAAAGCATCTCTTTACAAAATGTAGGTTAGACGCACAAACCCCTTTTAACTAAAAAAATAACCATATTGGAAGAACCATTAGAATTTATTCATAACTGTATTTTATATTTAATTTAAATAAGCTAACCAACCTAATCAGCTCACTACTGAAGCACAAGCTTAACAGTTTCCGTATAGGTTGCACATTCCACTTTTATGAAGTATAATCCCTTGCTGTAATAGTTCAGGTCAAGCGTGAGGATACTTCCGTCAGCGATATTTTCGTAATTATTCCTTTCCAATGTCTGGCCTGCAATATTCTGGATACTTAAGCTGGCTTTTCCTGAATAGCTTCCTTTATACAATATGGATACGGTACTGTTGGCCGGGTTAGGATATACCTTTATTGTGTTCTTTACTTTAACCAGGCTACCGGTGCTTATGGGTTCTTTTTCATCTCCTTTTTTGAACACCACCCTGTAATCCTCCGTTTCACCGGAAACATAAGTTCCGCATGCCTCGTCAGAAGGTATGTTTTCTGAAACATCATTATTGATGATCAGCCTCAGACCGGTTTCTTTTTCCAGTACTGCATGAGAGGGTATGGTAATGCTGCCTGTCTTATGCCAGGTGGTTGCTTCCGAAATTCCGGTATATACACGTTCTTCAGGAATGTCAAATGAACCGTTGCCATTGTAGTCGATGAACATCGTGATCTTTGCATCGGCATGCTTATCGCGCAGCAGTATATGATCCAGTACAAAACTGTAAGAGCTATCTATATACATTTCCATAGCCGGCAGGTGCTTGTAATTCGTGTACCTGCTATCCGCATCAGGATTATTAAGATGTCCTCCATTCAACGGAATATCTATTGTCAACATTTTAAACGATCCTATATCGCTGCTATCTGCAGTACCCGCAAAATCACCGGTAGCATAGCTGGCACAATAGCATAGCGTCTCCTGGCCAATATAAACGGAATCGGTATAAGAGAGCACCTTATTCTGTTTACATTCTGCTTTAACACGGTAGTATCCGGGCGCGTCAAAAATAAACCGCAGAGACGACTGGTCCGTTGAATTAGCGATACCGGCCCAGGTCCTTCCGTCTGCAGAAGTTTCCCAGCTCCTTACAATCAGACCTGCAGTTGAATCGGCATTGATATGCGAAAGAGCAAAAGGATAACCCGGGCAGAAAGAAGTATCTAAGGCTGTCAGCACACCGGTTTCTTCAGTACCCTTACAAGGTATATCATGTATTCTTACTAAGTAATCTTCCGTTTCCCCATTTGAGAAAGAGCCGCAAGCCTTTGTAAGTGTCGTATCATAGGTTGTAGTGCTTGTAACTATTCTCATACCTGTAATACCTATTTCAGCGCTATTAGGTACTTTAAATAATGCCGAATCATTAAATACATCAGACTTTTTTGTATGTCCCCAGATCATTTCATTGCTTTCATATTCTCCGTTCCTATTGAAGTCAATGAATATTGCCGTATAGGCTCCTCCCATTTGCGGCCTTACATTGGTACCATTACCAGTAAAGAAGGTCAGATCAATTTTATAACTACTATCTCTGAATAAGTTGACCGGTGGCAGATCAGTAAAGTTGGAATACTTCTTCTTTGCCTCAGGATTTGCAACAGATGGAAGCGGGTTCCCATTATCAAGCAGTAAAGTAGTATCATTCTCCGGTCTGATTTTCACATTACCAATATTAATGGACATGGTTGTACCAGTAGGCCCGGAGGTGCAATAGCAGGAGTAAAACGGCTTAATAGTTAATAAGCGTGGAGCGGAAGTATCTTTAAGCCCGGAATTGGAACAGGTCACAATACAGCGATACCAGGTAGATTGTGTAATGGAAACGGAGGGATGCTCTACATTTCCATTAGTCACATCTGCCCAGCCGATGCCATCGGTTGACTCCTGCCACAACCATTCCAAACCTGCAGAAAAGGTCGTACCGGTAAGTGATAGCTTCATACCGTTTCCGGAACAGATAGAAACCGAATCTACTATCCCGGCAACCGGTTGTTCCGTACAAGGCTCCAGCACATACAGGTTGTTTATACCCATATCATAATCTCCGGATTGTGAGTAACTCGTTGAGCGGAAACGGATGACGGTTTTATTGGAGTTTGATTCAAATGGTATTACTTGAGGTTGCCAGGAACCATTTACACCCTGACTATTTAGTGTCTGGAGTGCAATAAACGTATTTCCCCCATCTTTCGATAACATGACATCCATTCTCGGGGAACCACCGGTCAAATTAATATGATCAAAACGAAGCTCCTTACCACCCTGCTTAGTACTACAATCAAGATACATACTTAAACTACCTTCACCCACATTACTACAGGTATGAAACCGGGCAGAGTGATCACCGGCTTTAACCGGGTAGAAGGAAGGTACAACTGTACCCGTCCATTTAGCGCTGGCCCCCTGGTCTTCCCTTCTCCAGGACTGGTTACCCGTAGCAGGGAAAGCCGCCCAATTTACATCCGGGAGTTCTAAGCTGTCACAACGGTTTTGCCATTCTTCAAACAATTGGCTGTAAGGTACCGGGCGATAGATCAATCCTTTATTAGAAACATTTACCGTCACCACATTACTGGCCGTTGACTGGGAGCCACAATTCAAAGATACCCGGTACTGCGTATTTGTAACGGGATTAAACGTAGCGGATGAGCCCTTTACACTATCCAGTTTCAGCCAGGTATTACCATTGTCCACAGAGTATTCCCAAAGATAGGTTGTACCGGCTGCAAATGATGTTATAGACGCGGTCAGAGTTACGTCAGCAGAGGCACATGTATTAAAAGGCCCAGCCGGCAACAAGCCTGGGGCTGAAGGCTTTCCTGTGCAGTCTGCCAACTTCCGTAGGCTGAATTGCATATTGGGCCTGTTCACATGCGTTGACGAAGAAGAGTAATCACCACATTTACCGGTTACGGAACGGTACACTATTTTACCTGTGGTTTTACCATCATATTGCAATCTTCCGACACGGGCTGTGGTGGCCGCCGGAATTGAATCGAAGCAAACATCGATAAGCAAATTGCTGATCCCGTCCCACACAAAAGGCGTCTGAAAAGTGTACCAGTTCCAGCCTAAGGTAGTAGTATAGCTTGCAGCATAATGTGCCTGCTTCAGGCCGATGCTGTCAAAGGTCTGTATAATATCTTTTACCGTATTTTTGACTTTTATACCGAAGCCGGGCAAAGGATAGATATTAGGATCCGTGATGTTAAAAGCTACCGAATCCAGTATGGCGGGTCCTGAAAAACCCTGCGCCTTAAAATCCTCTACGGTATATAGTATTTGCCAGTGCGTATTCTTGCCGTACGTACCTCCATAGGCAATCGGATTATAAGTATTATTGGAAGTAGTATCCTTTCCTATTTGTACAATCTGTTGTGCATCTGCTCCGGGCAAGGCAAGAACAAGCATATAAATAAGCAGCGATACGTACCTAATCCGTCTTAGTAGTTTAGCTTTCATAAATTCGTGTTTTATTTTAACAATAAATATGGCTACAAAGATGAGCTGCCCTCAATTCCAATCATAGAGTATTATTACTCTATTATCGGCTTTTTAAATGCACTAATCT
>JBEBVI010000029.1:0-19736 GCA_040392805.1 Taibaiella helva
CTTCTAACCTGACGGCGCTGTCTCTTAATTTCTGAAAATTTATACGGGCTTCATAAGCTTTTTTATATTGCCCTACAGTGAAATAAACTTCTGAAAGGCTGGAATACGCGCGTTCGACCTGGTTGATAAGCTGGTATTGTTCTCCAAGAGCTACAGCCTGTTGAAAAAGCCGGATGGCACTTCCATATTCTCCAAGATCTCTGTGCAGCTCTGCCCGTATTCTTAAATAATAGATGTCTTGCTCCACATCATTTTCACCATTGGGCATAAGGCGTTCAGCCATTTTGAAATATGCTAATCTCTTTTGCGGGCTGTTGTCATCCAGGTCGGATAAGGCCAGCCTGATCAATACCCTGTATTGTAAAAGTGTATCATGCTGTTCCTGACCTAATTTAAGAGCGCTCAGGAAAGTAGCCTTGGCTGTTTTAGGATCATCTGTTTTCTTAAAATACAATGCTTTATTGATCAGTATCTGCCCCAAAACCCGGTAATTTTTTGCTTTAGAAGCGTTAGCTTCTGCTTGGTTCAGATAAGTAATTACTTTTTTGGTATCGCCTATATAATTAAAGAACAAGTTGCCAATGTTGTTATATATTATTTCTATTCTAAGTGTAGACTGAGGGTTATTCTCTAATTCTTTAAGTGCATTGAGAAAATATTTCATAGCTTCCTCCCGTTTGCCCATCTTATCTAAAATAATACCTGCCAGATTATTGACCGAACCAAGATATATTCTGGCATTCTGAGATTTTTTGCACATGCGCTCTAAATTCTTAAAAACAGCAAGCGCTTCGTTAGTATAGCCACCTTTCATCTTTAAAATACCCATACCGATCAGGGATTGGATAATGCCATATTCATAATTTGAGTTTTTGCTGATCTTCAGTAAGCGTTTAAATTCAAGGATTGCTTCTTCCGGGTTTGTTTGTGCTAACGTACTATTGAGCGCCAGCTTATTATTTATGACCGACGTATCCATATAGGGAAAAGAGAATATCCGGGGAAGTTCCGTATAAGCCGGTTCATATTTTTGTGCAAAGGAAGCTGAGACACTGGCCAGGCAAACCAATATGATGACTGAGAAGAAATTATATACTATTGATAGGCGGAAACGAATCATCCTGTAGCGCTTTAATCAGTTTAATGTTTGGTAGTATTCATTTTAAATATATTATAAATATATATGGTACTTATATAATAAATAAATATGATCATAATTGTTCTGATAAACATACTTATGCATAAATACCTTTACGGCACTATTGGGTATTGGGAGTAGGATTAACAGGGCTGTATTACATGATCAGACTATATTCCTGATTGCTAAGTAAAGTTAATGTTTTTATAAAACAAAATTAGATTATATGAAGATCCATGTTCTATTTTTTATTCTCTTCTTTAGCTATTATGCATTATACGGACAGCTTTATAACAGACAGCCGGACTTTTTGCGTGCTAATAGTTTTTGGGTCTTTGGGGAAAATGCGGGTTTAGATTTAAGTTCCGGTTCTCCGACCGGAATCCCTACTACTGTTTATGGCCCTGAAGGCAGGGCCTCCGTAGCTGATCCGGCCTCGGGGCGTCTGCTTTTTTATACGAACGGGAATAAAGTATGGAACAGGAATCAGAGGGTTATGCCCAATGGCAGCGATCTGTATGGCAACATAAATGTCTCCAGTGTTCAGGGCGCCTGTATTGTGCCTGTTATAGACAGCCCTGGGAAATATTATGTTTTTTCTGTGCTTGGCATCACTAATATCGGGCCAAACTTCGTCTATCCTACACCTGCCGGTTCCCTGTATTACTCCGTTGTCGATATGGATCTGGACGGTGGGCTCGGGGATATTATACACAACCGTAAAAACATTCTTTTAGACACATCGAAGGTGTTAAGCGAGGCTATGATCGCCATTCCGGGAAACAATTGCGATATCTGGTTGCTTGTTCATGCATACGGTGAGCCGGTCTTTAAAACATACCGGATCACAGCGGACGGGGTGCACCCGGACCCTGTTATATCTGTAGCGGGGCAGCAGATAAGCGCACAACTGCCCCCGGGATTCCAACAGCCTTATGGTGCTGGATCAATGGTTGTATCGCCCGATCGTCAGCGGATTGTGATATCGTCTCATTATTCCTCTCTTGCATCCATCAGGATGGCAGACGGAGCCGCAGGGGTTTTGATTTGTAAGTTCGATCCGAATACAGGTATTGTCTCGGATGCTATTGAGATAGAAAAAAATATACTGACATATGGCCCTGCCGCATTCTCTCCCGATAGTAAACTACTTTACGTGCCCAGTTTTGATGAACTGAGCATTAATAAAGGAGAGTATCTTTTTCAGTATGATGTTACCAGCTTCGATTCTCTGGCCATATCAACGTCTAAGATAGTCATCGATTCCGGCCTTACTAAGAATTATCAGAAGGCATCATTAAAACTTTATGGGGACAGCATTTATGTAAGCATATCGCAAAATACTTCAGTAGGAGTAATTGCCCGGCCTGATGTGCGCGGTACCGGATGCAGTTACCGTCCTTCTGTGCTGCCGCTTTATTACGGCTCAACAACCGGGTATGCCCTGCCAAATGAGGTAGTATATACCATGTCTCCCGACAGTGTTTATACCCTGGCTTACGATACCTTTTTCTGTTCCGGTATCTCCGGTGGCCTTCCGTTGCATCCCGGTATTATTCATGACGGGTACGCGTATCAGTGGAATACCGGGTCTGCTGATTCGGTTCTGACCATAAACGAAGAAGGGACGTACTGGGTTTCCTATTCCAACGGCTGTCATTTTTATGTAGATACATTCGAGGTGCAAACTTCGGATATAGAAGCAGTCATCCGCGTCGATACATTTAATTTAAGTACTACGGTTCCCTATAAGACCTATCAGTGGCTGCTTAACGGTCAGGTCATCCCGGGGGCGACGAGCGCAGTATATACGGTTACCGAGAATGGCGATTATGCAGTAGTTGTAACAGATGACAGAGGCTGTGTAGATACTTCTGAAATATATAAAGTAACAAATGTGAAAGGTGCATTTATAACAGATCTGCCGGGTGAAACGATCCGTGTGTATCCTAATCCTGCTATTGATGAGGTTATGGTTTCTACTCCGGCAGAGATCAATATAACGATTACCAGTGTTGAAGGCCGCGTAGTGAAAAGGATGGACAAGGCAGGGAGTGTAAACATCAGCAACCTTCAGGTCGGTATTTACTTTATGTGTTTTTACGATAAAGACCGCAATCTGATAAAAGTAGAGAAACTCATAAAACGTTAACTATTCAAAAATTAAAACACACAGATATGATCAAAAAAGTAAAAGCGGTGCCCATTGTCGCTGCAATGCTTTGGGGCGTCGGCACCCAGGCCCAGGAGTTATCCTCTTCTGTTATTAATACAGCCGGCGGAAGCAGGATAGTTTCGGGAGATACGTATGAATATTCTATCGGGGAAATGGTATTGGTACATACCTTCTCGGGACCGAATTTAATTGTTACGCAGGGTTTATTGCAGCCAGCTGAAGCAGATAGTGATGTTAGTATCAGAGCATTGACACTGACAGACGGCGAGCTAAGCGTTTATCCTAATCCGTCATCCGATGTGATTCATATTCAACCCAATTTGTCATCTGGCGGTAAGCTGGAAATAGCACTTACAGATATAACAGGCCGATGGCTATCAGGCCGGGCGGAATATTTAAAAGCCGGAAATGAGAAACAACAGATCAGCCTCCAGCCGTTTTCTTCCGGCAGTTATATGCTGCACATCACTTTTACTCTTGACGGGAAAAGCTATATGCGCAATTTTAAAATTCAAAAGATCAATTAACTATAATAAACATTTACAATTATGAAAAAGCTTTTCTTAATATTTGCAGCTGCAGTATTGTTTCATCTCCAGGTTTCCGCTCAGGCTCCCGGTAAGTTTAACTACCAGGGAATAGCCAGAAGCGGTACAGGTGCTGCATTGGCTAATAAAACTTTAGGAATTAAAATCAGTATTCTGGATGGTGATAATGCTAATGCCGGCGTATTATATTCGGAAACACAATCTGCAACCACCAATGCTTCCGGTTTGTACAATCTGGCCATAGGGGCAGGTAAAGCGGTCCAGGGCACCTTTGCCGGTATAGATTGGGGTGCCGGAGACCGGTTTATAAAAGTGGAGATGGATCCTGAGGGCGGATCTGCATATGTTGATTTAGGAACGACGCAATTACTGAGTGTTCCTTATGCTTTATATTCCATGAATGGTCAGCCCGGCCCCAAAGGGGAGAAAGGCGATAAAGGTGATCCCGGCCCACAAGGCCCTAAAGGCGATCCTGCCCCCGGTGGTGCAGCAGGCTGGGCACTGACGGGAAATGCCGGAACTACCGATGCAAACTTCATCGGTACAACGGACAACAAACCGTTGACAATTAAAGTAAATAATGCAAAAGCGGGTTATGTAGGGCCGGTAAACAGCAATACAAGCTGGGGCTATGGCGCATTGAACTCAGCCGGCGACCAGGGAAATAGAAATACGGCAATTGGCTTTAATGCTTTGTATGCCAATAAAACGGGACAAAGTAATGTTGCAATTGGTATGAATGCGCTGACATCGTATTTAGGCCATGAGAGTGTGGCAATAGGCAATGGGGCGCTTGAGAAACATACAGATGGCGGACATAATGTAGCAATTGGTAATGAAGCAATGAGCCAAAGCGAGAAGAGTGAGGGTAATATTGCCATAGGAGCATTGACAATGATGGGCAATGTCAATGGAAACTATAACGTGTCGATCGGACTTAAAACTTCAATATCAAATTATAAAGATAAACCCACACATAATTCGATTGGATTAGGCAGTACTTCTATATCTGGGAGCAATACAATAGCTATAGGACCAAGTGCACAAGTTGCCGGGGCATCCAGTATAGCGCTTGGTGCAAATACGGTAGTAAAGGGAGAAAATTCAACCGCCATCGGGGTGGGTAGCAGCGTTACCGGCGATAATATTATCCATCTGGGAAATACAAGCATAAAGGAGATCAGCGGGCAGGTTAATTTTAGTACTTATAGCGATAGCCGGATCAAGACGAATGTGCAGGCTAATGTCCCGGGATTGTCCTTTATTACTCATTTACGGCCGGTGACCTACAATTTAAATATTCATACGCAAAATGAAATAATGGGAAATGAGTCACCTGACTTTGAGGGAAAGTATGATATTGAAGAAATGGTGATGACCGGTTTTATAGCCCAGGAGGTGGAGGCCGCAGCCAGCCAGGCCGGCTTCAACTTTAATGGAGTGATCAGGCCTAAGAATAACAACGATCTGTATAAAGTAAGCTATGCAGAGTTCGTAGTTCCTTTGGTAAAAGCCGTTCAGGAACAACAGGAGCAAATTGAAGAACAACAGAGGCAGATTAAAAGCCATCAGGAGGTCAATAATAATCTTCAGCTTTTATTAAGACAACAGCAATTAAGAATGGATCAGCAGGATCAGAAAATTAATGAGCTCCAGCGGCAAATGAATCTGAACTAAAAAGGAAAGGAATGTAATATTGCTGATATGCACTTTCTATCCTGTGTATATCGGCAATATTATTTTACCATGTAAAACCAATCTGTTTCAGGCTTACTATACAGCGAACATGTTCAACTACGAATATAATCAATTATTCATGTCACAGCTTCACTTTCAGTTTTTACTTCTCATTACTTTAGCTGCTGCATCTCAACCAGCTTACAATACGGGCCTTTCTTTTGCATCAGTTCCTGATGTGATCCGCGTTCTATAATTTGTCCCTGGTCCAGTACGATAATTTCATCTGCATGTTGTACCGTAGACAGGCGGTGTGCAATAACGATACAGGTCCGGTTTTGCATAACATTATTGATGGCATCCTGTACAACGCGTTCCGATCCGGTATCTAAGGAAGAGGTGGCTTCATCTAAGATGAGTATGGCCGGGTTTTTCAGCACGGCCCGGGCAATAGTTATACGCTGGCGCTCTCCGCCACTCAGCCGGCTACCCCTATCCCCGACAATAGTGTTGTAGCCATCTTTTTTCTTTGAAATAAAATCATGGGCATTGGCTATACGTGCAGCTTCTTCTACCCGGCTTTTATCTGCTCCACCGGTACCAAGTATAATATTGTTATATATGGTATCGTTAAAGAGAATAGGTTCCTGTGATACAATGCCGAATAATGCCCGGAGGTCGTATAGCTTATAGTCTTTAATATTGACACCGTCTATGTATACACCACCTTCACTCACATCGTGGAAGCGTGGAAGGAGATCAGCCAGGGTGCTTTTACCTGAACCGGAAGCGCCCACCAAAGCTATTGTTTTGCCTTTCTTTATCTCCAGGTTGATATGATGCAATATTGTTTTAGCACCATAAGCAAAGCTGACGTCCCTTAATTCAACAGACACGTTAAAAGCTTTAAGTGGTAAAGCGTTTTGCTTTTCCGTCAGGTTATTTTCCACATTTACCAGGTTTTGTATCCGGTCTAATGCAGCGGCGCCCTTCTGCATATTATAAAATGCCGTAGACAGTGACTTAATAGGATTGATGATCTGGTAAAATAAATACATGAAAAAAATAAAGAACGGCCCGGTGAGCGCTGTCTTCCCGGAAAATATAAGGTATCCGCCATACCATAAGATTATGGAAACCACGATAATACCTAAGGTCTCAGACAGGGGTGATCCGGCATCCTTCCTGGCGGCTATTTTATTCCGTATCCGTAGAAGTGTATTGTTTATCTGGCGGAACCTCAATTGCTGGTGACGTTCCGCATTAAAAGCTTTGAGTACCCTTAGTCCTCCAAGTGTCTCGTCAATATTGCTCAACATTTCTCCCAGCTGTTCCTGCGCCTGGTTGGACGGACGCTTCAGCGACTTGCCGACTTTCCCTATGATAAACCCGGCAAGGGGTAAAAAAAGCAATAGGAAGAGGGTGAGTTGCGGACTGATGATGACCATCGAAACCAGGGTAAAGATAATAGTAAGCGGCTCGCGGATAACACTCTCCACTACGCTCATTATAGATATCTCCACCTCATTCACATCATTGGTCATCCGGGAAATAAGATCTCCTTTTCGTTCTTCTGTAAAGAAGCCTATGGGCAGTGAGAGCGCTTTGGCAAACATATCGTCTCTTAACCGGGAAATCACCCGGTTCCTAAGCGGATTGAGTATCAGTAAAGAGCAATAGATAAACAGGTTTTTGAGGATAGTCGCTACCACAAATAAAAGTACGGCATAGGAAAGCGCCACAAGCTGGCTTTGCTCCAGTATAATGGTATTGATGTATTCCGTAATGTCTGCGATAATTCCGGTACCCGTACCAGATGGCTTTTCCTGGCCGTTAAATAACACCTGCAAAACCGGCGCAAGCATGGCAAAGGAGAAAAGTGAAAATACGACCGACAACAGACTGGTGCAGATGTATAACAGGATCTTCCCTTTATAAGGTGTTAAGTAGCGCAGTAGTAACGGTATGTTTTTCACTTATTATGATTGTTTCGTGTAGGGAAATAGCTGATGGGGTCAGATCACTCTTTTTATCAAACGCATATTATGGGTTCTTATTTTGAGTCTTTTACTGATAATTCCGCCATTATCAATAGGATCTATGACGACGCAGCCACTGGTATCGGTAGCATGTATAATGGTGTGGCTATTCAGTAATATGCCTACATGGTTGATGCGCCCCTCCTCATTATCGAAAAAGGCAAGATCCCCGCAGTGCCCTTCTTGCAGAAAGCTGACCACTTCGCCTGTCTGTGCCTGTTGCGACGCATCCCTTGGCAATCTGATATTCATCAGTTTAAACACTATTTGCGTAAAACCGGAACAGTCTATTCCCATAATGCTGCGTCCGCCCCAGAGGTAAGGCGCTCCTAAAAACATTTTACTGATCTGTTCAATTTGTCCGGCTAAGGGTAATGCGTGTTTTACAGCCCGTTTCTTTCCTTTAAAACGGTAACCCAGGTCGTTCCAGTGCAGTACGTTCTTTTTCATCATAAACAGGCTGCTTCCCGGACTGATGGAAAAGCTATGCTCACCGTTCAGGATAACATCACCGGCAGATCCGGAGAAGGCCTGGAGCGGCTTCCTGAATTCTTTGTAAGAGATCAGGCTGACCTGGCCTTCCTTCACCCAGCCTTCATAGCCATCCCACTCGCAACGTACGAAAAGCCAGTCTTTTTTGTCTTTTGACCAGACTTCCATCCGCTCGCCAAACAGCAGCTGTGATACCTGCTCAGAACGGTGGGCAGGCTCTGCCCGGAGGGGCATCACGGAAACGTTGCAAACGGCATAGGCTAAGATCATTATTGTTATAAGTTACCGGACAATGTGTTTAAAATTATATAGCCCTTATATAATAAAAGGGCAGCAATATAAAATTACGGCCCCGGGTTCATTAAAGCAAAAGTTATATTACATCATTTATTTTTTACTTCTTCTCCTAAAAACTTCTCTAAGGCAGCTACCATCGAAGGTGTATTCGGCGCCGGCGCTTTTATGCTGAGCACCAGTCCGGCATCTTCTACCGCTTTTGCAGTAGTATTTCCGAACGCTCCTATCAATGTTCCGTTCTGATCGTAGCTGGGATCGTTATGGAACAAGGTATCTACGCTGAAGGGACTGAAGAAAACGATGACATCATAGCCTTTCTTCAGCACTTCTTCCACCTCATTACTTACTGTACGGTATAATACAGCTTCTGAAAAGTTAAAGTTCTTTTGAATTAATAAAGGGGAAAGGTCATTTTTGGTGTTTTCGGATACCGGCAGCATAAACCGCTCCCGGTCTTTGTATTTGTGCAATACATCCATTAAGCCTTCTGTAGAACCATCTGCTGAGAAGAATACCTTGCGTTTGCGGTAAAGTATAAACTTCTGGAGATACAAAGCCACAGCCTCTGTTACACAGAAATATTTCATGTCCTGGGAGACTTTAAACTTCATCTCGTCACAGATCCTGAAAAAATGATCTACAGCATTCCGGCTTACCAAAATAACTGCGGAAAATTCTGACAGGTCTAATTTTTGCTTGCGAAACTCTTTAGCACTCAGGCCTTCAACCCGTATAAAAGGAAAGAAATCTAATTCCACATTATACTTTCTGGCCAGTTCGAAGTAAGGAGACTTGTCGCTTTCTGGTCGGGGCTGCGTAATAAGAATGCGTTTTATCCTTTCTTTCTCCATTAGCTGTGATTGTGATTTTACTTCGTTCTCCATTGTATACATAAAACGGAATTGCTAAAAAATTACAACACTTTCAACCCAACACAGCACCTAAGAAATCAGCCACGAACTTACCAACTTCATGAGTACCGCAAAAGGCAATATTTCGGAGGCGCAAAGGTACATAAAAAAATGGAATTTACTAAATTTTAAGAAGTGCCCGAATGTAGCTCCGGATCGCAGGTATCTGTTCAGAAACAGGATGGCGATCACCAATAAGGAAAGAAACAGGCTTGTTTGTACCCATTGCCCCTCTCCCAACGCCAGGATAATAGTAAAAGGAATAAGGGCAAGACCTAACACCTTATTGATGAGAAATAAATTGAAACTGTAGCTGTCAGTAATGTCTTTTATGTTAAAAAGCCATCCCGTACATTTTAAAAAGAAGAACCGTAATATATATATGACAATGAACAGTATACTTAAGGATGTTACAATAAGCCACCGCGGATAGGCGGGGAGGATCTGCCCTTTATGTAAATGGTAAAGCGCATAATACAGGTAGAAGCCAAATGAAATGCAGAACAGCAAGTCCATAAGGAGGCTCGCCGGGCTGTCCTGCCGCAATTGCTCTTTAAGCTGGCGGGTGCTCAGGCTCGGATTGCGGAAAGCCTTGAAAAGATTACCCAGGTAAGTCGGGTTAGCTAACCTGAAAATGCCGATCACGCCCAGCAATACAACAAATGCCAGAAACTCGAAACTGTGGTCGGTAACCTGCCGGGGCCTTTCTATGGTGACGATATAATTGTCCTTCGGGCTGGTAAGCGGATGCTGCTCCAGGTCTTTCAGCATCCGGGCATGAACCTTTTCTTCTATAACTTTGTCCGGTATATAAAAGCCATACAGCATCCTTCCTTTGGCATAGGACGGACCAGGAAGAAAACTGCAGAAAACGATTAGCAAAGCCAGAAGACCTGCTATGAAACGCCACTGCCCGCTACCGCTGTTATATGTGCGGAGATGTGGGAAGCTATCCCTTAACACAGTTAATTTTGATCTTATACCTGACACTAAAAGTTGTCGCATTGCAGCTGCTGAAGTACTTTGTTGCAAATGTAAGGGCTAAATCGGTCAGGCATCTTATTAAACCGCAAATATTTTATAATAGATTCCTGATATTTGCACTGTTAAGGGCAATGAATAATGAACAATGAATAATGAATAATCTTGTTTCTTCTCCTTCTAATACAGGATCATTCTTGTCATGCTGACGCAAGGAAGCATCTCTTGAGCGTGCTGCAGGAGTGCTGAATCCATATTGTCAGTAATTTTGACTTCTCTCTGATAATTCAAAATTGACTTGTAATTGAACATTTGTAATTGACTCGTAATTCGTAATTGATAATTCGTAATTAGATAATATGACCGCATCAGAAATACGTCAGCAATTTTTAGATTTTTTTAAGTCCAAAGGACATACTATAGTTCCCTCCGCACCCATAGTGGTTAAAAATGACCCTACGCTATTATTTACCAATGCAGGAATGAACCAGTTTAAGGATTACTTTCTGGGAAACCGGGCGCCGGAGCATACGCGTATAGCCGATACACAAAAATGCCTTAGGGTGAGCGGAAAGCATAATGACCTTGAGGAGGTGGGAGTCGATACCTATCATCATACCATGTTTGAAATGCTGGGCAACTGGAGCTTTGGTGATTATTTTAAAAAGGAAGCTATTGCCTGGAGCTGGGAGCTGCTTACCGGCGTGTACAAAATAGATAAGAATCGTATTTATGTGACCGTATTTGAAGGTGACGAAAAGGAAAATCTGCCTTTTGACCGCGAGGCTTACGATGAATGGGCAAAGTGGATAGATAAAGACCGCATACTGAAAGGAAGCAAGAAAGATAATTTCTGGGAGATGGGTGATACCGGTCCTTGCGGCCCTTGTAGTGAAATACATATTGACTGCCGCCCGGATGAGGAGCGGCTTCAGGTGGATGGAGCTGCTTTAGTGAATGCGGATAATCCACAGGTGATAGAGATCTGGAATAATGTATTTATGCAGTTTAACCGTCTGAAAGACGGCAGCCTGGAACCTCTGCCCGCTACCCATGTGGATACCGGAATGGGCTTTGAACGCCTTGTCCGGGTATTGCAGCAAAAGAGCTCTAATTACGATACCGATATTTTTACCGGCACGATAAAACGGACGGAGCAACTTACGGGTTGTGTTTACCAGGCCGGTGATTCCCGCAGGGATATTGCGTTCCGGGTACTTGCGGATCATATCCGGGCTTTGGCTTTTACCATAGCCGATGGACAGTTGCCCTCCAATACCGGTGCGGGTTATGTGATACGCCGGATCTTACGCAGGGCGGTACGTTACTATTATTCTTACCTGGATGGTAAAACGCCGTTGTTGTATCAGCTCGTCGGGCATATAGCTACGCAGTTTGAAAACGTATTTCCCGAGCTGCACCAGCAACAGGATTTTGTAGCCAGGGTGATAAAGGAAGAAGAAGAAGCTTTCCTGCGCACGCTGGAAAAAGGTATCCGCAGGTTTGAAGAATACTATGCCGGTCGTCTTGCCGAAATTTCCGATCAGCCAGGCCTTAGCGGTGTGATATTGGGCACCACCACACAGGATATTATGGCGCAGGTGGAAAGGCAGGAGCATAAACCGGTAGTGATAGACGGTAAGTTTGCCTTTGAGCTCAACGATACTTATGGCTTCCCGCTTGACCTGACCAGCCTGATGGCACAAGAGGTAAATGCCATAGTGGACGAAGCCGGCTTTGAGGAAGAAATGGCCAAGCAAAAGAACCGGAGCCGCGCAGCTACGGCTATTGATACGGAAGACTGGGTTATTGTGCGTGAGGGTAATAGCCCCCGTTTTGTAGGCTATAACGATTTGCTGGTGGAGACACGACTGATACGTTACCGGAAGGTGATGGCAAAAGGTAAAGTATTGTACCAGCTTGTTTTGGAAACAACCCCTTTTTACCCGGAAGGTGGTGGCCAGGTGGGCGATACAGGTATGTTGATATTTGGGGAAGAGGAGATCCCGGTAGTGGATACGAAGAAGGAAAATGACCTTATTATTCATTTTACCAATGCTATCCCGGCACAGCCCGAAGCTCAGGTGATTGCCAAAGTGAACTGGGACCGCAGGATGCTGGCCGCTTATAATCATACGGCAACACATTTGCTGCATGCTGCGCTGCGATCTGTACTGGGCACGCATGTGGTGCAGAAAGGATCACTGGTCAGCCCGGAAGTGCTGCGGTTTGACTTTGCCCACTTTGCCAAAATTACGGATGAAGAGCTGAGGCAGATAGAGCAAATGGTGAATGAAAAGATCAGGGAAAATATTCCGGTAATAATAAAGGAGTTGCCGAAAGAGGAAGCTATAGCTATGGGCGCAATGGCCCTTTTCGGCGAAAAGTACGGGGATACGGTGCGTACGGTTATCATAGATCCGGAGTATAGCGTGGAGCTTTGCGGTGGCACACATGTAGGGCATACAGGCATGGTAGGTGTGCTGACTATTGTATCGGAAAGCGCAGTGGCGGCGGGTGTACGTCGTATAGAAGCGCTTACGGGCCCTGCAGCTATCAGGTATTTTGCAGATAAAGTGAGCCAGAATAAACAAATAACAGAATTGCTCAAGGCCAGGGACCCGCTTAAGGCCATAGAAAAACTACTGGAAGATAAGGCTGTTTTGGAAAAACGGGTAGAAAGCCTTGAAGCGAGGAACCTGGTAGGGGTACGTAATAAGCTGATGGAGAAAGATGAGCTGATCAATACGGTAACCTCTTCGGGGCAGGAATTTGCGATCAACTTTATAGGTGAGATAGTTGAAGTCAGCCAGGCCGATCATCTTAAAAAAATATGTTTTGATCTTAAAAACCAGCTTCGTGATCACGTAGTTGTTTTGTGTGCTAATATAGGCGGAAAGCCTTCTGTGGCAGTAGGAATCAGTGAAACAGTGGTGGCAGCAATGGAGTGGGATGCAGCTAAAATAATAAAGAACATTATAGCGCCCCTGATCAAAGGCGGCGGCGGCGGGCAAAAAACACTGGCTACTGCCGGAGGACAGGATGTGTCCGGCCTCCATTCTGTAATTGACCAAGTGAGGGATTATGTGAAGAAGTAGTTGCTTGAAGGGGATGGGTTTATCGGACAATACTAAATATTTCACGCAAAGGTCGCCACGGAGGGCAACGGTGCAAAGATGCCTCATCAGATTTCTATTCCGGTTGAGCATCATGCAATAAGATAGATTCAAATTAAAAAAGTTCCCTGTTTTTATGCAGGGAATTTTTTTAATTTAAAGCTGGTAATAACAGTATTACTACAATGCAGCTTCATATCTTTTAGCTACTTCATCCCAGTTAACCACGCTCCATACGGCTTTCAGATAGTCAGGGCGTTTGTTTTGATATTTAAGATAATAAGCATGCTCCCATACGTCTATACCGAAGATGGGCGTACCTTTTACTTCTGCAATATCCATAAGCGGATTATCCTGGTTAGGTGTAGAAGTGACATCCAGCTTTCCGTCTTTAACAATTAACCATGCCCAGCCGCTACCAAAGCGTGTAGCGCCTGTATTATTTAACTTTTCTTTCAGGTTATCCAGGCTTCCGAAAGCTTCGTTGATGGCGTCAGCTAATTTGCCGGAAGGTGCATTTACTTGATCAGAAGGTCCTAATACGGTCCAGAACAGGCTGTGGTTGAAATGTCCTCCACCATTATTTCTTACTGCGGCGGGATATTTGGAAATATTTTTGATCAGCTCATCCAGTGAAAGTGCGGCAGCGTCGGTTCCTTCTATAGCTTTGTTTAAATTGTCAACATAAGCCTGGTGGTGCTTGCCATGGTGGATCTCCATAGTTTGCGCGTCAATGTAAGGCTCAAGAGCATTATGCGCATAAGGCAGTTGCGGAAGTGTGTGTGCCATAATAATATAAATTTAGATTTGTAAAAAAGATAGAGATAATAATGCAAGGACCGCGTAAAGGTTCATTGCATCATGAACGGGTACAAAGTTAACATCTTAAACGTCTTGATGCAAATGCCGGGTCTATAGTTTAATTGAATAATAAGATTGGCGGTGACAATATGAATGGCCTGTTTCCCGCAACGGGGCAACGGAGCGCAACGAAAAAAAGACTCATATACAGATGATATCCTTAACCCTGAAGATGAATGGATATGACGATCATTCTCGTTGTCATCCGCTCTATCGCGTTGGACAATGGTATGCGGCTGTCTTTGTAATTGGTATTGATGAAGCCCTGGCTGAGCTTTATTTCCGGGGTAAATATAAAATTGGGATAAAAGAATTCGAACCCGATACCAATCTCGGCGCCCACATCTATCGGGCTTACCCTTAGCCATTCGTCCTGTCTCCTGCTTCGTGCATTGGCAGAGAGGTCATAGTCAAATTTGCCGCCTACCATTCCATAGAAACGGAAATTACCTATACGGTCGCTTTTAAATTTAAGCTGTAAGGGCAATTGCATATAAATAGACTCGATACTTCTTGATTCCTGCAGGGTGTCCATATCTGTTGTTTTTATCAGCTTTTCAGCAAATACCAGAGAAGGGATAAACCGGAGATCTACAAATTTTGATAATCTCAGATTACCCATGATACCTAAGTTAAAGCCGGGTTTGTAGCCGGGCTGGACGATAAAGAAGGTGTCTTTATCCGTGAACTGCTTGCTGGGCTGGATGCGGAATGATGAGTAGTTGAAACCGAAGGTAATACCAAAATAATAGGATTTGGAATCGTGCTCGGGCATATTCGGTATTTTCGTTTGTGCCGAAGCTGCCACGGACATTATAAGCACTGCGAACAGCACTATTGTTGATTTCCATTGTTTAATGGTATTCTTCATATATTGACGAAGATAGGAAAATATTGTTTTTTGTCCATTTTGACCGTTAATGAATTATTTTTCCGCAGTGTATAATGTGGTTATACCTAAGGTTAACGGACGAGCTTTAACATTAACAAAACCGCAGCTTTCCAAAATAGTGCAAAATTGCTGCCCTTCCGGAAATACAGCTACTGATTCAGGGAGATAAGTATATGCCGTTGCATCTTTAGAAACGGATTTGCCTAATGTTGGCAGTATATAACGGAAGTAGAAATGGTATAATTGTTTTACCGGGAATTTTTTAGGTTGTGAAAATTCCAGGATAGCCACTCTTCCATGCGGCCGGAGCACGCGGTGCATTTCCCGCAGCCCGTTTTCGAGATGCTCAAAGTTGCGGACACCATAGGCGCAGGTAATGGCATCGAAATAGTTTTCTTCGAAAGGAAGCGCTTCACTGTCGCCGTATTGTAAATTTATTTTGTCATTAAGACCTCGGGCAATAAGCTTTTCCCGGCCTATTTTCAGCATACCTTCCGATATATCCACACCGGTTACCTGTTGCGGGTTGAGCTTTAGGGATGCGATGGCCAGATCTCCGGTACCTGTGGCGACATCAAGTATTTTTGCAGGTTGTATCTCTTTTAAGGTGCGTATCGCTTTTTTTCGCCAGCCTTTATCAATGCCCAGGGACAGGAAGTGGTTCAGGAAATCATACTTCCCGGCAATACGATCGAACATGCCGGCCACTTGTTCTTTCTTACTTAAACCGGATTGTGGAAGCGGCATTACATTTTTCGTATTTCCCTCCATGTACTTGTTTTTTCGCTGCAAATGTAAGGAGATATTATTTAAGCATTATCTATGGATGGACGGGCTTATTGTTTCATGTAACGGAACAAAGGAGCGCAACGACGCAATGATGAACGTATTTAACTATCCTGAACACATTTTACCATTCGGACTTAGAGTCGATAATGATTGTGACCGGCCCGTCATTTATGAATGATACATCCATGTGCTCGCCAAAAAAGCCGGTAACAACGGGGCGTCCTGATTCTATAGAGAGTTGATCGGCAAGCTGCATATAAAGAGGTAGGGCCTGCTCCGGTCTTGCGGCTCTTATAAATGAAGGCCGGTTGCCCTTATGTGTTGCCGCATGTAGTGTGAACTGGCTGATAAGCATAATGTCGCCACCGGTGTCCTTTAAGGATAAATTCATCAGGTTAGCAGCATCATTAAATATGCGCATCTGCACTATTTTTCTGCTTAGCCATACTATATCTTTAACGGTGTCTTCATGCTCAATGCCCAACAGCACGAGCAACCCCGCAGCTATTTCCCGAACAGGTTCAGTATTACAGCTTACCGCTGCACGGGATACTCTTTGTATAACGGCCCTCATTTTTGGAAGTCAGAATTTAAATTCAATAATGCAATTAGGTTACATATAGTTGCTGGTGAAAACACCAACAACGGCGTCTAAATTTCGACTTTTATTTAATTTTGACAGAACACCCAATCGTTGCGCCCGTCGCTTTTCTTTGCGCCCTTTGCGTGAAACCACTCGTTTGCTAAAAAGGAGCATCATCTTCCTCCGGAGGCGGCTTAAACCCTTTAAGCTGAGATTTAGTATTGAACTCATCATCTTCAAAGTCCATATCATTGGCTTTGGACTGCATGGTCTGGTAGCCTGATGTCAGGATAAGCTTACTATTGCCCAGGTCTCCGTGATCTTTACGGATTCCGGCAGACGGATCGTCAAATCCGCCGCCGCTGAAGCCGCCACTCCAGTCGTCTTTAGGCGCTTCTACAAATTTCTGGTATTCCAGCAAAGCCTTCAGCTTAACCGTGTCGAGCCGGCCGTTACGGTGTTTTGCAATATTAATATGAGTTTCTCCCTCAAATGGTGCACCATGCTCATCATTGTTAATTCCGTAGTACTCCGGCCGGTATATAAACATAACCATATCCGCATCCTGCTCAATGGCGCCTGACTCCCTAAGATCGCTTAATTGCGGTATTTTACCTTTATCGCCGCCCCTGGTTTCTACGGCCCGGCTTAATTGTGAAAGCGCCAGTACCGGTATATCCAGTTCCTTAGCCAGCATTTTAAGCTCCCTCGAAATTTTACTGATCTCCTGCTCCCGGTTCCCGCCTTTATCGGTACCCTGCATCAATTGCAGGTAATCGATGATCACCATGCCGATATCATTCTTTGTTTTCAGCCGGCGACATTTAGCCCTTAGCTCAAAGATGTTTAACCCGGCCTGGTCGTCAATAAATATAGGCGCCTTGGCAAGCGGTTCCATACGTTGCGTCATTTGTGCAAACTCATACTCTTCCATCCGTCCCCGGCTTATATTCTCAAGGCGTACCTGGGTTACGGCGCTCAGCATCCGTTTTACTATTTGGGTATTGCCCATCTCTAAAGAGAATATGGCCACACCTTTCGGTTTATGCGGATCCATAGCGGCATTCATGGCCAGGTTAAGCGCAAAAGCCGTTTTACCTACTGCCGGGCGTGCGGCCAGGATAATAAGATCGCTTTTCTGCCATCCGCCTGTAATGGCATCCAGGGAAGGAAAACCCGAGGGGACACCAGTAACGTCATCTTTTTCATCCCGGGCTTTGGATATCTGCTCTATCGTTTCCACGATGATATCCTGCATGGAGGAGTAGTTCTTCTTTAAAAAGTTGTTGCTGATCTCGAACAAATCCGTTTCCGCTTTGTCCATCAGGTCGAAGACATCGGTTTTATCTTCATAAGCCGCCGACCATATTTCTCCTGAGATACGTATCAGTTCCCTTTGGATATATTTCTCCATTACAATGCGGGCGTGTGCTACCACGTGCGCACTGGTCACCACATTCATGGTTAGCCGGGTCAGGAAGTAGGGGCCTCCTACCAGCTCTAATTCGTCTGTTTTGCGTAATTCTTCGGTAACGGTGAGCAAATCTACTACCTGTCCTTTTTCAGGAAGGCGTTTTATAGCGGCAAAAATGCGTTGATGTGCATCTACATAAAAACATTCGGGTGAGGGTAATACCTCCAGTACATCAGAGAGCTTATCCTTTTCCAGCATGATCGCTCCCAGTATGGCTTCTTCCAGCTCTTTTGCCTGCGGCGGGACTTTGCCATACATCATATTACTGAGGTCGGGTTTACGGCTTCTTACATTACTGAGCTCTTTTTTTATATTTACAGGCATATTGTTTTTTTGGTCTTTGAGGTGAACAGCTGTATATACAGTTTGTCCGTAATTGTTATACGCACTATACCTTTCCTTCTTCGAATCCGGATCCGGAAAAAGCTTTGTTTTTTCAGATACGGTTACCATTGCCCCGTTGCTTTTAAAGGCAAAAAATATACCGCTTACCGGAAACAGCCTGACAGCGCTTACTGTAAATGAGCCTGAAACTGAAGTGCATCAAACAATAAGCCCCGGTTAAATGCGCTTAAAATTCTACTATTAAGAAAAGGTTAAGTGAGCCTAAAGGGAGGCTAAGTTAAGTGCATTTTGGAGATGCTTAATTCATTTTTCTTAAAAAATTTATGAGCAACTTATATACATGGTATGCACCCTTTATTGTGCCTCTTTAACACTGACAACCGTTCTTTTCCACATATTTCAGGCAAAGTTAAGCTTAATTCACAGCTTATCCACGATGAGATGTGAAAAAGAAGGTGGTAAAAAAACAGATAATTTTTCCGGTTATTTCTTATATAGTGCATCGGGAAACATTCTGTATTTTTGCGCCTTGTCAGGATAAAAAAGAAGCTTTCCTTTTTACTTTTTTTAATATTTAAGATATAATGCCTTTAATTGCTCCTTCATTGCTTTCAGCAAACTTTCTGAACCTCGAAAAGGATGTCGAGATGATCAATAACAGCCAGGCGGACTGGCTTCATTTGGATGTTATGGACGGAAGATTTGTGCCTAATATCAGTTTCGGATTCCCGGTAATATCGGCAGTGCAGAAAAAGGCGGTAAAGACTTTGGATGTGCATTTGATGATCGTGGAACCGGAGAAATATGTCAGTGAATTTGCAAAGGCAGGCGCACATTATTTATCCGTGCACATTGAAGCATGCAACCATTTGCACCGGGTTATCCAGATGATCAAAGCCGAAGGTATGAAGGCCGGGGTAGCTGTTAACCCGCATACACCTGTGGCAGCTCTTGAAGATATTATTGCCGATATTGACCTGGTATGTATGATGAGCGTTAATCCCGGTTTCGGAGGGCAGAAGTTTATTCCCCATACCTTAAAAAAGATCGCTCAGCTTAAAGAGCTGATCCTCCGGTCGGGAAGTAAAGCGCTGGTCGAGATCGATGGTGGCGTAACGTTGGAAAATGCAGGCAGTATTGTAGCGGCAGGGGCAGATGTGCTGGTAGCTGGAAATACGGTGTTTAGTGCTGCCGACCCGGTTAAGACTATTGAGGCGTTGAAAGCGGTCTGAAGTCTGACAGGTAAGGTTTTTCCCTTTTACCGCATTATTGTTTTTTGGAAAAGCCCAGTTCTATAGCCTTTTTGACCATGCCAACTACGTTTTTAACGTCGAGCTTCTGAAATAGGCTCATGCGGTGAAATTCTACGGTTCTTAGGCTGATATTGAGCTGTTCGGCTATTTCCTGGTTGGTATGT
>JBEBVI010000030.1:0-19659 GCA_040392805.1 Taibaiella helva
TTCCGGAAAAGCAATTTTCCGGTTAGATTTTAAGGCCTCAATCTTATCGAACTCACGTTAAAATATGACATCAACCTTCGTTTAGTAGTTTTCTCCGTTCGTGTTGCGTGAACTTCTCTCTTGCGGAGCAAAAATAAGCTTAGACTATAGTTTTCATACCTCTTCTTGTTATTAAACGAAAACATCTGTTCATTCATGTATATTCTGCTCATCAAATGACAACCATCCCGGATTATGCTGAGCAACCAATTCCGCCTTTTTACGAAAAGGCATTTTTCTTATTTTCAATTCTCTGTCAATAGCATCCTGCACATCCATAAACCGCTCCCAGTACACCAGCTTTGTACAGTCTTTACTCTCCTGCCCGTAACCTTTTTCCCATTGAGCGAGAATAATAGAAAGGGATCCGGAAAGGCCGGTCACTAAGCTGCTATGATCCGGATTAGTGGCTATATATACGTAGAAATAACGCTTAAAAAGCAAGGTATCTATGCTCTGGTGTCCTGGTCTTTCTTTTTCCTTCATATAGTCGTGATAAGTGATGGGCGATAAGCGATGGGTGATAAGTGATGGGTGATAAGTGATAAGTGTGTTTTTGACTTTTTAATTTTTACTTTCTAATTCGTAATTTCTAATTTCTACTACCTGATCAGCGTTACATTACCCTGCCGGGATACGATTCTCCCGTTATCCAGCACGGCTTCAAAAACGTAGAGGTAAACACCCATAGGTTGTGCTACACCTTTATACGTGCCGTCCCAGCCTTCATCGATATTTTCAGTATAGAATACCCTATTACCCCAGCGGTTGTATACCTCAAACCGGTTCAGGCTGGCGATACCTCTTTTGGAGGGTTTGAAGGTAGATGTTCCCGGGTGGAAAGCATTGGGAAGATCCAGGATCGTTCCTGTAACTAATATGTCTATCGAATCTTTAACAACACAACCGTATTCCGTAGTTGCTGTAACGTAATAACGGGTACGCACTTCCGGGTAAAATACCGGGTTGGCAATATCGGTATTACTAATACCCGAAGGCGGGAACCATTGGTAATAATGGGCATTGCCTGCGAGTGTTAACTGGTATTGTTCTCCCGGGTACAGGGTAATACTATCCGGAATATTAATCACGGCCTCCGGGTACACCATTACCCGGACTTCCTGTGTATCCACACAGCCATGGGCATTGGTTACGTAAACCTCGTATCGGGTAGCAGCAGCAGGTGAAGCGATTGGTTGCGCTATGCTGCTGTCGTTAAGACCATAGGAAGGTGTCCAGCTATAGTTTGTGCCACCTTCCGCCCAAAGCATTACAGCTCCGCCCGGACAATAGCCGGTATCGGCGATAACAGAGGCGAAATCTCCAGGGTATACCGTAATCCGTACACTATCCCTAGCCCTACAGCCAATAGGTGTGGCTACTTCTAAATAATATGTGACACTTGAGTCTGCTGTAAAGCTGGTATTTGGCGAACCGGGATAACTAAGCTTTTCTCCAGGTGTCCAGGTATAGCGATAGTCTTTACGGTAGGGACTAACGTCTGAGGTTAGTGCTACAGGACTACCGGCACATACGGCCTGAGAGGGTGTTATCTTCAGTCGGGGTACTTCCTGCATATCTATATCCAACAGTAGCGCCGTATCGGGACAGCCGGGGTAGGAGGCGGTAAGCTGGTAGGTCAATGATTGGGTAACGGTAATCAATGGCTCCAGAATAGAAGTATCATTTATTCCGGTAGCAGGGCTCCAGTGGTAGGTATAGCCGGGCGTACTTTCTGCTCTGACTGCTATTACTGCACCCTCACATACTGCTGTATCCGGGGTATGCAAGGTTAGCGAACGAGGATAGAAATGAATTTCTACGGTATCAGTGACGGAAAGGTTGCAAATACCGCTGTGATTTGTTACGGTTACGGTATAGGTGGTATTCAAGGAGGGGTTAACGGTAATGACCGGTTTGCGGGCATCGCTTAAGATACCGGTTGCGGGTTCCCATTGGTAGGTAGTTTCGTTGGGATTGGTTACCGTTACCCATAATGGCATTTCGTTTGTGCCGCTGCAAACAAGTGTATCTGCTGTTTGTATCACAGGAGGTTCTACTGTTTGTACGATAATGATTAGGGTGTCGGAATCATCTGTTTTGCAGGCGGAATCACTGTGTGCATGCAGGACTACAGTGTAAGTGTCCGGTTGAGAAAAGGTATGGGTGGGATTGGTTGCTGTGCTAACCGGACTACCATCACCAAAATCCCAGTTGAAATCCATGCTGTGGGGGGACCGGGAGTTGTTTTGAAATTGTACAGTGTAGGGCGCACATCCTTCAGCACTCTGGTTATCGGCTAAGCCTATGGAGGAGCGTACGCCGGAAAGCTGGAAGCTGAATTTAAAGCTATACATATCCTGGTGACCGCTGTTCAGCTTTTGGGGGCCTACCACTCCGGGTGTAGGAGCTGGAGATTGCATCTCATTTCCGGCACAGAAAGATTGGTAAACAATACCGTCCGGATCAAGGCGTTGAGTGCTGGTATGAAAGTGGCCATAACCAAAGTACGAGGCAAAAAGAAGATCACTAAATGCGGGCTTTAATACCACATACCAGAAATCAGCAGGGTCTGTCAGAAAGGCATCGCTGGTCAGTGGCATGCCGGGCACTTTTTTTACCCGGCCCGTTACATATACATTTTCACAATTATCTACAAGAAAAGAGCAGGGGAAATAACGGTCACCTACCAATGACGACTGTTCGACACCTAATCTTGTGGACAATAAAGACCGGTTGAGATCAGCACTTATTTGATGGATGAACATATCTGTCCGCTCCATATTATAAACACCAGAGCTAATGGGATAGTTGCCTAATGTACGCCCTAAAACATAAATATTATTATCAGAGCCTACTTGGACCGCTACTGCGTTATCCACATTATCTGTCCCTAAGTAGGTAGAAGCCAGCAGTGTTCCTGTAGTTGGGTTAAAAATACTTACAAAGCCGTCTATACTACCGGGGGCATTTATATGTAATGCACCAGCTGTTACAGGAAAATCCGGGCTGGATGTGGTACCACAAATAACAATATTACCGTCATGGTTTACCTGCAAGCCAAAGCCGACATCCATCTTAGAACCACCTAAGTAAGTACTATATAACAGCTGCGAGCAATCTGGGCTAAGCTGACATAGAATAGCATCAATATTGCCATTCAGTTTTTTTTGCAACGCATTGGCGGTAACAGGGAAATCTTTAGAATAGGTATTACTTAACACCCAGATATTACCTTTCTCATCATAGTTCACTTCTACCGGGCTGGTCATGTCATTCGAGCCCATTCCCTCACGGATTACACCATTAAGATCTACCATGTTATTTTCATTGGCCGTACCACCTATATAGGTCGCTCCTATCAGAGCTGTACCGGTAGTATTAAAGTGGACGATAAAGAGATCGTAACTTATATTCAGTGAATCCTGGTAACAGCCGTTTGTTACAGGCAAGTCTTCAGAAATAGTACTACCTACTACAATCAATTCATTCCTGTCATTAACAATCATAGCATTAGGCGCTTCCCTAAGGCTGCCTCCATAATAAGTAGAGTAGAGTATGGCTGTTCCCGAAGCATTATATTTATTAATAGCTACATCATCGAATCCACCGTGCTTCACTTGGAAAGCACCTGTGGTGGTAGGCCATTGCTGGGCCCCGGTCAAGGCATTGGCCCCGGCATATAGATTCCCTTCCTTATCGTAAGTAGTACTGTAACCAAAATAGTCCCCACCGCGACCGGTACTATAGGTAGCAAAATCTAATATGGGATCAATAATCAAGGTATATCGGGCGTCATATCCTTCCGGAAATTCAAAGCTTACTGTTCCCTTATGCAGGCGGTAATGGGAAGGAACTTCGCGTAAGACTCCATCAATGATCTGGTAAGCGTACGGGGCTTTTTCTATGATCTTATTAACCGTTGTAGTAATCTCCAACGCTCCATCGTGGTTCAGAACAGGAGTAACACCTTCAAATTGCATCTGTATCTTTTCTGGACTACTTCCTGCCGCTACTATAAAATCGTATTTCAAGCCCTGCGCTTGGCCGTACACAGCCAGGTCTATACCATCGTAAATATCTTTCTGCACTACCTTTCCATAAAGGCCTACTCCGCCCCGCCATCTGCTACTGTCCCTACCTAAGAAATAATTGTGATAGCGTGTTCTCTTATCGGCAGTTTCATAACTGGGATATGTGTTAGCACCTGTAAAGTAAACGCGGTAAGCATGGTGGCGTATGGAAAAGTCATCTGTATTGTTATGCAAATTATTGTTGTAATTGTAGTGTTGTGCACAATGCGGCCGACTAAGATCATCCTGGTGGCTAAAGTCATATACAAAACCGCTATCGGTCAGGAACAATACGCCGCCATCCAATTGTGCCACATACTTACCCGGATGTGCCCATTGTCCCTGGTTTTCAATAAAGTCAACAGAAGTAGATTCGGGAGTAATGGCGGTAGCAGACTTCTTGGCATAAAGTGTGCTGTCGCTTACCCCTGTATGAAAGAGTGCCCACAAAAGAACCGTAACATACTTCCTCATAGCTGGCTATATTTTATTCATTACTGTTGTTGGTTATTATCATTAATGTCATATCAAGCAAAAACTTCTTTCCTACCGTCATATCGAGCGAACCCCGAGCTTGTTGAGGGGGAAGTCGAGACATCCCCTCATTCAACTCATAGACTTATGCTCTGTAAGCCGGGGAGATGTTGAGCGAAGTAATACATCGCTCTCCGTTGTCATTCCGACGCAAGGAGGAACTTTTCTCTTGCGGAGCAAAATCTCTAAAGGGTGCTAAGAGATGCTTCTGCAGCCTATACTGAGCTATTTCGAAGTATCAGCATGACAAGAACGATGTACTATAAGGATGCAAAAATGAGTTGATTATACACCTATTACATGCTCTAAACATTAGCTCTCTTGCTCTTCACATGGTACGTAGTAGAGATGCGATTAATCACGTCTCTATCCGAATTGCATTTACCTGTCATTCCCGTCACAAGCACAACTGAATTCTATTGTTTGACGATCTTCTCCGTTTTTATCAACCGGCCTTTCTTATCTTTTATATGCAACAAATATACACCATCGCTCAGACTGCCCAAGTCAAGCATAGTTGTATTGTTCCCTTCAAGCAATATCCTGCCTTCCACTCCGGTCAAGTATAAATCAACAGGTACCGGGCTATATACCCTAAGCATCTGGCTTACCGGGTTAGGATAAATACTTACCTGCTCCTGCAATGAAGATACAGATTCAATGTTTACATTATCTACTACATAAATTTTCGATGTATCTGCACAGCCACTTTCGTCTGTTACAATCACCTGGTAGTTGCCGTTTTCACTCACAGTCAGCTGAGCATCTGTCTGGCCTTCCAGCAGCTTACCATTCAGCATCCATTTATAAGTAGCAAATTTCTTTGTAGTGCTCAGTACAAATCCGTTTACATTAATAATCGCCTCCGGTAGTTCTATTGTAAGATGTATGGTTAATACACTATCGCAGCCTAAATGATTGGTAAGGGTCTGCGTATAGGTACCGGAAACCATAAAGGTATCACCATTCAGTGCCAGGCCGGTGCAGGATCTGGTATAGCTTACTGTAGCCGAGTTAGTATCCGTACAGATCATCTTATGAATAAAAGCATCTCCATCCACAGTACCCTTGGGTGTGATCAGTACGCCGCCGTTATCAGGGTCAAAATCTACAGATTTTCCAAACCTGCCTACCGAAAATATGCTACCTCTTTTATCCACTGCTATGTTACCCATAATCGTTTGGTTACCTGTAAACGGCCTCACCCATTCGAGATTGCCATCTGATGCCAGCTTCAGAAGTACCGCCCGATAAGTAGGGGAGCCCGGATTAGCAGATACAAAATGTTCACCCGGACCGGGGTCGAAATCAGTAGTATCGCCTAATGTCCAACCGGCATAAACACCATTGTTTACCGTAGGATGTACTGCGACTTCTGCGACAAAATTTAAGGTTCCGGAAGGAGCATCAGTAGTCCTGAATTGACGAGTCCACAAAAAATTGCCTGATGAATCAAGTTTGGAAATAAATTGGTCGTTCTTGAAAGACTGCCAAGGATATTGTCCCAAAAGCAAATAATTATATACTGTAGAAATCATGGTATCCTTACCAAAATACGCTGTGTCTTGAAAATATCCGCCTACATAGGCATTACCTTCAATATCTATAGCAACGGATCTTGCTTCAGCATCTTTTTTACCTCCCATACCTTTTGCCCAATAAATATTTCCATCGGCATTGTATCTGGCTAAAAAAGCACGCGGACGTCCGTCGGAGCGTAGCATGAAAGTATCTGCCACTCCTGTGGACAGGTCAAAATCTACCGGTCTATTTGTAAAAAATTGTCCGGTAAGATAAAAGTCACCATTATTCCCTTTAGTAATTTGGTTAGCTTCAACGCGATCATCGAAACTCTTTATCCACACCGGAGATCCGGAAGCACTTAACTTTAAGATATATCCTGTAGGAGAGTTAGTGGAGGAAAGGGTAAACGAAGTACCTGCAAGTGATACGTTTGTGCTAAACTTCCCGGCAGCATAGACGAATCCATCATCATCTGTCATTATAGAAGTTACCTCATCGCTACTAATAAGCCCCCGCAAGTGGTGTGACCACAGGTAATTGCCTTCCTTATCATACTTGGCAATAAAACCGTCATCTAAAAAACCGGACCTGGTAGATGGTGCCTGCCCGTACTTGTCAAAGTAAATGTCATCCCTAAAGCTTCCTGCAATAATTATATTCCGCTCTTTATCTACAGCTATACTTTTTACTTTAGATAATCCATAGTTCATAGGGATGCCTATTTGGCGGGACCAGACCACATTTCCTGCATCATCAAACTTTGCAAGTACATGGCCTCCCGAATCAGAATAATATCGGGTATTTCCTATAGTAACATCCCCACCTACACCAACCATCACAAATACAGTGTAAACATTACCCGAATCGTCTGTTACAACATGCCTCTTCGGCCCAATAGTAGAAAATGCAGATGAAGATGTTGTATAGTCTAAATTGCTACTACCAAAGGTGTTTACCCAATCAAAAATCACCTGTTGTGCATAGGCGAAATGCAACATACCCGAGCATAATAATATCAAAAGGCTTTTTCGTAATAATTTGTATTTCATAATTGTATTTTGATTAAAATGAAAAGATTCTTTTATCAGAACAAAAGTAGCTTTCAGGTACAGTGGGGGCAAGAGCAGAATTACTACTTTTAAGGCCAAACAGGTGTAGTAGAAATACGTAGTGTATGAGCATAATTCTTTTTTTAAGCTTAAAATAATCGTATCTAAACGCCCTGCTACAATGCTAAAGATTTCGGGCTAAACCCACAACGACAAACGGTTATCTGGGCTTTATATAAAACAGGTGTATAAATCTTCTTTCAACCTGCTTATAATATCCGAATATGATAATAAGCTATCTTTGGACATAGACCTGTTATCAATGTTAAGATCAAAACTGTATTTATTTGTCATGCAACGGTCATATAAAATTTTCCTGCCCGCACATCGCACCCTGTTCAGCCTTCTGGCGTCCTTATTATTGTCCGGCTTTTCTGCTAAAGTCCATAGCCAATACCCTAGTCTCTTTTTTTTATATCATCATAGCGCAACAGATACTTCGCGTATTATGGCAACAATTAATAAAGGTATTAAGCTAAAAGATAAAAACCAGGACAGCGCTCTGTATTATTTATATACCGCCCTGGAAGAAAGTAAAAAAAGAAACTATAACGATGGTATTGGCTATGCACTGTTTGGCATCGGCCTGACCTATATCATATGGAACAATAGCGATGCAGCGATGCATAACTTCGACAATGCAATTATATACTGTAAAAACTCCCTGCACTACAAATACATAGTACCGGCTTTATACAGTAACATAGGTTATTTACACTATATAAAAGGCAGTTACCCCACAGCTATCAGCTATTTCGACAGCTCCATACGGGAAGGATTAAGAATTGGTTTACCAACCAAAAGGGAACACCTTGCCGTAACGTTGAATAACCTGGGAGGCATACATATAAAACTGGAACAAATTGAGCTGGCATTAAAATATCTGAACCAGGCAGAAGATATTTGCCGGAAAGGAAACTTTCCTCCCACACTGGCACTGACATTAGATAATAAGGCTGCGGTATGTAAGCTGCTGAAACAGGAAGAAAAAGCAGAACAGTATTACAAGGAAGGTATAGAAATTGCTACTACCCATTCCGATATAGAATCAGTCAGCACTCTGGTAAGTCTGAAAACTGGCCTGGCAGAATTGAAACTGAAACAAGGAAAGGCACAGGAAGCATTGCAACTATTGAAAGAAGTACAGTTAAATAACTATACCTATTATAAAGAACATACCTCGATAAGTCCTACCTATACAATGGGTAGAATTTATCTTCAATTAAAGGATTATAAAAATGCGGAACACTATCTGCTAAAGGCGTTGAAAGAATCAGCACAATTAGACATAAAAGATTACCTGACAGATATATACAAAGCACTGACCACTGTTTACGATTCAACCGGCCATTATGCCAAGGCCCTACATTATCACTACGCCTACGAGCAACTCAAAGACAGCCTGCTGAATAAAGAAAAAGCAAAGGACATCAATGAGCTGGACATTAAATACAGGACCTCGGAAAAAGACCGGGAGCTTGTAGAAAAAAAACTCCAGATCAGTGAGCAGCAGAACAGGCTAAACATAATGTGGTTATGGATAGGAGGTATTTTACTGGGCACATTGTTTCTTACGCTCCTATTCATCATCCGTATACGCGCTAATCAGCAAAAGCATAAAGACCAGGCACGCCAGATCCACATCCTGAATCAGCAACAGGACCTGCTGATGCAACAACAGGAGATCAATCACCTGAATGACATCTTAAAAGGAGAAGAAAAAGAGCGCATCCGTATTGCAAGAGAATTGCATGACGGTATAGTCAGCAAGCTGATGGCCGTAAGGCTTCACTTTAACGGAGCACTGCAACACGCCACCAGCCTCACAGATAAAACCGACTTCGAGAATACCTTACAATACTTAGATGAAGCCACAACAGAGCTTCGTAAAACAGCGCATAACCTGATGCCGGAAACGGTACTGCAAGGCGGCTTATTATCAGCGGTCTCTACTTATTGTGATATGCTGGCCGATGCTACGGATATAGAGATCCGGCTTCAGCACTTTGGCACACTCAACCGCTTCTCAAAGGATGTGGAGCTTTCCCTCTACCGTACCGTACAGGAACTGGTACTGAACGCAGTAAAACACGCTCAATGTACCCGGATCGTAGTAGAGGTTATTGCAGAAGACAACTACCTTTCCATAACTGTTGAAGACAACGGCACCGGCATCACAAAACAAAAGCAGGATGACGAAGGCAAGATGGGCCTTAAAAGTGTCCACACACGCATCAAAGCCCTGAACGGGAAGATAGACATATCCGGCAGAGAAGGAGCTGGTACTTCTGTTAATATGGAATTTGATACGAGGGAGTTTGAAGTGAAAAATTAAAGGAGAAGAGTGAATAAATGAACAATGAGATGAAGCGTTTTGAGGGGGTGAGGATTGAAACGGATAGTTCAGTTAGTATCTTTGTTTCTTTGCCCTCCGTTGCCCCATTGCGTGAAACAATCAGGCTATCCAATAAATAACTAACTTTAACTAAAGAAAAACAACCTACTCCCACACATTTAAAGATATAACAAAATGCCAATCAGGATTATCATCACAGATGATCACCCATTGATAGTAGGCGGATTGCACAGTATCCTGAAGTCGTCACCCCAGATTGAAGTGATAGCTACTTATAATAGTGGCGATGACTTACTGGAAGGGCTGAAGAAAGGCCTGCCTGATGTATTGCTAACAGACCTGCAAATGCCGGGCAGCTACTCCGGTATTGACCTGATCCGCATCCTGAGACAATCTTATCCGCAACTACCCATCCTGGTATTAACCGCACAGGAGGCCATCTTTAATGTAAAAGATATCATGGCTCATGGATGCAATGGTTATCTTTTGAAAAATACCACCGATCTGAATATGCTGGTTCAGGCTATTGAACAGGTACACGATGGCGAGCTGTTTCTTGAGCCTTCGCTTCAAAAGAAAATGCTGAAGGCCGTGTTTCATAGTCATTCGGAAAAAGAAAAACCCGCCCAGATCATCACACAAAGACAGGTGGAGATTATCCGGCTAATAGCCGAGGGCAACTCCAGTCCTCAGATAGCGGAAAAACTGTTTGTCAGCGTGCGGACAATTGAAACGCATCGCCAGCGCATTATGCAAAAGCTGGATGTCAGTAATGTAGTCAGCTTATTAAAGAAAGCCAGCGAATTGGGCATTCTGTCCTGACGGGAGTATGGCAGATGTTAGTCGATTTTGTTATAAAACACACATACGGGCTTTGTTAAATCTGATCCTGCCCTGTTGTGCAAAGGCTGGATTCAGAAATTACCTCTATATACGGCTAACAGGCGATATTTTGGTGTTAATGCCCGCTTTTGATGGTTCATGCATTTTTACTGTTTAGTTAACTGCTGTAACAGGTCTTGGTGTTTGTTAAATTCAGTGCACAGTAGCCAGTCTGAAAGGCAATTTTTTTTATCTTTGAACCATGTTTAGATTTTTTCTTATTCTGATTCTGTTATTCTTCATTATCAGATTTTTACTCCGCTTTCTGCTACCCGTATTAAAGATGACGAATATGACCAATCGTCACCTGGACGAGATTAAGAGGAAAATGGAAAATATGCAACAACAAGGATCAGGCCGAAACAACACGTCACAGCAAAAGAAAGTAGACGGGGAATATATAGATTATGAAGAAGTAAAATAAAATCGGCATTCAATCACTTCAAATAAAGAGGCAGCGTGCATTTACGCTGCCTTTTTATTTATATCACAATACCGGTGCTCATCAGGGCTTTACTTTCAGCTTCATACCCGGTACTATTTTCTTTGCACTTCCTAATTTATTCATCTTCTGCAATTGTGATACGGTTATATTATACCTGTTGGCAATACTAAACAAGGTTTCTCCTTTCTTTACCGTATGTGTGCTTGCCCGCGATGCCGCCTTAGGGTGGGTAGCAGGTGAAGGTTGCCTTGGGGTATTGGACTGCTGTACCGTATTTGCTGCAGGAACGGTCGTTACGCTTTCCTGCTCCGTATATTGCTTACTCGACTTAGGCTCAAACTCGCGGTCTGAAGCGTAAACAGTCTTATCCATGTGCGCTTTCAGTTTTTCCAGCGGTGTCATTTCTTTCGTATCCTGTTGTTGCTGTGGTGCGCGTGTTTGTGTCATAGTTTCTTCCACTGCCGGCTCATCAGCTATATTTACACGCTCCACTTTTGCTGTTCCGGCTTTAGCACCTTCTTCCTTCCTGTATTCTACAACAGCTTCGTTTGTATATTTCTTACTTCTTTCTGTCGCCACATAATTTTTTTCGTTATCGGCATTGGAAGACGTGTAAGCACGACCGGTGACGGCAACATTAGTTTGCTGTCCCCTGGTTGCATATACCTGTGGTTTATTGTCGGCGGGGTTTCTTAACTGTAGCACCGTTCCGGCAACAGGCTCTTCTCCTTTTTCCAGGTGATTAAATGCACGGAGCTGCTGCAATTGTATACCTTCATGTTGACTGATCTGCAATAGTGTTTCGCCCTGAGTAACTACATGCTGATCTTTATTACCTGTTCTCGGCTTTCTTTCGAGGTAAATAAACATATCGGCTTCCAAAGGCGCATCCGGCAGATCATTATACTCGAGTAGTTTGGCATAGCGTATTTTATTCTTGATCGCATATTCGAGCAGCATATCACCCTTACGTGCATAAAAGCCCTTCAGGCCGTTTTTGCTGGTACTTTCGTAATAGTTGACTACCACACCGGTCTTAACAGCATCATCCGCAGTAAGTGCTGCTTTCGAAACCATGATTTCATCGTCTGCCTGCTCTGGCATATCCGGTTCCTCTTTATGCACATCCTGGTCATTAGGAATATACTCGCCTGATGCTTGATTTTTTGTCCTCCGCACCTGCGGCAATGGCGTATTTCCGGCGGAGGCAAGCAATATCTCGGTTCCCTTATCAGACATGGCCACATAGGTATACTCCTGTAAATTAAAATCCTCTATGGTCTTAATAATTTTCTTGGCATAACTCGGGTTGGTAGCATATCCGCAACGCTTCAGCCCGTAAGCCCACCCGGAATAGTCGGTAGGCGACAAATTAAACAGGGAGCTATAGCGCTTATTATTTTTCAGGAAATCGGAATGATCTTTATAAGAATGCAAGGAGGAAGGATATTTCCTGAAACATTCGTCTCTGGCATCATCGGTGTAGGCGTATGTTTCTCCACTCCATGTGGACTTGCATTTAATACCGAAATGGTTTTGTGCATTCTGGCATAGTTCACTGCTGCCCGCGCCCGTTTCAAATATACCCTGTGCCAGCTTAATAGAGGCCGGTACACCTGTCCTTCTTTGCTCTTCAATAGCCAGGTCTTTAAATTTTTCAATATAAGCCTGTACCTGCTCATTATAAGAGCGTTGTGCATACCCGATGAATGCTGATGCGGTAATGCTGAGAAGTAATATAATTTTCCGGATCATACAGTAAAATTAAATGGCTTTAATGCCCGGTTAGCAATCTGAAATAATAATATATTTTTTAATAAAGCAATATCTCACTCTTTTTTCCGGATGAGCATAAGCCCGTCCCTGATGGGCAGGATCACCTGCTCCACCCTGTCGTCTTCCGCAATCTTCTTATTGAATTCGTGTATATGCTGTGATGCGGCGCTTTGCTGCTCCACAGGCAATATTACCTGTCCGTGAAACAATACGTTATCCGCAATAATGATCGCCCCCGGATGCATACGATCTATCAACAGATCGAAATATAACCCGTAGTTCTTCTTATCTGCGTCTATGAAAGCGAGATCAAACGTACCTTCTATATCATGGAGCATCGATTCCGCTTCGCCTATATGCTGTATAATGCGATCCTGTACACCGGCCTGCTGCCAGTACGTGTTCCTCATATCCTGGAGCGATGCATCGATATCTATGGTATGTAACTTTCCACCCTGTTGTAAGCCGTAAGCAAGTGTAATGGCGGAATAGCCGGTATACGTGCCTAACTCTACCGCCAGCCGGGGTTTCAGCATCTGGCTGATCATTTTCAGCGCCATCCCCTGCAAGTGGCCCGATATCATGTGCGCACCCCGCACATGGGCATTGGTTTCCCTGTTTAATGCCTCCAGCGCCGCCGGCTCAGGCGTTGTGTACTGCTCGGCATAAAAGTTTATCGGGTCGGGCGTAATTACGTGTTGCATATAGAGGCAAGTTTAGAATGTCAAAACAGACCAGCTTAGTTTATTGCTATAAAGGCACAGGATTGACTTCATCAAACTGAAGTTTCTTATGCCTGGCAATAATCCTGAGTTTAATCCTGTTATCCACATCTGTTTTAACTTTTGACTTAAAATTAAAAATTCGGCTTTAACTTATTATGCGTATAAAACTCCCGTATATAATTTACCACTTCATCACTCGTGTCAAATATCTTGACCAGGTCTAAATCTCCCGGGCTGATATTGGACTCCCGGTCTAACATAACTTTACGCATCCATTCAAAAAGGCCTCCCCAATAATCTGAACCTACACAGACCAGTGGCGTCTGGGTAAATTTGCGCGTCTGGATAAGCGTAGCCACTTCGAAGAATTCATCCATAGTTCCCCATCCTCCCGGCATCATTACAAAACCCTGGGCATATTTGGTAAACATGACCTTACGCACAAAGAAATAGTCAAAATTCAGGTTTTTATCAATATCAATATAGGGATTGAAGTGTTGCTCAAAAGGTAATGTAATATTCAGGCCTACAGATTTTCCTCCCGCCAGGTGGGCACCTTTATTGGCAGCCTCCATAATACCGGGCCCGCCGCCACTGATGATACCAAATCCTTCTTTTGAAAGCTTAAGTGCAATATCTGCTGCAATTTCGTAGTATTTATGTCCGGGCTGGGTACGTGCCGATCCGAAAATGGATACGCAGGGGCCAATCTTAGCCAGGTTCTCAAAACCCTCTACAAACTCCGCCATAATTTTAAAAATCTGCCAGCTTGAATGAGCCTGAGGTTCGTTCCAGTTTCTTAATTTTATTTTCTGCAGTTGATCCTTCATTAAGTCCTTTTAATATGCTGCAATAGAAGATTCTTTATCTTCTTTTTAACACAAACAGCGCAAAGATAAGTTTTAAATATATTGTAGTATGTTGACAAGATGTAAAGAACACTTAAATGAGAGAAGGGGAATTTTCAGTATGCTTTTGCGATATCGTTTGAATTTTCACGCTAAGAGACAAAGGAAGGCTAAGAGACAAAGATTTTGGTGGGACACTTTTCCAGCCGAACTCCTCTTTACCGTGATAGTCGGATATACTCTTAGCCAGCAGCCTAAAACAAAAAACATACAATTTAATATTAATATAGTTTTGGCATGAAAATAACTTTTTGCCGAACTTATATATAAATGTAGTACCTGTAATAATTGTCGAGAACGGACCGTTCTAACATTTTTTCAATATTATCACAAAATTAGATACCATGTAATTTCTGTACTTTCGCAGCTTTATGGAATTTGAGTTAATAGCTACCGACAAGGAAACAGGTGCGCGTGCCGGTATACTCCATACCGATCATGGCAGCATAGAAACGCCCATCTTTATGCCGGTGGGCACCGTAGGAAGTGTGAAGGCGGTGATGCAGGAACAACTGGTAAAGGACATAAAAGCACAGATCATTTTAGGGAATACCTACCACCTTTACCTCCGCCCCGGCACAGGCATATTGGAGGAAGCGGGCGGGCTGCACCGGTTCAATGGCTGGGACAAGCCTATACTGACGGATAGCGGTGGCTACCAGGTCTTTTCGCTTTCCGGCACAAGAAAGCTTACAGAGGAAGGGGCTATTTTTCAGTCACATATAGACGGTTCGCGGCATCTTTTCAGTCCTGAAAAGGTAATAGACATACAAAGAAGTATCGGAGCCGATATTATTATGGCTTTTGATGAATGTACGCCTTATCCCTGTACCTTTGAATATGCAAAAAAATCTCTGGACTTAACACATCGTTGGTTGCAACGTTGCATTAACAGGTTTGCAGAAACGGAACCAAAATACGGATATCAGCAAAGCCTTTTCCCTATTGTGCAGGGCAGTACATATAAGGAGCTGCGTATACGGTCGGCAGAATTTATAGCCGGCACGGGAGCAGACGGCAATGCTATCGGCGGCCTTTCCGTAGGTGAGCCGGAAGAGGACATGTATGAAATGTGCACATTGGTATGTGATATCCTCCCTGCAGCAAAGCCGCGCTACCTTATGGGTGTGGGCACTCCCTGGAATATACTGGAATGCATCGGCCTGGGTGTGGATATGTTTGACTGTGTTATGCCCACACGTAACGGACGAAATGGTATGCTGTTTACGAACCGGGGGGTAATTAATATTAAAAACAAAAAGTGGGCAAATGATTTCACCCCGGTAGACGAAAGCCTTACGGGCACACCTTCGGCCGTGTATGCCAAAGCCTATCTGCGTCACTTGTTTGTAGCCAGAGAAATACTGGGACTGCAGTTAGCCAGCCTGCAAAATCTTTCCTTCTACCTGAATATGGTAAGGGAAGCCAGGCAGCACATTATAGCAGGCGATTACGGGCAATGGAAAAAGGAGACGATACAAAGACTGAAACAACGATTGTAGATCATGGTAAGCGCTTGTCCGAAATAAAAAAGTTAAAACAGCCAATCATTTAAAACAGCTTTGAAAAAATACCTGAAAATACTCGACCTTTTTATTCTTAAAAAGTTTCTGAATACTTTCTTTTTTGCTATTATGATACTGGCGGTAATAGCATGTGTAATCGACTATTCACAAAAGGTAGACGATTTTGTGGAGAATAAAGCACCTCTGAAAGAGATTGCATTTTATTTCCTGAATTTCATTCCCCATATTACCGCCCTGCTGTTTCCGTTGTTCATTTTTATAGCCACTATTTTTTTTACTTCCAAGATGGCTTACCGCACGGAGATCATCGCAATGCTGGCCGGGGGTGTTTCTTTCAGGCGCTTCCTGCGTCCGTATATTATCGGAAGCATTATCCTGGGCACATTATCACTATTGGTCAACCATTGGGTAGTGCCTGTTGCCAATAAAAATATTACGGACTTCCATATCAAATATATATGGTCGAAAAAGATCGCTACCGACAATAATGTGCATCTTCGCCTTAACCCGCATACTTATGTCTACATCGAAGGTTACAATTTTGTGGAAGGATACGGGCGGAAATTAACGATTGAAACGATCGATGATATGCATCTGCAGGAAAAGCTGACTGCTGACAAAGCTCATTATGACAGTGTTAAAAAAGAATGGAAACTGACCAATGTAGTGATACGTAAAAATGACGGCTTAAAGGAAAACCTGTCGCTTCATACGGAGCTGACACAAAAGCTGCCTTTTACACCGGAAGACCTGGATGACGATGACCGGGTAAAAGAAACGATGACTACGCCCGAGCTGATCCGGTATACGGAAAGGGAACTGCTCAGGGGCAGGGAGAACATCAATTTTTACCTGATAGAATTACATAAAAGAACGGCCCAGCCATTTGCAGGCTTTATACTGACCATTATCGGCGTATGTATCGCTTCCCGCAAGGTGCGTGGCGGCAGCGGACTGCACCTTGCTGTCGGTGTTATTATTAGTGCATTATACATGCTCTTCCTCCAGTTTTCGCAAACATTTTCAACCAATGCGGGCTTAAACCCATTGTTAGCCGTATGGATACCCAACTTCCTTTTCGGGATCGTAGCGCTTTACCTGTTCCTGAAACAAATCAAATAAACTGGGGGCATCCCAAATTGTCGCAAATAAATATTCGATATCTCATACTTAAGCTACTTTTCCAGGAAACCCGGCGGGCTTCAATGTTCGTAACCGCAGGTACAACCTGCAGCCGATAAACACTATACCACCCAACCCGAAAGGGGGTGAACTACATTTATGGTAAACATTTTATTTGAAGTCAATCCTGCCTTAAAGCTCATTATCACCTGTTTTTGTTAGCTGTTCAAGCCTTTTCAGGCTTGTTTTTATACACTTGCTTTTTCCGCGAGTTTCACTCGCGGCTATTCATATTTAAGCCCTCCGGGCTTATTCATATATATGATTTTATAGTTCAATCTTATAAATCGAATACTCAAGGCATTTTAAGTTACACCCAATAAACTCAGCGCCTTTCTCTTTATAAGGAAAAATGCTATTTTTGCCCACTGAATTTTAATATAAAGAAGATTTCAATCATGTCGCACGCTGTTCAAACTGAAAAACCGAACTTACCCAGTAGCGCCGCATTTTGGGCGGTATTGATATTCGTTGGTCTTATCATCGGGTATATCAATTTTGTAAAGTCTATGAGCCATGACGAAGGACATGGAACGACAACAGAACATCACGCTGGTGAAGGCGGGCACGAAGCTCATCATTAAGAATGGCTATGCAACCAGATGACATTATAGTGATCACGGGCGCGGCCGGTTTTATCGGAAGTTGTCTTACCTCCTACCTCAACAGCTTAGGCTATGAACAATTGGTATTGGTAGATGATTTTTCCAATAAGCAGAAGGTATATAATCTTGCCGGGAAAAAATACCTGTATAAGGTGCACCGCGACCAGTTTGCCGAATGGTGTAAGATGCATCCGGGCACTATACAATATGTTTATCACCTGGGGGCAAGAACCGACACAACTTTAAAGGATACGGAAGTATTCAGGAAGCTCAACCTGGAGTATTCCAAAATGATATGGGATTACTGTACCGAAAACAGTATCCCGTTAGTATACGCTTCATCTGCGGCCACTTATGGCAATGGCGAATCAGGCTACAAAGATGATGAAGCAAAAATTCCCGATCTGAAGGCTTTAAACCCTTACGGTGTTTCCAAAAATGATTTTGACATCTGGGCGTTGGAGCAAAAGCACGTCCCACCATTTTGGGCAGGCCTGAAGTTTTTCAATGTCTATGGGCCTAACGAATATCATAAGGGACGAATGGCTTCTGTCATTTTCCATGCCTACCAGCAAATAAAAGAGCGCGGTAGCATCCGGCTCTTCCGCTCGCACAATCCGCAATACCGTGATGGTGAGCAACTCCGCGACTTCATTTATGTTAAGGATATATTGAGCGTATGTGTATGGCTGATGGAGCACAGGCCACCCAGCGGCATATACAACTTAGGCTCCGGCAAAGCACGAACCTTTAAGGAGCTTGCTGACACACTAATCCGCATACTGCATTCTTCGGGGCAGATAGAATACATAGAAACACCCGGGGATATCCGCGCCAATTACCAGTATTTTACGGAGGCCGATATGTCCAAGCTCATATCGGCAGGCTACAATAAACCTTTTCATACTCTTGAAGAAGGTATGGCAGATTATCTCACTCATTATCTGGAACAGGCAAAATATTATTAACAGGTAGAGATCGTTAAGTCAAAAAGATTTTCAGTAACCAGAAGGTGTAAATTTTGTTTAGGACATTAACTATTTGACTTATTACCTGTTCGGTATCTCCACAGGAATAAATGGCACTATCCTCGTTGATGCGCATTTGCTTTCCAGCCAGGAGATGATATTCAGGTAAATAAGAGAGCGCGTTTCCAAAGGATTGCTGCTGTATTGTTTCAGGGTTTGCAAAAGAGATTTAAGTCCCGCTTCTATTTCTTCGGCATTCATACGGAAAGATGCCTTCAGAAAATTTAAAATTACACCTTCCGTAGCCGTCAGAAATTCCATTCTTCGCATTTGCCGGTATACAGATTTCGAAAGATGTTCCAGTAACTCATAATGTCCCAGTTCGTAGTGAGCGATCAGATGCAATAACCGGGCATAACATTGCAGGTCGCTTCGGGTTCCTGCTTTTCCATGAATGATCTTATTTAAATAATGTATGGCCTGGTTGTAATGTAAGCAACCAAGGTAAAGGGATGCAATTTTATAATACAATACAAATACCTGATGATCGTCCAGGTATATTTTATACTCCTCAAGCTTTTCCTCAACGTAAGAAACATATGGAAGACCCTTTTCAAAAGTACCCTCAAGCAAATGTTTGCTTATTTTCCCGATATAAAGATAAATGAAGGTTTGTACACGTACATTTTCACTATTATTCGCTACCGGGGTTTGCGAAAATGCATCCAGTTGCTCCAGAAGCTGATCGTGTTTATGATAGTTAAATAAGTAGAAATAGGCACCCAGCAAATTATAGACACCCTTTATATAATGTATGGTTTCTACTTCAATCATGTGCGATTCCTGATCGAATAAAGCTACCCATTTTTGTGCATAACGGCAGTAAGCAGGGAAGTCCTGAATAATAAATGCATACCAGCAATAACTCTGGCAGTAATACATTTGCTCATAAAAACCCATAGGTGGGTCACCGGGAGCAATTTCTTTTTTGAGAAGATCCCGTATTG
>JBEBVI010000031.1:0-19276 GCA_040392805.1 Taibaiella helva
TGTATTCTTTATAAGTGTCACCTGCTGCTGCTCAGTAAATGCACAACAAAGAATATGCGATCAGGAGGTGATATGCATATCACCTGCGGACACTGTAATTAACGGTAAGTCTTTGCCACTCAGATTTGAAATGAAGAATCTTGGCCCCGATATACTGTTTTCCAGGGATACGCTGCTATACTGGCTCTATATAATCGGGGAAAATGGCAATGAAAGACTTGTTTATAAGGGTGGGATTGCCGGAAGGAGTAATGATACTATTGGGGTGGGCGAGACGTCCCGTTATGCAGATAACTATGGTATCCGGTTTTCCTATCCGGATCGAACAGACACTTTTACCGTAGATTTTTGTGTACTGATCGGCACTTCAACCATAAATTCAAATGGCGATACCATCCGCCATTTTTCTCATCATGATCCGAATGTAGACAATAATATGTGTTGTAAGAAAGTAGTAATAGTCCCGGCGAAAGCTACTGTTATCAATACCGTGAGTCAGGATATGGGTGATTTTTTAATTTATCCAAACCCGGCAACTGATGTTCTTTACATACATACGGAAGGTCTTGTTAATGAAGAGTTGCGGGTTGTTGTCAGAGATCTGACGGGAAGGGTATTAATAGCGCAAAAGTATGATGTCGCTATGAATACCAATGGTGTACGGACATTGAATGTGCAGCGTCTGCCTCCGGGTTTATATAATATTAGCTTGCAGGCGGAAAGCGGAGTATCAACAAGGAAAATTACTATAACCAGGTAGCTTAATTCAGTATTTTTTTTAAGGGCGATAAAGATCAGATATTACCTGACAAACTTATATTGTACAGCCATCTTTACCAGTTGGGCTGTGTTGTTGACATTAAATTTCTGATAAAGAGAAATACGATAATTCTCTATAGTGCGGTGGCTGAGAAACAGTTTTTGACCGATATCCATATTGGTCAATCCTGCGCAGATCATTTCCAGTATTTCCTGTTCTCTGGCAGTTAGCCGTATATTTTCCGTTTTTTTCTGGCCGGGTTGAAACATAGCCTGTACCAGCGCTTCTTTAAGCGCGGGTTCCAGGAACTGTTCTCCGTAATAGACGGTTTCAATCGCTTTTAGCAATGTTTCCGAAGCAACGGTTTTCTGTATATAACCGAGGCAGCCGTTCTGCATCATATCCTGGACCTCATAAGGATCGTCTACACTGGTCAGTACCAGTATCTTCAAATCCGGATATTGTGGCGCAATAGCACGTACAAGTTCATTGCCTGTAGTATCCGGAAAATGGATATCCAGTAATAATACATCCGGTTGTTGTTCCTGCAGGCCGGAAAGTAATGCGTTGCCGGTAAGATAGTAAGAGATCACCTCTATTTGCGGGTAGTGGGCTAACATTTTGCTGATTCCCTGTGCAACAAGGGGATGGTCATCTGCTATGGCGATCTTTATATTCATTCTTTATAACGGTAATTCAATAGTAAACAATGAATTTACAATTATTTTTTACAGAAAAAAACGAATTCTTCTTGTCTTGTAATGATGCAAGTTATACAAATCTTGCTCATCTGAAAACATTTATTGTCAGAGACAGGATATAATCTTAACGCATTTTTATTCACATTTCGTTGCTGTCTGTATATGGTTTCTCTTAACCGGATCATCTGTGATAAGAGCTTCATCCTGATTGCATATTTTTGCCCCGCGAGATGTTTGCCCTGTCAGATGTTATTACCGGGGTAGACCAAGTGTGTAGCAGGCCGGTTGCTTTCCGTAGCGAGGCAACGGGGCAATGATTTTTAGTTTTTCATTTTCCTTTACTCAATAAGTCCCAGCATAATACCTTTTTTCACCATACCGATCATATTTTTAGCGCCTAACTTTTGCATTAATACCATCCGGTAGTTTTCCACAGTGCGCAGGCTGAGCCCCAGCTTATCTGCAATCTGCTGGCTGGTCAGCTCATCGGCAATAAGCCGCAGCACCTGTATTTCCCGGTTGGTGAGATTATCGGCTGAAATGAGGTCGTTTTTTATTTGCTTAGCCATTTTAAAAACCCGTTCCTGCAGCTCGGGTGATATAAATATGCAGCCCTGATGTACATTCTTTATTGCCTCTAACAGCAGGTGCTGTTCCGAATTCTTGAGCAGGTAGCCCTGCACACCATGATCCAGCAGAATCCGGGCGCTGTAGGCGCTGTTGTTGCTGGTCAGTATAATGATCTTCATGGTGGGATACTTTTTAAGCAGGTGAGGTGCCAGGTCTTCACCATTCATATCCGGCAGACTAAGGTCGAGCAGTAGTATATCCGGCTGTTTAAGCGCCAGCCCGGCCAGTGTGCTTTCAGCGCTGCTGTAGTCACCGGTTATGTGTATATGCTCATGGAGGCTCAGCATGCTGATCAGCCCATGTCGTAGCAGGGGATGGTCGTCGGCTATTGCGATGGAAATTTTATCTGGCACCATTATTCTAAACTAAGATTGTCTAAGTTAAGCGTTATTTCTTTTTGAATTTTTTTCATAGAGGGAGAGCATGCCGGGGGTGGAAGGCAGTGAAATATGTACCACCGTACCTTTCCCGGCCTGTGTTTCGATGCTTATACGTCCATCATGCTCCTGCAGTCTTTTCCTGATGTTGATTATACCTATCCCGGATTTTTTATCTGTGGATGGCGTTATACCTTTGCCGTTATCTTCAATGGTCAGACTTATATCTTTATTCTGAAAGCCAAGCATAACAATGATCTCCGTGGCACCGGCATGTTTATAAATGTTATGTAGCAGTTCCTGGGCTATGCGGTACAGAAGCAGTTTCATGTTCTCGTTATGTCCGTATTCCTGTCCAAAGGATTGTACTTCGACTTGCACACGGGAAGCAAATAAATTCCGGCAAAACTCTTCTATAGCCGACACTAAACCTTCCTTCAGTAAAGTATTAGGCGTAAGGTTATGTGCAATGGTACGGATCTCGTTAGAGGTAGATAGCAGCAGTTCTTTTACTTTTAAAAAGTGCTGTTCGTTCGTTATATCCGGGTAGATTTGTTCAATAGCCTGCAGATAAGAATGAGTAGCAGCTAACGAGCTGTTTACGCCGTCGTGAAGCTCCTGGGCCATTCGATTCCGCTCTTTTTCTTCTCCTTCCATAAGCGCTTGTAAATGATTCAGCTTCTGATGTGCTTCCAGCTTGTCTTTCTTTTGTTTGATATAAAGATAACGCATGTAAAGAACTAAAAAAAGTAAACTGAGGATAATCAGCGCAGAGATAGACCATGCCCGTTCCTTGTATTGCTGCTGGCGGCTAACCTGGTATTTGAGCCGTTCTTCCATAATTGTTTTATCTTTTTCAGCCGTACGGTATTTTGTTTCCAGTTCATTGGCATTTAATAAAACATCTTTGGATCTTATACTATCTTCCAGCTGGTGAAAAGTAAGATGAAGCTCATAGGCTTTTTTATACTCTTTTGTTTCATAATAAGTATGAGACAGCTTATGGAGTATATTCCGTTTTTCACTATTGTTCAGCGCATGGCCCTCATTATATGATTTTAGCAGGTAGTATTTTGCTTTTGCAAAATTCCGTACGCCATAATAAGCAAATCCCCCTATAAGATTAATCTGATTTTTTCTTGTTTCAGGCAGGCTATCATTGTTTATATAGGGTAATAGTTTTTCAAATTCTGCCAGCGCCTTTTTATTTTGTTCTATTTTTTGAAGGAAAATAATTTTTTGGGCCCGCAGGAGTATAGTATAATCTCTATCGGCCTGCGGCAGGCGGATAGCACTGTCTAAAAAAAATATAGCTTTTTCCGTATTTCCCATGCCGTTGTATATGTCGGCCCATGTATGTAGCATCCTGGCTATAGCATCCGGATCATCATTGATGGAATCTGCCATTTGTTGATATTTTATGGCTTTCTCATATTGTTGCATCCGGGATAACATCAGGGCAATATTATTATACGCCTTTACTTTTTGCATTCCTGTATTCGGCCCTTTTGTACCGGGAGGCAGGGATAAGAGAAGGTGATAATTTATCAGTGCATCGGAAAAGCGTTCCAAAAGCTGATACGCCGCGGCCTTGATCAGATAAGCATCTTTTATCAGGTCATTATCTTCCCTTATATTACCGTATTGGAGCAATATATTACAACAATGAATGGATTTGTCCAACTCATTTTTTTTGTAATATAAGAGCATTAATTCATAACCTGCTGCTTTTATACCTGCTACGTAACTATTTTTTAAGCTTAACTGTAATACCGGACTGAGCAGGGCGATAGCGCTATCAGGATACCATTGTTCTATATGCCTGGCCATTTCCAATTGCTGTTGCACATGAGTAGTGTCTATAATTGTGTGCAATAATTTCTGCTCGGCATATTGCGCCAATACTCCTGAGGTGCAAAAGAATGTACAGATAGTAAAAAATAGTTTGCTACAGCGCATTTTTATTCGGTTCGGTAAAGCAAGTTACAAGGATTTTTTAAAATCGATAAGGCTGTCAAAATTTAATTTGTCCTTCTGGTCTTAATGAATAGCAAAATTGTGAACCGGAAATACAATGTGCACCATTCTGCCTTTCCCCGGCTGTACTTCTATATTTATCCTACCTTTTCCCGAGACTGATTTTTCTTTTAAGGCAGCGAGTCTGCTGTTTGCGTTTTTTCCGTCAGCGGTAGTAATATCCGTTCCATTATCTTCTATGGTGAGACTTATACCTGTCTTTTCAAAACCGATTATAATAATGATCTCAGTAGCGTTCGTGCATTTATTGATGATATATAATAATTCCTGTGCTATACGGTATAAAAAGAGTTTATCTTTTTCGTTATGAATATACTCCTGTCCGTATGACTGGATCTCAATAAGAGCAGATGTGAGAAACAGTGTTTTACAAAATTCCTGTAGGGCATGTGTCAGCCCGTCTTTTATTAATACGTTAGGTGTCAGGTTATGTGCAATAGCACGGATCTCATTGGAAGTGGACAGCAATATTTGTTTTACTTTGAGAAAGTAGCGATCTGAAGCAACCTTTGGGTGAAGCTGCTCAAACGTGTGAAGGTAAGAATGGGTGGCTGCCAGGGTACTGTTCACTCCGTCGTGGAGCTCCCGGGCCATACGGTTACGTTCTTTTTCTTCTCCTGCCATAAGTCCTTGTAAATAATTTATTTTCTGTTCAGCCTCTAATTTATCTTTTTTTTGCTTTACATAATAGTAACGTATACCTAACAGCAATAATAGTAAAGAGAGGATAATTATCCCGGTTGATATCCAGACCTGTTCTCTGTAGTATTTTTGTTCTGCTGTATGATATTTCAACCTTTCTTCAGCAATAACCCGGTCTTTTGCTGCCACCCGGTACCGGGTTTCCAGTTCATTTACCTGTTCTAAAATTTTTTTTGACTTAATACTATCTTCTGACTGATGAAAAGCAATATGCAGGTCAAATGCATTTTTGTAATTGCCGGTTTCAGAATAAATATGGGCTAATTGATGCAATAGGGCCTTCCGGTCATCATTATCTGCGCTATAGATGTGCTGCCGGGCCAATAGCAGGTAATGTGTTGCCTGCTCATATTCTTTTCTGCTATAATGCACCCTACTTCCTGCAATGTATATTTGCGCTCTCTTCTGTTCAGACAGACCGGTATCTGCCAGGAAAGGGAGAAGTTTTTTAAAATTATTTATGGCTGCTATGGTTTGCTTTGCATTAATCAGCATGCTGATTTTCTGATACAGGATGTACACTTTATACTCTCTGTCTATACATTGTTTATAAGCACTGTCGTATAAAGTTATTGCCTGGTTCGTCCTTTTTAATCTCTCTGATATTTTTGCACTTTGGTATGTTAGCCACACTTTATTTCCGTTACGCATGGAATTGTTCCGGTATATAATCGAATCGGTTATGTGCAAATAGGTAGGGGCTTCCTGATTTTCTACCGTAGAAAATTTGTTATTCCCCCATTGAATACAGATGCTATCCCGGATATCAGGAAAAAAAATATGCCTGGAATCCTGTGCCCTGCTGATCATACCTGTAAAAGAAATAATAAGAAAAAATACGCTAATTTTCATTTCCTTATTGTTTTGAGATGCTTTTATACTTTCTGAGGTTTTAGTGTCGGCAGGCATTCGATTTTGTATTATGCAATTTGCGCTACTATATGTAGTTCAGGAGTGCAGAACAAAGCCATTTATATTATAGCTAAACGGGCCTAAAAGTATATTTAATTCTTTAGTGCCAATAGAGTGTTTACCACTAACGAGGTGAGGGGGAATACCCTCTTGTTTCCGATTGTTATAATCATTCTCTTTGTTGCAGGAATTGTTATTTACTTTTAATTATTCAATTATGGGTTTTAAAAATTACTGTTGTATTTATTTGTCTTTTTTAGTAAAGTTTGACTTGCTGTAACCATCTGACCATGACCGGTAGCTGGAATTTTTGAAAGCCGGTAATGTATGTGTTTGTGACCTAAACAGGGGTTGAGATTTGAATAACGCAAGCGCTGTAGGGGATTTATACAGAAATGATGATTAATAAAGATTGCGCTCCAACAGCAGATATTGTTGGTGGAAAATTGCTCTTTTTATGCTACAGGCTATGACAAGCAGGAAACCCGGTTCATTAATGTGTGAAATTGTTAAATGTTATATTTTCTTATCTCAATTATTCTTTTAAATATTACATCAAAAATGAAAATTAGAACTACACATCTTAAAAGTATTCCAATGTTTTCAATACTGCCATTAACACACTTTCAAAAATTTAAACGGAAAATACTAAATCCGATGGCTCAGATGAACTATTCGCATTCTATATTAAAAATAGCCTTTTGCGTTCTTTTGTCCGTATACTGCCTGCATATCCAGGCACAAACCTTTGACTGGGCAATACAGATCCAAGGGAATAATAGCTGTGTCGGCCACTCCGTTGCAACGGATAAGGAAGGGAATGTATATATTGCCGGTAATTTCCAGGATACTACGAATTTTAATCCCGGCTCCGGTTCTGCTATCCTTACACCTCTGAGTTCCCGTGATATTTTCCTGGCCAAATATGACAATTCCGGCAATTATTTATGGAGCAAAAGAATTATGACGAGCTCGGCTTTTGCCTACAGTGTAGTTGTAGATGCAGCAGGTGATATATATGTTACGGGAAATATCGCCGGAACATCCTATTTTGAAACAAGTTCCGGAATGGATTCGCTTTTCAATAAGAACAAGCAAGGTATTACATTTTTATCCAAATATGACAAATCCGGTAATTGCCTGTGGGCAAAAGCGCTGGGGGGAGGCTATGATAAATCCACTATTAACGGCAGGAGCCTGAGTATAGGCGGTAGAGGTGATGTTTATATTACCGGTCATTTTACCGATACCGTAGATTTTGATCCGGGGCCCAATACGGCAATGTTGGTTTCCGTTGGAAGTACCGGTAACAAGACTAATTTGTATGTAGCTAAATACGACTCTGACGGGAATTATATATGGGCCAGGGGAGCAGGAGGAAATACGGTGCAGGGATTTAGTATAACAGTGGATACAACAGACAACAAGGATGATGTTATATTGACCGGTTTCTTTGCAGGAACCGCAGATTTTGATTTGGGTAATGGAGTCGCCAACTTAACAAGTGTAGGTACTAATGATCTGTTTATAGCTAAATATGACAGCAGCGGCAATTATGTCTGGGCGAAAGGAATGGGAGGAACCGGCGTTACTGTACAAGGCAATGGTATAACAATAGATGCCTTAGGGAATACCTATATTGCAGGTTTTTTCAGAGGTGTCTCCATGGATTTTGATCCGGGGCCGGATACTGCCATACTTTATTCGTTAGGTACATTAGCAGATATGTTTATCGCTAAATACGACACGGGTGGCAATTATGTGTGGGCAAAGAGTGTAGGAGCGTCCGGAGGTGCAGTATCAGCTTTTGCAATTGCTTCGGATAAAGGTGGTGCAATATATGTAAACGGTTATATGATGTTGGCGAGCCCTGTAGATTTTGATCCTGGTCCGGATAAAGCCATGCTTACCATTGGTGGAACCATGGAGGGATTTATTGCTAAATACAGTGCATGTGGTGAATATATTTGGGCAGGAAATACAAAAGGCAGCAGCGGTAGCACTGTTAATAATGGCGGCAGGAGCATAGCCATAAATGAGAAAGGAGAAGCTTTTATAACCGGAGATTTTTCAGGAACAGCGGATTTCGATCCGGGAGCTAATACAAGGGTACTTACTTCTTATCAAAAGGGAGGTGATGCTTATTTATTAAAGCTAAAGTTTGATATAGATACTATATCTCCTACTTATCTTACGATAACGGAATGCAGCGACAGTTTCAGTTATAATGGGACGACCTATACTGCCAGTGGGATCTACAAACATGTAATACCCGGCATTGAGCATTGTGATAGTATTATTATCCTGGATTTAACCTTTAGCCGGATTGAAGAACCTGTTATCACTACTGAGAAATTTGTATTGGGTGTCAATAATACATATGCTACTTATCAGTGGATTAAGGACGGCATGCCTATTCCGGGTGCAACAGAAAATACCTATGAAGTGACGGAGAATGCAGAATACCAGGTAGCTGTTACTAATGAGGCCGGTTGTATGGACACTTCTATGGTTTATAAGATAGATAATTATACGGGCATTGAATATATTGCTATCTTAGCAAAGCAAATAAGTGTTTATCCTAACCCCGTCAAAGATCTGGTGCATATACAGTCGCCTGTTGAGATAAATATAACGCTTACTGACATTGCAGGACGCGTTATTATGGAAGTAAAAAATGCCCGGGATATACCTGTAGAACATTTGAATGCAGGTATGTACCTGATACAGGTTAAAGACCTGGAGGATGTGGCGATTTGCACAATAAAGGTGGTGAAACAATAGGTGGATAGAAAGATGCATATGTATAGAGACAAGGCATACCTTGTCTCTATACCTGTTAAAAAAACGAGATGATACGGATAGTTCAAAGTTTCTTTATGACGAAAAAGTATAGGAAGAATTTAAAGATTTTATCATTTGTTTGCCTGAGCGTCCTGTTTTTAATCCCTGGCTTTACATCGCATGCACAATATGAAAATGTCTGGGCTTTTGGAAACTATGCAGGCATTGATTTTAATAGTGGACAACCGTTGCCTGTAAAGACCTCTATCTATAGTGTCGGCGAAGCGAACGCTTCAGTCTGTAATAGCAGCGGACAACTTTTATTTTATACAGATGGCACTATCGTATGGAACAGGAATGGTAATATAATGCCCAATGGAGACTATTTGCTCCCCATAGAGGGTCCCGGAAATAATACGCCTACAGGCAGTACCAGCCAGGGCGCATTGATCATGCCTATACCGGGAAGCTATAGTAAATATTATGTATTTTCACTTACTTCTTTTGAAAGCCGCCCTTCCGGCCAGCTTTATTACAGTATTATAGACATGGACTTAAATAACGGCTTAGGCGAAGTTGTTTCCAGTCAAAAAGGAATATTACTGGATAGCAATTTGGTGGAGCAAATGACAGCAGTCACCGGTGGCCGCTGTAATACCTGGCTGCTTGTTCGTACCAGGTACGGTAATGGTTTTAAAGCCTATAGTATTTCCGAATCGGGTATTGATCAAATACCCCGGGAGTCGAATGTAGGGTCATTGTATAGTGCCGGTTATGTTGGCCAAATGGTTATTTCCCCGGATGGTAAAAGGCTGGTAACCAGTAATGGCGCTGTTTTGGCGCTCCTGCCGGGAGGTGTAGAGCTTTTTGACTTCGATATAGCTACAGGCATCGTATCTAATGCCAGGGTATTGGATAAGGTGAATGGCTATTATGGAGCCGCTTTTTCTCCGGATAATTCAAAATTATATGCAAGTACAATATCCAGTATTTACCAGTTTGATTTAACTGTTTCGGAACCGGGTGATACAAAAACGTTAATTGGAGCGAGCGCCTTTTCTCATTTAAAACTGGCACCAAATGGAAAGATCTACTTCCAGTCGTCCGGCTCCAGGAATATATTATCTGCGATCGACTTTCCCGATCTTGCAGGTTCGGGCAGCCAGTTTGTTTCAAAGGCCATCACCTTACTGCCCGGCACTACTGCAGGGCCCGGGTTACCTAATGTAGTATCTGTTGTTGTCCGGGATACAGCAACACCTGCCAGCACTTTTATACAAGCTCCCTGTTGGGTGAACAGGTCAGAAGGATATGCTTTACATATTGGTACTGAAGGATGGGATTACCAATGGAATACCGGCGATTTCCGGTCTACCCTGATGGTGGATACTCCGGGCACTTATTGGGTTAATTATTATATGCCTCCCTGTACTTTCCACTCAGATACCTTTCATGTAACCTTTCCCAATGGCGTTCTGCCCGATATTACCATCAAAAGCAGTTGTAAAGGTAGCAATAACGGTAAAGCCTGGGCAGGCACTTATCCGGGAGATACCATTGCTTATCATTATGCCTGGACAACATACAGCAAAGATACACTTTCGCTTACTGACACTTTACAAAATGTACCTTCCGGCAATTATATCCTTCATATAAATACCGTCAATTGTGATACTACCCTGACTTTTTTTATTCCGGAAGAAGAGCATAAAGTTTCCTATCATGCAGACTGTATTATTTGTCAGGAGCAAGAGGCCATCTTTAAAAATACTTCCGACAGCCATTTTACTAAATTCTTCTGGGATTTCGGTGATGGTAGTAAAACTATTTTACGAGATCCTGTTCATATTTATCCTTCAGCTGGCAATTATACAACAACGCTTATAGGAATTGGCGAAATCTGCAGTGATACCGCCTTCCTGACCATTGTAGTAGATGCACGACGTGCAGCTTCTTTTCTCCACTATCCGGACAGCATTTGTGTCGGGGAAACTGTTTCTTTGACACATGAGATGAGTGACTTTACAATCAGCAGTTTAACCTGGAATTTTGGCGACGGTAATATTGCGAAAGAGGAAAGCCTGCTGTTGAAACATGCCTATGATAGAGCCGGTATCATGCCGGTAACGCTTCATGCAAAATTCAGAGCCTGTCCCGAATCTTCTTTTTCAGACACTGTATTTGTTTTTCCTTCCCCAATGATCGACCTTGGTCCGGATCATACACTTTGTTTAGGGGGAGCTCCTGTTATTTTACGTAACCGATATTCACTAAGTAACAGTACCTGCTTGTGGAATACAGGAGACCGTACAGAATCAATTCAGGTAAGACATCCGGGAACTTACAGCCTTACAGTAAGCACAGCCCCTTTAGGTTGCAGCGCTACGGAATCTGTTGAAGTCAGAAAAGACTGCTACACAGACATTCCAAACGCATTCACTCCCAACGGTGATGGTCAGAACGACTATTTCTTTCCGCGACAATTATTATCTGAAAATGTAAGCAGTTTTGTCATGAGGATATATAACCGATGGGGGCAGCTGGTATTTGAGACGTTACATAGCGGTGGCAGAGGCTGGGACGGCACATACAATAACCAGGAGCAACCGGCAGGCGCTTATATTTACTATATTGAAGCCGAATATAACGGCCGCAGAGAGCAATACCGGGGTAATGTGACACTGATACGCTAAAAGACAATATTTGTGTTAAAATAAGAATATGCCTTATACTTATCAAGACACATTCTGCCGGATGAAACCGGTCATTGAGCATCCGATCTTAATATCTTTCCTGCTTATTAGTGATGATAACTCGGTACAACAGATGAATCTCTAAATATATAGAACATGTTATGATTTAGTAAAGCGGCCATGTAATTTGTTATTGAGTTTCGTTTTTCCCTAACTTTACGCGTTGTTAGCGTATGCTATAGGATGAGAAGAACAATTTTTACACATATTACCCTCCGATTGTTCGTGCTGCTGATGGCATGCTTTATTGGCGTGTTGCATTCAGTGCCGGCACATAGCAAGTCGTTTTTAGGAATATCTTCTCCTCCCGTTGTCCATGAGCACATAACATTTTCATTCTTTTCCTCTGAAAAAGACGAGTACTACCAGGTAGCCTCAGATCTTGCGGAAACATTTAACGATGAAGCTGTACGGGTGAGCAGGCCTGATCTCCCGGCCGTTTACGAGCCAGTTATTGATAAGGCAATAGTGCTTTTCAGGGCCTGGGTAAACGAAATGTACGTGCCTGCTGCACATCCGCCGCAGGTATATAATAGTTGTCCCTTTTACTCAAGGGCTTTAAACGATTTCTATCGTTTCCTTTTTCGCCTCACTCCCTTTTAATACCACTTTAGCGTCAGGCTAAATGTACCTTATGTTCTGTTCAAAACTTAACAACGGAATATCCTGTTGGGTACGTTGATTTTTTGATGCACCTCACTCCCTTTTACAGGGTAATCATTTTAAGCATTTGGTTTTGATAGAGAACTTCTGCCGGATGCTGTATAATTATTTTGCCTTCGGTATGGATGGTCGAAACCGGCAGCCTGCGGGCCGGATCAATTAATTTGAATTTTAAACATTAAACAGAATGAATATACGATTTGGCATACTTGCTTTAAGCGGCATGCTTTTGTGGATTTCCTGCAATACGGAGCGCGGAGTTCATGGTGCTAACGATGCACCACCCAAGAAATATCCTGTTATCACATTGCATCATTCCGATACGATATTATCCCTGCACTATGTGGCCGATATTGCCGCCTGTAAAAATATTGAACTGCATGCCCGCATACCAGGCATACTGGATAAGATCTATGTAGATGAGGGGCAGTTTGTTAAAAAAGGACAGCTGTTGTTTAAAATAAATGATGAGGAAGCCCGGATTAACCTGGACCAGGCAAGTGCCGCACTGAAAAGCGCCATAGCCGATTGCCGGATAACAGAGGTGGAGCTCAGCCGTACGCGCAGCTTAGTAGAAAAAAAGATCGTTTCTTCTTCGGAGCTGGACCTGGTACAGGCCCGTTTAGATGCACAGAAAGCTAAAGCGGAAGAGGTGGCGGCAGCAAAGGCAGCAGCGGTTACACGTCTGTCCTATACCAAAATATATGCACCTTTCGACGGTATTATTGACCGTCTGCCGTTGAAAGAAGGCAGCCTGCTGATCAATGGCTCACTACTTACCACGGTATCGGAAATACATAATATGTTTGCCTATTTTAAGCTTTCGGAGCAGGAGTATATATCGTTTATGCAATCGGGAAACGAGGATACCGTTTATAAAGATGTGTCGCTGTTACTGGCCGACGGCTCACTTTACCCTTATAAAGGGAAGGTGGTAAGAGCAGAAAGTGAGATAGACGAAAATACAGGCTCCATAGCCTTCAGGGCGAGCTTTCCTAACCCGGATAAGCTATTGAAACACGGCGCCACAGGTACACTGGTGATCTCACAGCCTTTAAAGAATGCCTTGCTGATCCCGCAAAAATCCGTATTCGAGATACAGGATAAAAGCTATGTATACGTGCTGGATAAAGATAATAAGGTGACAGTGCGCAACTTTGTGGCAGGGCAGCGGTTAGGTCAATACTACCTTGTACTGTCTGGCCTGAGTGAGCGTGACCGTATTATTTACGAAGGCGTGCAGACATTACGCGAGGGCGTAATCATACAGCCGGAAAATTCCATCCTGTAGCTCTGGGCGCAGTTAATATCTTTTTATTTCCATTTTAAAAATAATATAATGGTTGAGACCTTTATTAGGCGGCCCGTATTGTCGCTTGTGATCTCATTGGTCATTACTTTAGTCGGTATCCTGGCGTTAACCAGCTTACCGGTAACACAGTTCCCTGATATCGTTCCTCCCTCCGTTATGGTTACGGCCAAATATACCGGCGCCAATGCCGAAGTGTCGGCCAGGGCGGTAGCCATGCCTTTGGAGCGTGCCATCAACGGGGTGCCCGGCATGACCTACATGACGACGGTAACCAGTAATGACGGGGTAACGATGATACAGGTATTTTTTAAAGTCGGTACTGACCCGGATATGGCTGCCGTGAATGTGCAGAACAGGGTGACGACGGTCCTGGATGAGCTGCCTGAAGAAGTAATTAAGGCCGGTGTAACTACCGAGAAGGAAGTGAACAGCATGTTGATGTACCTGAATATTACCAGTACGGATACTACTATGGACGAGCAGTTCATATTCAATTTTGCCGATATTAATATCCTCAAGGAGCTAAAGCGTATTGAGGGGGTAGGCCGCGCGGAGATCATGGGTCAGCAGGAATATGCTATGCGTGTCTGGCTGAAGCCGGACCGGATGCTGGCTTACGGATTGTCGGCAGATGATGTAATAACTGCGTTGCGCAACCAGAACGTGGAAGCTGCGCCCGGTAAAACGGGAGAAGGCTCAGGTAAGCAGCCGCATTCGATACAATACGTTCTGAGGTATTCGGGGAAATTTTTTGAACCGCAGCAGTATGAAAATATTGCTATTAAGGCCGATGCCAATGGCTCCATCCTGCGCCTGAAAGATATTGCGGATGTGGAACTGGGCTCCATGAGTTACGCTATGATCTCCATGACGGACGGTAAGCCGTCTGCTTCAATAATGGTGAAACAAAGACCGGGCTCCAATGCCAGCGATGTGATCCGGAATATAAAGAATAAAATGGCAGAGCTGAAAGTGGAATCTTTCCCACCCGGTATGGAATACAACATGGCCTACGATGTATCCCGTTTCCTTGATGCCTCCATAAGTGAAGTATTGGTAACGCTTCTTGAGGCTTTCCTCCTGGTATCCGTAGTCGTATTCATCTTCCTGCAGGATTTCCGTTCTACGCTGATACCTGCATTGGCAGTACCCGTAGCCCTGGTCGGTACCCTGGCCTTTATGATGTTGCTGGGCTTTTCTATTAATTTACTGACCTTATTTGCTTTGGTATTGGCTATTGGTATTGTTGTGGATAATGCCATTGTTGTTGTAGAGGCCGTGCATGTGAAGATGACAGAGCATCATTTACCTCCGCTGGAGGCTACCATATCTGCTTTGAAGGAGATCAGCGGTGCTGTTATAGCTATTACGCTGGTGATGTCTGCCGTATTTGTACCGGTGGCCTTTATGGATGGCCCTGTGGGTGTATTTTACAGGCAGTTCTCTCTGACCCTGGCTTTTGCTATTGTTATTTCAGGGATCAATGCCCTGACACTTACTCCGGCACTTTGTGCTCTGTTGCTGAAACATGCGCCGGAAACGGAGCGAAAGGGAAGGATGCAAAAGTTCTTTTCTGCCTTTAATAAAGGGTACGACCGTACGTCGGGTGCGTACAAAAACATCTTATTACGTATTGCCGGAAGAAGAGGGTTGACGCTGATGGCATTAGTTGCTTTCTTCCTGATCACCTGGGGCTCTGCAGCTATATTGCCCGGAAGTTTCATACCTAATGAAGACCAGGGAATATTGTATGTGAACGTGACAACCCCGCCGGGTGCAACAGTGGAACGCACACAGGACGTGCTTAATGTTATCGAACAAATAGCCAGAGAGATGGATGCCGTTGAAAATGTCACCACACTTGCCGGTTACAGCCTGGTCAATGAAATTGCCGGAGCTTCGTATGGTATGGTTATGATCAATCTGAAGGCCTGGGATGAGAGGGAGGATGATGTACAGGCTGTTATAGAAAAACTGGGGCAGAAGACACGTAATATAAGCGATGCAACCATTGACCTGTTCCCGCCGCCTACCGTTCCGGGTTTCGGGAATGCCAGTGGCTTTGAGTTGCGCCTGCTGGATAAGACCAGCAATGAAGACCTTCAGGAAATGTCGGTAGTAACGAATGATTTTATTGAGGCATTGAAGAAAACCCCGGAAATCGGAACCGCATTTACCAGCTTTGATGTGTCTTTCCCGCAGTACCTTATAGAAATAAACTATGATATGGCAGCCAAGAAAGGAGTATCGGTGGACAATGCCATGCAGACGTTGCAAACCTTACTGGGCAGCTACTATGCTACGAACTTTATAAGGTTCAATCAGATGTATAAAGTGATGCTGCAGGCAGGTCCCGGGTATAGGGTGCAGCCGGAGGATGTGTTGCAGCTCTATGTAAAGAATGACCGGGGAGAGATGGTGCCTTATTCCACCTTTATCGAGATGAAGCGTGTGACCGGACCGGAACAGTTGACGCGCTATAATATGTACACTTCGGCGATGATCAATGGGGAGGCTGCTGCGGGATTCAGTAGCGGACAGGCTATAGCAGCAGTAGAAAGGGTGGCGACAGAGCATTTGCCGAGGGGGTTTGATTATGAGTGGAGCGGTATGACACGTGAAGAGATTGCCTCGGGCAACCAGACACTTTTTATCTTCATCATTTGTCTTGTGTTTGTATACCTCCTGCTCGCCGCACAGTACGAAAGTTTCCTGCTGCCGCTTGCGGTGATATTGAGCCTGCCTGCCGGTGTTTTCGGCGCCTTTCTGTCACTGAAAATAGCCGGCCTGGATAATAATATTTACGCCCAGGTATCTTTGGTCATGCTGATCGGCTTGCTGGGTAAGAATGCCATTCTTATCGTAGAATTTGCCATGCAGAAGCGTAAGGAAGGCATAAGTATATTACAGGCCGCAGTGGATGGCGCGTTGTCGAGGTTGCGCCCTATTCTGATGACCTCATTTGCATTTATTGCCGGACTGGTGCCACTTGTAATAGCTACCGGAGCCGGAGCTATGGGCAACAGGTCGATAGGTACGGCTGCTGCAGGAGGTATGCTGGTGGGCACGGTGCTGGGTGTTTTTGTTATACCCGGCCTATACGTGGTGTTTGCTTCTCTGGCGGAGCGGGGACGAAAAAAATAAAATTTACTCATTAAATCAATTGTTGATGATGACCATGTTTCATTCCAAAAGATATCCGGCCTGTATTACCATAGCATTTTGCGCCCTGTTGGGGCTGGCCTCCTGTAAAGTGCCGCGGGTATTGCCTTTAAAAAAGGAGGCGGGGCAGCCGGCCCGCTATAGCGCATTGCCCGGCGATGGAGCGGATTCAACTACCATAGCTACATTGCCGCGTGATATTTTCTTTAAAGATGAGCACCTGAAGCTGCTGATCAGTGATGTTTTAAAAGGTAACCCGGATATACAGATTGCTTTACGTCGCGTGACTATAGCCTCGCAATACTTCAAAATGAGTAAAGCAGCGTGGCTGCCTGAGGTAAACGGCATGCTGCGTGCCAGCGGAACAAAGTTCGGGAAGTATACAATGGAAGGTGTGGGCAATTTTGACACGAACCTGTCGGGCAATATTGAAGAAGATCAGAAAGTCAATACCAATCCGGTTCCGGACTTCTGGTTTGGCCTTAATGCTACCTGGGAAATAGATCTCTGGGGTAAGATCAGAAACCGTAAGAAGGCGGCACAGCTTCGTTTCTGGGCTACAGAGGCAGGTCGCCACTGGCTGACCTCTATACTGACAGCGCAGACGGCGTTGTTGTATTACGAGTTGATGGCCCTTGACCAGGAGGAAAAGATACTATCGGAGAACCTGGTATTACAGAACAGCGCCCTGGAAATAGTGAGGGCGCTTAAGGAGGCAGGCAAAGCAACTGAGCTGGCAGTAGTACAGTTCGAGACCCAGTTAGGAAATACCCGCAGTGCGCAATATCACAATAAACGGAAGGTCGTCGAGGTGAGCAGCCTGATCAATACGCTTGCCGGGCGGTATGAAGGTGATATTAGCCGCAGTTCCTCTTTCCCGGATGTTACGGAAACAGCGGCATCTATAAAAACAGGTATCCCCGCACAGTTGCTGAGCTACCGGCCGGATATAAAGGAAGCGGAGCTGGAGCTGGCTGCTACTCATGCGGATGTAAGAGCGGCACGTGCGGCTTTCTTCCCTGAGCTAAGCATTTCCGCTTATGGGGCGCTTAATTCTTTTAACGGTAATCTTTTGTTTTCTGCGAGCTCTGTGGCCGGACAACTGCTTGGCGGTTTAACAGTGCCCATCTTTAAACGCAACGAGCTAAAGAGCCGCTTCCGTATAGCCACGGCGGAGCAGGAGCAGGCTTTTTATCAATATCGCTCGAAGGTTATTAATGCCTACCGCGAGCTGAACAACGAGCTTTCTGTGCTGCATAGTAATACAGAAGTGTACCGGATCAGGGAAGAACAGGTGGCTACATTGTCGCGCGGTGTAAGCATAGCTAACGATTTATATCTTAACGGGTACGCCAACTACCTGGAGATTATTACGGCACAAAAAAGTAAGCTTGATGCCCAGCTGGAACTTGTGGAAACCCAGCGCGCTATTCTTTCATCTGTAGTGGAAATTTATAAGGCATCAGGGGGTGGGTGGAACGATTAGTGCGATTAACTGCCTGATTATTTCTCACAACATTTGCAAAGGAAGTATAACGACGCAATGATTTAGAGAGCAACCGGTTTTAGGCTTGAAGTTTTGCCGGTTGCTCAATAAATATAGGTTACACTACAGTGAGCAGAGCATAAGTGTATGAGAAACGGGCGCTTTCCGGCACCATCAGGAAAATTTTTTCTCCTTTTTTCAATTTGCCTAAATTCATTAATTCTTCGAGCATAAAATAAGCTGACGCGGCACCTACATTGCCCAGGCGGGAAAGGTTGGTGTACCACTTATCCATAGGTATGGATATATTCCTGCTCTTTAGCGATTCATTAATTTTTTCACGAAAAAACTCGGACGACAGGTGGGGAAGGAACCAGTCCGCATCAGAAGGGTTAAAGTTCCTCTTGGTCATTACCTCCTGTAGAAATTCCATTCCTTTGTCTACGATATAACGTCCCAATAAACGTGTATCCTGTTTGACGGCAAAGACGCTTTCATCCAGCCACCGGCCGGTATTTATTTCGTTGTACCCGATAAGCTCACTTCCTTCTTTGATGGCGCCGGAATACATGCAGGTTTCTATTTCCCCGGCGAAGGAGGTTATGTCGATCCATTCCACTTTAAGTGACAGGCCTTCTGAATTGGGCTTGTTTTCCAGGTAAGCGGCTCCGGCTCCATCGCTGAGCATCCATCTCAGGAAATCTTTCTCAAATGCAATATATCCGTCTTGTTCAATCTCTTTTACCTTGTCTATTTCCGTTTTGAATTTATCGGCTGTAAGGAATCTGGACATTCGTTCCGAACCGGTGGCTACGGCATTTCCGGTATCGCCGGTGGCTATGGAGAGATAGGCATGCTTAAACGATTGCATACCGGTATTACATGCACCGGCAAACGAAACGACCTGGATATGGGGCATTTTGAGTATTCCCTGAACCATTGCAGCATGAGCAGGTAAAGTCTGATCGGGTGAAGTGGTTCCGCAAGCCAACAGCTC
>JBEBVI010000032.1:0-19238 GCA_040392805.1 Taibaiella helva
TTTTTCTTTATGTTGCCGGCTTATGGTTATCCTTGCTACTAACGGGCTCTTGCCGTGTGCAGCAACGGGTGCGGGAGCAGCGGCAATATAGCCTCCGGCAGGAACACCTGTACAGCGACAGCCTGCACAACACGATACAACGGCTCTATTTTTCTGATGACAGCAGTACCACGGAAATATTACTGCTGCCTGTAGACTCTTTCCATTATAGCACAGGGAAGGGCTATACCGGTAAAGCCAGAGCCATACACATCCGGCAAAAGCAACAGCGCCGGCAATGGCAGCAGGACAGCATCAACGGGTATCGTTCTGTCAAGGCGACCAATACCGGAAGTATACTGCAACAGGAGCAGTACCGTCAATGGCGCTGGGTAGCGGCTTTCCCAGCGATAGGGACAGTACTGTGCTGGGCGTTGCTGTTGATTATACTGTATATATGGTATCGCTTTAGGCGGTTTTATAGGTGAAGCAATGTCATCTTGATTTAAGTAGTGAGATGGTTTCACGCAACGGGGCAACGGAATGCGACGATGCGGCGATATAGCAATTTAAAATAGGGCTATGTATAAGTATAATGGATATAAATTGCTGTTCTCTTTTGTCTCCTTGTTGTATAATTTTATATTTGATAAAAAGATGAGTGGGAAATACAAGTTTAATAAGGAAAGTCTGTATTGTGTGAGTATACGTGGCTATTTTTGAAAATGGGTTGGTTAGTGGGCAACGCGCCCGCGCCATCGGGATCGCTCATCTTCTTATCAAAAATCTTTAATTGATCCGGCTAATACAAAAGGCAGATATGAGTTTCAAGTATAAAATAATAACAGTTTTGGTAATTGTATTATTATTTCTATCTAATTTATACTGTACAAAAACTAAGGACGAAGTACTCACTATATTAATGGAATATGATTACGGAGATTATAGTGGGAGAATTTATATTTCTTCTAATGAAGAGAATATAAAGACAGCATTTATTAGAGACTCCAGTGATAAATCGTTTCTGCGGGCGGTAAATAATTTTATTGTAACGCCGGAGATATTGGACTGTATCTCTGATTACGCAATGGCTAAATGTAATTCTAATTTTATTTCTCCTGTAGGAGATAGATTATTTACTATCCAGTTATTTGATGAAACAGGCAAAGCAAGAAAATGCTATTTGGTTAATAATAATGAAATTAATACCTGTTTTTTAGAGCTCAATAGCCGACTTGAAACCCGGTTGTATAAATCACGTAGTAAGGACCTTGTTAAGGCGTTTAAATCGCATATTAGATAAAATGTTATGCAAGATAGGTTTCAGAGGTGGTGCTTAGTTCTTTCTGTCAATGAATGATTAAAGTAACTGTATTGAGAGTTAGTCCCTCCCGCTATTCGCATGTGAAATAATCACATTGCTGGTGCTTGATAGATTCCTCTCGTACATCTTTCGTAACTGAAACACTCCATTTTATTATCTGTTCAGAGAATGCTTTGTTTAACGCTCCACCATATTTATCTAGATCGTAAAAGCGGCCATTATCCTCCCCACAAAAAACTTTCTCCAAAATATTTTTGGATTTTTAAAATATCCGCTTACCTTTGCAGTCCCAAAAATTTAACAAGGAAGTTTTTTGATATGTCACAGCGTATTCGCATCAAGCTAAAGTCTTACGATCACAATTTAGTGGATAAGTCTGCTGAAAAGATAGTAAAGACTGTTCGTAATACAGGTGCCGTGGTAACCGGACCTATACCTCTGCCTACGGATAAGAAGATATTTACCGTTTTGCGTTCGCCGCACGTAAATAAAAAGGCACGTGAGCAGTTCCAGTTATGTACTCATAAGCGTTTGCTGGATATATACACTTCTTCAAGCCGCACGGTTGATGCGCTGTCGAAGCTGGACCTTCCGAGTGGTGTGGAAGTAGAGATTAAAGCCTGATGAATGACCTGCGATGGCAGGTTGAATATAAGTTCTTTATGAAATTAGTGTAAATAGCTTATCCCGGTCTGATACCCTCTTTGGTGTATATAGAATGCGGGCGCTTGGCTAGGTAGCAGGCAAAGTCCTGACTTCCGTTAGCATAAATATAATAAATAACACAGCTCCGGTATTTATTTACCGGCTGAAACATAAAAATATTATGAAAGGTATTATTGGCAAAAAAATCGGCATGACCAGCGTGTTCGAATCTAATGGAAGGCAGGTATCCTGCACCATTATTGAGGCCGGACCTTGCGTAGTTACGCAAAAGAAAACAGTTGAAACCGACGGGTACGACGCCTTGCAAATAGCTTATGGTGAGCGTAAAGAAAAGAATACGCCGAAAGCGCTCCTCAATCATTTCGCCAAAGCTAATACAGAACCCAAAGCTGTAGTTAAAGAAATCCGAAATAGTTCCATAGACAAACAAGTTGGAGAAAGCATTACCGTAGACATCTTCGCCGAAGGTGAGAAGGTAAATGTGATAGGTACAACCAAAGGTAAAGGTTTCCAGGGTGTTGTAAAGCGCCACGGTTTTGCCGGTGTGGGTGAAGCATCGCACGGTCAGCACGATCGTCAGCGCGCCCCGGGTTCTATCGGCGGATCATCTTATCCCAGCCGCGTATTCAAAGGTATGCGCATGGCCGGACGTATGGGTGGTGATCGCGTGAAGGTGAAAGCCCTGAAAGTGCTGAAAGTATACCCGGAGCAGAACTATATCCTGGTTTCCGGCTCTGTGCCCGGCCACAACGGCTCTATCGTTCTGATTCAGAATAACGCGTAAGCTTAAATGCCGGTAAACGGCAATAGTAAATCATATTTCAATTAGCTCACCAGCTAAAAATTATAAGAAATGCAAATCGAAGTTTTAAATAGCAAAGGTGAAAACACCGGACGTAGCGTAGAGTTACCTGAAGATATCTTCAATATCGAACCGAACGACCATGTCATTTACCTTGCTGTAAAGCAATATCTGGCGGCTCAGCGTTTAGGTACGCACAAGACTAAAACCCGCGGTGAGGTGAAAGGATCTTCCCGCAAATTGCATCGTCAGAAAGGTACCGGTGGTTCCCGTAAAGGTAATATCCGTAATCCGCTGTATAAAGGTGGTGGTGCCATTAATGGTCCCGTACCGCATCGCTACGGATTTAAGCTGAACCGTAAAGTGAAGGACCTGGCTAAAATATCGGCACTGAGCTATAAAGCGAAAGAAAACAATATAGTAGTAGTAGAAGATATTAAAATAGAGCAGCCCAGCACTAAAGCGTTCCTGAGCGTGGTGAACGGACTGAAGATTGCCGGAAAGAAAGTATTGCTGATCAATGCAGACTACGATCAGAACCTGTACCTGAGCAGCCGCAACCTTTCTAAAGTGAAGAGCAGTGTACTGAGCGATATCAATACATACGATATCTTAAATGCCAACACGCTTTTATTAACCGAAAGTGCAGCTAAGGTATTTACTGAAGAGGTAGTAACAGCGGCCGAATAAGACCGTTTGCTGCAAGGCAGCACGATGACAATAATAATTAAAATATGGACCGCTTAGCCGGTTGTCAAATTAAATAACAATGAGACTTTCAGATGTATTGGTTCGCCCTAAGATTACTGAAAAAGTAAACGGACAAATGGAGAAACAAAACCGTTATACTTTTGTGGTAGACAAGCGTGCAAACAAATTGGAAATTAAGGCAGCTGTTGAAGAATTCTATAACGTGAAAGTGAAAGAAGTGAATACTATAGTAGTGCCTGCAAAAACAAAAAGCCGCTTTACCAAAGCCGGGTTTATTTCAGGCCGTAAGCCTTCATACAAAAAGGCTGTCGTAACTCTGGTAGAGGGAGATAACATTGACCTGTTTGCATTTCAATAGTCTTAACGCTTAGGTATGGCGAAACCGATTCGCCGCAAAAAGCAGAAAATTAATTTACAATACCAATTGGCATTAGCTGATTGCATAATTTAAAAGAAAATGGCTTTACGTAAATATAAACCAACCACGCCGGGTACACGCTGGAGAATTGGTAACGCATTTGCAGAGATCACTACCGATAAACCGGAAAAAAGCCTGTTGGCTTCTAAAAAGAGCACTGCCGGCCGTAACTCCCAGGGACGTCGCTCTATGCGCTACATGGGTGGTGGACACAAGAAGCAATACCGTATTATCGACTTCAAACGCGATAAGAAAGATATACCCGCTACGGTAAAAACGATAGAATATGATCCTAACCGTACAGCTTTCATCGCTTTACTGGCTTATGCCGATGGCGAAAAACGCTATATCATAGCGCCGCAAGGCTTGGAAGTAGGCGCAAAAATTGTCAGCGGTGAGAACGCAGCGCCGGAGGTGGGTAATGCATTACTGTTAAAAAACATGCCGTTAGGTACTGTAATACACAATATTGAAATGAAGCCTGGAAAGGGCGGCGCTTTAGCCCGTTCTGCCGGTACTTACGCCCAGCTCAATGCAAAAGAGGAGAAATATGCCGTACTGAAAATGCCGAGTGGTGAGCTGCGTAAAATCTTAAACACCTGTATGGCTACTGTAGGAATTGTTTCCAACAGCGATCATGCCCTGGAATCTGCAGGTAAGGCCGGACGTAACCGCTGGAAAGGTATACGCCCCCGTACCCGTGGTGTAGCCATGAACCCGGTAGATCACCCGATGGGTGGTGGTGAAGGTAAATCTTCAGGTGGACACCCGCGCAGCCGTACCGGTAAATACGCTAAAGGTGAAAAGACAAGAAGCCGTACAAAGGATTCTAACAAGCTGATTATACAGCGCAAAGACGGTAGCAAGCTACCCAACAAGTAAGAAAAGAAAAGCACTGTCGTGAGACAGCATAGTATATAAATTGTAACAATAAGATAAAATGGGTATTTGCTGGAAAGTAAATATCAAATCATCAAAAACACCAATAACAAATGGGTCGTTCGATTAAAAAAGGTCCTTACGTGGACCATAACCTGGAAGAGAAAGTTGCTAAAATGAACGGTGAAGGTGGAAAGAAATCCGTAGTAAAAACATGGAGCCGTCGTTCTACCATTACCCCGGACTTTGTAGGCCATACTTTTGCCGTACACAACGGGAATAAATTTATCCCGGTATATGTAACCGAGTATATGGTAGGCCATAAGTTAGGTGAATTTGCGCCAACCCGCAATTTCAGAGGACATAGCGGAAGCAAGAAATAAGTCCTTTTCATTGATCAGCAGAATTTAATTAATAAATATTTTTAACCTTAAAATAGAAGTCCCTCAGGGGTTAAGGTATATGGAAGCAATAGCTCGTTTACGCAATTATCCTACATCACCACGTAAAATGCGTCTGTTGGCAGACCTGATACGCGGTCTGGAGGTAGAAAAAGCTTTAAACATCCTGAAGTTTAATACTAAGCACCCGTCCGTTCCTTTGGAAAAACTGTTGCTTAGCGCTATTGATAACTGGAAGCAGAAAAATGAAGGTGCGGATGTGGCTTCAGCTAACCTGGTTGTAAAAACGATCTACGTAGACGGTGGCCGTATGCTGAAGCGTATGTTGCCGGCTCCGCAAGGGCGTGCCTATCGTGTGCGCAAACGTAGCAACCACGTAACTATAGTTGTAGACAGTAAAGCAACCAACTAACAGAATTATAAATTAAAAATTGAAATCCGGTCTGATTCGGAAGATATAATTTAAATACAATGGGTCAAAAAGCAAATCCAATAGGAAACCGTTTAGGAATTATCCGTGGTTGGGATTCAATGTGGTACAGCAATACAAAAGATTTTGGTACAAAAGTGATCGAAGATCATAAAATACGTACCTATCTTAATGCACGTATCAATAAAGGAGGTGTAGCACGCATCGTAATAGAGCGTACACTTGGAAAATTGATCATCACAATCCACACATCCAAACCGGGTATTATAATCGGTAAAGGAGGTCAGGAAGTAGACCGGATTAAAGAGGAGCTGAAGAAATTGACGGGAAATAATGATGTGCAAATCAACATTATGGAGATCCGTCGTCCTGAATTGGATGCACAAATTGTAGGAGAGTCTATTGCCCGTCAAATTGAAGGCCGTGTCAGCTATAAAAGAGCTATTAAACTGGCCATAGCTACCGCGATGCGCATGGGTGCGGAAGGTATCAAAATTAAAGCCAGCGGGCGTTTGGGTGGTGCGGAAATTGCACGTAGCGAAGAGATCAAGCAGGGACGTACGCCTTTACATACTTTCCGTATGGATATTGATTATGCTTCTGTTTATGCGATGACCGTTTATGGTAAGATCGGCCTTAAAATATGGATCTGTAAAGGAGAGGTATTAGGCAAGCGCGAACTGAACCCGAATGTAACCAGCGGAGCTTCCGACAGACGTGCCGGTGGCGGTGGTGATGACCAGCGCAGAGGTGACCGCAGGGGCGGCGGAAGAGGCGGCGACCGCAGAGGTGGTGGCAATCATCGTGGCGGAGCTGCAAGAAAAGACTAAAATATAGAAGCGGACATAGGCTGATGCGGGAAACTACGTGAAGTGTGTGCTGCTTTTTAAAAGAATTAATAAAGAGTATTTGATACTTAAAAATATCAACAATGTTACAGCCAAAAAGAGTAAAACATCGTAAACAGCATAAAGGACGTATTAGGGGAAATGCAGAGCGTGGAGCTACCGTTGCATTCGGATCTTTTGGTCTGAAGGCGCTGGAGCCTAAGTGGATCACTAATCGCCAGATTGAAGCTGCCCGCCAGGCGCTGACCCGCCACATGAAACGTGAAGGTAACGTCTGGATCAGGATATTCCCTGATAAGCCGATAACAGCGAAGCCGGCTGAAGTACGGATGGGTAAAGGTAAGGGAAGCCTGGAATACTGGGCTGCTGTAGTTAAGCCGGGACGCATTCTTTTTGAAGCTGATGGCGTACCGGAGCAGGTGGCCCGCGAGGCCTTTGCACTTGCGGCTCAGAAATTGCCTATCAAGGTTAAGTTTGTAGTAAGGCCCGATTATGCCGGCTAAGCTGCACCTACCGAAAGATCATAAATGCCTGGTCTTTTATATTAAAATTATCCGGTAAACCGTTTTCCCGGATCATAAAAAAACGAAGCGTTCACGAAATAATATTAATTACAATGGCAAAGTCAAAAGCCGCGAAAGTTGAGGATTATCGCAGCCTTAGTGATGAGGCGCTTAACGATAAGATTGGCGAGGAAACTATTCTCTTAAAGAAAACTAAGTTCAGCCATGCTGTTAACCCTATCGAAAACCCGATGGTTATCCGCAGCATCCGCCGTACAATTGCTAAGTTGAAGACTGAGCAGCGTAAAAGACAATTAGCATCTTAATTAAATCAACATCTTTTCTAATGTCAACAATAGAAAGAAAAAACAGGAAGACCCGTATCGGTTTAGTGACCAGCAACAAAATGGAGAAAACGATTACCGTTGCTGTTGAACGTAAGGTGAAACACCCCTTCTACGGTAAGTTCCTAAAGAAAACAACTAAGTTCCACGCTCATGACGAAACAAACCAATGCGGCATAGGTGATACGGTACGTATCATGGAAACCCGCCCCTTGAGCAAAACAAAGCGTTGGAGATTAGTAGAGGTTATTGAAAAAGCAAAATAGTCATTAAAGGAGCAGGCTAACCTGTCTGCTTCAACCACAGTTGCTTATTTCGATTAATGAACGGTACAAATGGCTTTTGTCATCGGTATCTAAATTTTAAAATATAATTAGCTAACAGCTAAATTTAATAATAATGATACAGCAGGAATCAAGGCTCAATGTAGCTGATAACAGCGGCGCTAAAGAAGTATTGTGCATACGCGTGTTGGGCAACAGCGGCCAGCAGTATGCAGGTATTGGTGATAAAATAGTGGTTACCGTAAAAGATTCTATCCCCGCAGGCGGTGTGAAGAAGGGTACGGTTAGTAAAGCCGTTATTGTGCGTACCAAGAGCAAATTACGTCGTAAAGATGGTTCTTACATCAGCTTCGACGATAACGCGGTGGTTTTATTGAATAACGCCGACGATCCGCGCGGCACCCGTATTTTTGGACCGGTAGCTCGTGAATTGCGGGACAAAGGATACATGAAAATTGTTTCTCTGGCACCAGAAGTATTATAATTAAATTATTTTCGTACCTTTGCCGCCCGTTCATAAAATAGCGGCTCAAGATTAATAGAAATGAGTACTAGATTTAAAGCAAAGTTCAGCATCAAGAAAGGCGACAACGTAGTAGTTATAGCCGGAAATGATAAGGATAGATCTACTGCCCGGAAAGTGTTGGCTGTATATCCTCAGGATGCCCGTATATTAGTGGAGGGTGTAAATATTGTTACCAAACATTTGAAGCCTAACGCTAAAAACCCCCAGGGTGGCATTGTGAAGGAGGAAGCTCCTATACACATTTCCAATGTGCAGCTGTGGGATGCAAAAGCGAAAGCCCCGGTACGGGTTCAGAGACAACGCAAGGACGGAAAGGCTATTCGTATATCTAAAAAAACAGGTCAAGAAATTTAAAAATGAGCACTGTAAATTATCAGCCGCGCCTTCAGGCTAAGTATAAAGACGAAGTTGTTGCAGCCTTAATGAAAAAATTTGGCTATACCACTGTTATGCAGGTACCCCGGTTGGTTAAAATATGCCTTAACCAGGGTGTGAAAGGATCTGTATCAGACAAGAAATTAATTGATGATGCAGTAAAGGAAATGACAATGGTTTCCGGCCAGAAAGCAGTTCCTACACTTTCTAAAAAGGATATTTCCAACTTTAAACTGCGTAAAAATATGCCTATCGGGGCAAGAGTTACCTTACGCGGGCAGAAAATGTTTGAATTCCTGGATCGTTTAGTATCTATTTCCTTACCTCGTGTACGTGATTTTAAAGGGATCAACGAAAAAGCATTTGACGGCTACGGTAATTATACTTTCGGTATTACCGAGCAGATCATTTTCCCTGAAATTGATATAGATAAGGTAGGCCGCATCAGTGGTATGGATATTACTTTCGTAACGACTGCACGTACTAACGAAGAAGCTTACGAATTACTGAAGGAGCTGGGTATGCCTTTTAAAAATATTAAAAGAGATAATAACTAATACAGCAGGGATGATATAACCATTTATATCGCCCGGTGGTAAAATTAAATTTATGGCAAGAAAATCAATAATTGCTCGTCAAAAGAAACGTGAGAAGATGGTTGCCCAATTTGCAGAGAAGCGCGCTGCCTTAAAAGCGGCTGGCGATTATGAAGCATTGGACAAGCTTCCTAAAAACGCTTCGCCTGTACGGTTGAAAAATCGTTGCCAGATTACCGGACGCCCTAAAGGGTATATCCGTCAATTTGGATTAGGACGTGTTATCTTCCGTGATATGGCCCTGGATGGGAAATTACCTGGTGTGAAAAAGGCATCCTGGTAGAATTTAGATCCGGCTTCCCTTATCTTGAGATGACAGGAAAGCGGCTTATTTTGAAACATTAGGTGAAAAGACCGTGACGGTAACTGTCATCAATTATCAATCATTAAAAACTAAAGTAAAAATGGTAACTGATCCTATTGCAGATTTTTTGACAAGGGTTAGAAATGCGCAGATGGCGCGTCATCGTATTGTGGAGATCCCTGCATCTAATTTAAAGAAACGTATTACAGAGATCTTATACGATAAAGGCTATATTTTAAAGTATAAATTTGAAGAAGATAATAAGCAGGGCTTAATTAAGATAGCTTTAAAATATAATCCGGAAACCAAAGAACCTGCAATCCGTTCTTTAGAAAGAGTAAGCCGTCCCGGTCTTCGTCAATATGCAAAGCCAGCTGAAATTCGTCGTGTAAAAAGTGGTTTGGGTATTGCTATTGTATCCACGTCTAAAGGAGTGATGACTGATAAAGAAGCTCGTGCAAATAATGTAGGTGGCGAGGTTTTATGCCATGTATGGTAATCGTATAACCAAGGAATAGTAGCAAATGTGCATGTATATTGTACATTTGCTTTTTCCATAAATATAAATAGTCTTTTCCTGACAATCTAAGTTCTCCTATACGGAGCTGAATACAGGATCAGATCATATTTTAACTCTTGCGGATCTTCCGCTTTTATTTTTAAATTTTTTTAGAATGTCACGTATAGGTAAGAAGCCGATCGTGTTGCCGGAGAAAGTAACACTTACAGTTAGCCCTTCAAACGAAATTACCGTTAAAGGACCTAAAGGAGAATTAAAACAACAGATCGACCGCGATATTAAAGTGGAGGTTAAAGACGGAGAAGTTGTATTAACCCGTCCTACAGAGCAGATTCGTCATAAAGCAATGCATGGTTTATACCGTTCCTTAATTGCTAATATGATACAAGGTGTAAACGAGGGTTTCAAAAAAAGCCTCGAGCTGGTAGGGGTCGGATACCGTGCAGCCGTACAAGGTCAGCAGTTGGATATGTCCTTAGGATATTCCCATAATATAATTATTTTGCTTCCGAAGGAAGTGACTGCTACTGCTACTATGGAAAAAGGACAACCTCCCAAGGTGTTTCTGGAATCAATAGATAAGCAGCTTGTAGGCCAGGTAGCGGCCAAAATCAGAAGCCTGCGTAAGCCAGAGCCCTATAAAGGAAAAGGTGTGCGGTTTGTTGGTGAAGTGGTACGGAGAAAAGCAGGTAAAACAGCCGGTAAGTAATCCAGTTTTTTTATTTCGGATACTGTTTCTATATAGTATCCGGAATTTTTCTTTGAAGTTCTGTTTAACATATAACCTTCGGAAGCCGTCTTTGTATACTTGTTTTGGTGGGTACCTCAAAAAGATAAAAGGATCTTGTACCTGCCTGTGCAAAACATAAGGTGAGCCCGTATAAATAAAAGTACATATCATGTCTAAGACAGCAAAAACAGTATTGCGTCGTCAGAAGTTAAGATGGCGTATTCGTAAGAAAGTAAAAGGTAGCGCTGAACGTCCGCGTCTATCTGTATTCAGAAGCAACAAGGATATTTATGTTCAGTTGATTGATGATACTACAGGGGTGACCCTGGCTTCATCTAACTCCCGTCAGAAGGATATTGCAGCTATAAGCGGTACTAAGATCGAAAAAGCGGGATTAGTAGGTAAAGCTATAGCTCAGAAAGCCAAGGAATTGGGAATTGAGGGCTGTGTGTTTGACAGGGGCGGATATTTGTATCATGGTAGAGTTAAGGCTTTGGCTGACGGCGCCCGCGAAGGTGGTTTGAAGTTCTGATTTAAAAGCTGAATTAATTATTATTTAAATTATAGCTTACCTATAGCATAGCGTTGAGGAAAAACCTATTGTTGAAGTAAGCACATATTTACTGAATCAAATGACTCAAAATAATAGCCGGGTTAAATCCGGAGACTTAGAATTAACAGATAAAGTGGTTGCTATTAACCGCGTGGTTAAGACTACTAAGGGCGGAAGGGCTTTTAGCTTCTCAGCATTGGTAGTAGTAGGTAATGGTAATGGTGTGGTAGGCCACGGCTTAGGTAAAGCAAAAGAAGTTAAAGAGGCCATCGCTAAAGGTATAGATGATGCTAAAAAGAACCTGATCAAAGTACCTTTAATGAATGGTACTATTCCGCACGATCAATTTACAAAATCAGGCGCAGCTAAAGTACTGATAAAACCTGCAGCGCACGGTACGGGTGTACTGGCCGGAGGAAGCATGCGTGCCGTTTTGGAAGCTGCCGGTTATACCGACGTGCTGGCTAAATCTTTAGGCTCTGCCAATCCGCATAACGTGGTCAAAGCTACTGTGAAAGCGTTGAGCGAGCTTAGAGAACCTATCCATGTTGCCAAACAGCGCAATGTTAGCCTTAAAAAGGTTTTTAACGGTTAATTTATTTTAATATTTGTTTATTAGTGAAGGAGGTATCCTTTCACGTAAATTTCAGGAAAATGTCCAAGATCAGAATTACTAAGATAAAGAGTGCGATCGACCGTCCGGAGCGCCAGAAGCGTACATTGGAAGCATTAGGTCTGCGCAAAGTCAACTCTTCGGTTGAGGTAGAAGCTACTGACCAGATCAAAGGAATGGTTGCGAAAGTGGCCCATTTGATAAATGTCGAAGAGATTAAATAACTTTACAATTATTATAGCGAGCGGGGTAACTTCCGCGTAAGTCAAAATACAGAAAGATGCAATTACATAATCTTAAACCTGCAGAAGGTTCAACACATTACAGAAAGCGGGTCGGCCGCGGTGAAGGTAGCGGTTATGGCGTTACAGCCGGTAAAGGTAACAAAGGTCAGCAAAGCCGTGCAGGATACAAAATCAAGATCGGACACGAAGGTGGACAGATGCCTATACAGCGCCGTATGCCTAAACGTGGATTTAAGAACAGGAACAGAGTAGAATATAAAGTGTTTAATATCGGGCAAATTGACTACCTGGTAGAAAAATATGAACTGACTGAGTTCTCTGTTGACGAACTTTATATAAATGGCCTTATCAACCGGACGGACCTGGTTAAGATATTGGGAACCGGTGAAGTAAAGGCAAAAGCAGCTGTTAAAGTAAACGCTATCAGTGAAAAAGCAAAAAGTGCGATTGAGGCTGCCGGTGGTACTGTAGAATTACTGTAAATATATTTATAGTTACATTTAAGTTTGTTTGCAGAAGACGCTTTTCCCAAATCCATGTTATTTTAAGAGTAACATTGTCGCTTTAATAAAGAGCTGTCTTTTATTAAAGATTTGGTAAAATGCGTCTTTTGTTGTTTATTCGCAACCTGTTTTTAAAATTTTTAAGTTCTTGTGAAGAAACTCATTGAAACCCTAAAGAATATCTGGAGCATTGAAGAGCTTCGTAAGCGTATATTATTTACGCTTGGTCTTATCCTGGTTTATAGGGTAGGTTGCTATATTGTACTCCCCGGGATCAATCCGCATGTTTTATCTCAAACGCAAAGCCAGGACGGGCTTCTGGGTTTGATTAACATGTTTGCAGGAGGTGCATTCAGCAACGCTTCTATTTTTGCCTTAGGGGTGATGCCGTACATCTCAGCTTCTATCTTTATGCAGCTGGCAGGTATAGTAGTACCCCAGTTTGCCAAAATGCAGAAAGAAGAAAGCGGCAGGAATAAAATGAATCAATATACACGGTTTCTTACCGTTTTGGTAACTATATTCCAGGCGAGCGCTTATATTGCTTATCTGCGCACGCAAACCAATGGTGCCATTGTTAATGACAATTTCCTATTCTATCTCTCTACCATTATCATACTTACTGCAGGTACTCTTTTTGTAATGTACCTTGGTGAGCGGATGACGGATAAAGGTATCGGTAATGGCGTATCCATCCTGATCATGGTGGGTATCCTTGCCCGTTTGCCACACTCTCTCGTACAGGAGTTTACAGAAAAGCAGCAGACGGATAAGCTGTTGTTTTTCCTGATAGAACTAGCTGTATTTGTCGGCGTAGTGGTAGGTCTGGTATTATTGACCCAGGGTGTACGTCGTATCCCGCTTAATTATGCCCGTCGTATTGTGGGTACAAATGCTGCGAGAGAAATAGGCGGTTCCCGGAATTTCATACCCTTAAAGGTAAACTCTGCAGGTGTAATGCCTATCATCTTTGCCCAGGCGCTTATGTTTATCCCGGCAATGGTAGCTGGTTTCGCAACAGGCGAAGATGGAGCTCCGAACTCGTTTGTTAAATCCTTGTCCGACCATACTTCATTATGGTATAATGTGATTTATGCGGTGCTGGTAATAGCGTTTACCTACTTTTATACTGCATTGATATTTAATCCTACGGAAATGGCTGAGAACCTGAAGCGTAATAACAGCTTTATTCCCGGTATCAAGCCCGGCCAGCCTACAGCTGACTATATCGGAGCGATAATGGACCGTATTACACTGCCTGGAGCTATATTCCTTGCCCTGGCTGGTATTTTACCAGGTATTGCTGCCCTCTTCGGTGTTACCAGCGGGTTTGCTACTTTCTTCGGTGGTACCTCCATGTTGATCGGTGTAGGTGTTATATTAGATACTTTACAACAGGTAGAAAGCCACTTGTTAATGCGTCATTATGACGGATTAATGAAGACCGGCCGGATTTCCGGAAGGCAGCCCGTGGCCATCTGATCATAATATTTTTGAAGAATAGAAAAACGTCTCAACAATGAGGCGTTTTTTTCATTTATATTTGTACACCTATGTTAAGAATGTTGAGATTATTTTTTGAACATCTCGGGCGCTACTCTTTAATGCTGAAAGGGATGTTTACCCGGCCGGAAAACGGCAAGGTATACTGGAAGGAGCTGATGCACCAGTGTATTGATATAGGGTTCAGATCATTGCCCATCGTTATTATCATCTCTGTGTTTTTAGGTGCTGTAATGACCGTGCAGACTGCCTATCAGCTGATAAGCCCTATTATCCCCAAATATGTAATGGCACAAGTAGTAAGGGACTCTGTAATACTTGAGCTTGCCCCTACCATAATTTGTATCGTGCTTGCCGGCGTAGTGGGTTCTAAAATCGCTTCCGAATTAGGTAATATGAGAGTAAGCGAGCAGATCGATGCACTTGAAATGATGGGAATAAACACCAAATCTTACCTGGTGCTGCCTAAGCTGATCTCCGCATTGATCATGATTCCTTGTCTTATTACAATAGCGATCACGCTGAGTATTGTGGGAGGCTATGTTACCGGTATCGTTACCGGTATTATGTCGAGCGAACAGTATATCTTCGGGTTGGTTGAGGGTTTTAAGCCCTTTGGTATATTAGTGGCTATGGTGAAAGCTTTTACTTTTGCTTTTATTATTGCGTCTGTTCCCGCCTATTACGGGTACAATGTCCGTGGTGGTGCTTTGGAGATCGGCCGGTCATCAACTACATCTGTGGTGGTAACTTGTATCATGATCCTGTTTGCCGACTATGTCATTACAATGCTTATGCTATAATCTTCCAATGAGATTTCCTGGAAAGCTTTGACAACTTTTCAAAAGTTGTCAAAGTTGAACCGAAACAAGGTAAACTGTACCCGAAGTCTTGAACTTAAAAGCAAGTGTCATTCTTCGCTCATCACAATTTTCTATTTTCCACTCCTAATAAGGATCTACATCAATTATAAATTGCAGCGACGAATTGCCCTTAGACTGCAATACCTTATTAATGGCTGATACGATCTGAGCTTTTATAGCTTCCCTGGTATGGGCATCGGGCGAAAGCTTTATCCAGATTTCCTCAAGATAATAGTTCCGTACTTTAGATACCAATGCGGGAGCCGGTCCCTGGATGTGTATGGACGGCTGTACCTGGTGCAATAGCCCGGCAAGTATTTTGGCGCCTTCTTTTACTTTCGGTTCGTTGCGGTTTCGGCAGGTTATTTTTATTAACCGGCAGAAGGGAGGATAAGCAAACTGTTGCCTTTGTTGCAGCTCCGAATGGTAAAAGGTGCGGAAGTCATGATTTTTTACCCACTGCAGCACCGGATGATTCATATTATAAGCCTGAATAAATACCTTTCCATCGCCATCAGCCCGCCCGGCCCGCCCGCTTACCTGTTCCATTAACTGATAAGCTCTTTCATTTACGCGGAAATCGGGGTATCCCAGTAAACTGTCCGCACTCAATATGCCCACCAAGCCCACATTATGGAAATCGAGCCCTTTTACGATCATTTGAGTGCCTACAAGTATGTCGATCCGGCCTTTGGCAAAATGATCAATAATAGTAGCAGCGGAATTTTTTCCCCGTACGCTGTCCCAGTCCATTCTTGAGGTGGCTGCTTTAGGAAAGATCTTTTTCAGGTCTTCCTCTATTTTCTCAGTACCGAAGCTGCGGGCGCTCATGGAATTGTTTCCACATTGCGGACATTGCTTTTGGACGGCTGATTTGGTGCCGCAGTAGTGGCAATGCATCTTGTCGGTACTTTTGTGGTAGGTTAAGGAAACATCGCAATGGTTGCAGTGGACAATATAACCGCAGTTGCTGCAAAGCAGAAGCGCTGTATAGCCTCTTTTATTCTGGAACAGGATGACTTGCTTGCCCTGATGTAAGGTTTGGTTGATTTGCTCTAATAAGGGAACGGTAATAACAGAAGAGAGTGCTGCCTGGACATTGTTTGCTGCAATTAAATGCACCTCCGGACGGGCAACGCCTTTATATCGCTGGTTTAGCGTAATATATGCATACTTACCGCTGCGGGCATTAGTAATGCTTTCCAAAGATGGCGTGGCAGATCCTAAAAGAACTTTGGCATTATATAGTGAGGCCAGGTAAATGGATGCATCCCGGGCATGAAAGCGGGGGGCGGGGTCAAACTGTTTATAAGATGTATCATGTTCTTCGTCTACAAAGACGTATGCCAGGCTGAGAAAAGGGAGCCATAGCGCGGAGCGGGCGCCTACAACGACCTTATACTTTCCCTCCTTTACTTTATTCCAGATCTCTACACGTTCATTATTGCTGAAGCGGGAATGGTATACTCCTAATTCATCACCGAAATAGGTACGTAATCTTTTTACCACCTGTGTGGTCAGGGCGATTTCCGGGAGCAGGAACAGGCATTGCTGCTCTTTACTAATAGCTTCTTTTATTAATTCAATGTATATATGGGTTTTACCACTTCCTGTTATTCCATGCAGGAGGGCCACATTGTGTTGTTGCCAGGCGGCTTTCAGCTGATGGAGCACTTCCTGTTGCTCATCGGTCAGGGAAAAGGAAGCTTGCTCATTGCCGGCAGTAGCGGGCAGTCTGTCACTGGCAAAAGATTCTATTTGCAGAATCCCCTTTTTTACTAAAGTGTTCAAATGGCCTCGCGTACAGTTTGCTGTTTTCAACAATTCTGTTACTCTGACCCGGTCGTTCTGTTGGTTGAGCAGAAAAAAGGCCATGAGCAGGTTGAGTTGTTTGGGTGCTTTATCCAGCTCGGTAAAAATATCGTTCATCTTTTTCCCATCCTGGTAAGGTGGAGAAAGGAAAACATACGACTCCATTTTCACTCTGAACCTATCTTCCAGTACTTCCGTAACTATGGCTATCTTTTTTTCCAAAAGCTCGTTTATTACTTTTCCGGTACTACGGTTGTCGAGAATCTGGCGTACTTCGGCTATAGTCAGGCGTTTTCGGATGTGCAGCGCTTCTGCAACAAGGTATACATCATCTTCGAGGCCGGCCGGCGGCTCTGTCATGTAGTCGCTCCATACCAGTAAGGATTCGCTCATGAGCTTCAGGTGTGCCGGCAGGGCGGCGTTCATTACCTCGCCTAAAGAGCTTAAGTAGTAATAGGCAATCCATTGCCAGAATTTTAATTGTTGTGGCTGTATAATAGGGTAGGAGTCAATGATATTTCTGATCGGCTTTACCGTATAATTGCCGGGATGGAAATTATGTATCTCCAAGACGATGCCCGAATATATTTTATTTTTACCTAAGGCTACTTCCACGCGCATTCCCGGCGATAAAAGGCCTTGCCAGTGAACCGGTATTCCGTAGGTCAGCGTTCTTGGTAAATTAAGAGGGAGTATGACTTCAGCAAACTGCAAATACCTTATAGATTTGAATAAGCGAAGATAATGGATTGTGATTAATTGATGGTCATTGTGAAGTAAAGTACTCCGGATACTTAACCTGCTTACTTAGGTATAACAGGAAAACGCAGGCCGCTTACTGACCTGCGTTTTCAGAATATCCATAAATATGTAGCCTCAAAGGAGCCCGGAAGGCATTATTTCCCTTCGAAGAAATCTTTTACTTTATCCTTATGGATAATCGCTTCCCTGAAGGTGTATGCACCTGTTTTAGGACTGCGAACCGTTTTGATTACTTTAGTAAAGTTTTTTGCGTCAATATTCGCTTTAGGATCTTTTTTTATCGCGGTTTTTGCTGCTTTAGCCATAATCTATTAAGTTGAAATAGCAAACAATCTATGCAGGGACCCGCATAGCTATTTGCGTATTATTTAATTTCTTTGTGTACTGTAACTTTTTTAAGAATAGGATTGTACTTTTTCAGTTCGATACGCTCCGGAGTATTCTTCTTATTCTTCGTTGTGATATATCGACTTGTTCCAGCCAATCCGGTAGACTTATGTTCCGTGCATTCGAGAATTACCTGAACACGATTTCCTTTTTTAGCCATCGGTAATTATTTAAGGATAAATTATTATGTATAATAAAATTAGATTGCAACGCCTTGTTCCCTTAATTCTTTCACTACAGCGAACAAGCCTTTTTTATTTATGGTACGAATAGCATCAGAAGATACTTTCATTGAAATCCAACGGTCTTCTTCCACTAGGAAAAAGCGTTTGGTCTGTAAATTGGGTAAAAAACGGCGTTTTGCTTTCTTATTAGAGAAGCAAACTTTGTGACCTACCATTGGTTTTTTGCCGGTTACCTGACAAACACGAGCCATGTCTTAAAATATTTTTGGACTGCAAAGGTGACTATTTTTTAGGAAATAGCAAAATTTATTTAGAAATAAATATTTTATCCTTCAGACTAAGCCCTGATATAGAAACTGATCCAGGTCAGTAACGCCGATATTAGATTCACAACGAAAGCCTTCACCGTATTTTGCTCCTATTCTATGACCCAATTGAGAAGCCCGGTTTATTATTTTCTCAAGGAATCCGGGGGTGGAAATATACGTTTCCGGTTCTCCGGACTGGTCATTGAAAAACTGGGTTTTAAAGCATTTTATAGCATTGAGTTTTGTTTCAAAGCTTTCGGAAACATCAACAATAAAGTCAGGCTCAGCAAACCTGTCCTGTATATAATGGAAGACCTTTTTAGGTCTCCAGGCTTCCTGGTCAATGTCCTCCCATTGTGTTTCCACTTTGCGCAGCCCGCTTAAGAAACAGGCGTCTGCAATTAATCTTCCTGCCCTGCCATGATCCGGGTGGCGATCTGCCAGCGCATTCGCCAGTATGATGTCGGGCTGATAGCGACGTATAACACGTATAATGGCCAGTTGATTTTCCTTATTATGTTCAAAAAAGCCATCTGCTATCCCCAGGTTAGTACGCATGGCCAGCCCCATAACTTTTGCTGAGGCTTCTGCTTCCTCTTTGCGTGACTGAATTGTACCTCTTGAACCCAGCTCGCCCTGCGTCAGATCAAGCACACCTGCCTGTTGCCCTTTCCTGATATGGTTGATCAATGTACCGGAACACCCTAATTCGATATCATCCGGATGAGCTCCGATGGCCAATATATGTAGCTTCATTTATTATTTCAGTTATACAGGCCGCAAAATTAGGTAATGCCTGAGGAAAAAGTAAGAATTCTTACTTATAGGACTATTTTGCTTTAGAGACAGGCAGCTTATTGTAGG
>JBEBVI010000033.1:0-19193 GCA_040392805.1 Taibaiella helva
CAAATACATTCCTGAAGTTAGTCGGGTAACAGAAATGGATGTAGTACCGGTCTCTTCCTTTACCAATTTACCGGCCATATCTGTAATCTGTATGTTCACTTTCACAGGTGATAATATATGTACTGTACTATTTGCCGGGTTAGGATAGATATAGATATGCTGGCTTATTCCGGTGGCAGGTATGCCTGTATAATTCGTTACCGGATATATGTCCGAAGTATCGGAACATCCGTTTTCATTAGTCACGACTACCCGGTAATTTCCATTTTGTGTTACCGTATATGCGGAATCATTTGCCCCGTCAATAGGTATGTTTTCCAGGAGCCATTGGTAAGTGGCATAAGTACCTGTAACTCCTAGTGTGAAGCTGTCTACATTAATTACCGGTTTGTCAATAGGAATGAAAGTTAAATCCAATGTAATGGTACTATCACAGCCGGAGATATTCGGGAGCGCCTGAGTATAAGTACCTGCAATGGTATATACCTTATCATTCAAAGTATAGCTTCCACCACAGGGTAAAGATTCTGAAATATGAGAAGACGAAGTGTCGCCGCAATCAAACTTTACTATAAATACATCACTGTTTCCAAAATTAGTTAGCGTGCCTCCACTACCGCCAGCGTTAAACTCTGCCGGGTTCGAGTTGAAATACCCGGTACCATACAGGCTACCGCTATGATCCACCGCTATACTGTAACCCATATCATTTGTACCATCGCCTCCCATAGCTTTGCCCAATCGGAAATTACTATTGGCGTCATATTTGGCTATGAATACGTTATAGTTTTTAAAACCGGTGAGTGTTCCTCCGGTGCCGCCCGGATTAAATTCTGCTGTAGCCGAATTGAAATATCCTGTTATATAGGTGTTACCCCTAACATCTACTGCCATTCGTGTACATAGGTCGTTGCCAGTGCCACCCATATTCTTGGCCCAAATATAATTTCCGCTGGAATCATACTTGGCTAAAAACACATCAGATAATCCCAGGCTATTCAGTGTTCCTCCGGTGCCACCCGGATTAAATTCTGCTTTCGAGGCAAAATAACCGGCTATATATACATTGCCGTCTCTATCAACTCCTACACCGTAACTGTATTCGCTGGCACTGCCACCCATACCTTTAGCCCAGAGGAAAGTACCATTGGAATCATACTTGGCTAACAGTATATCGTTGCCTGCTATATTGGTCAGCGTACCTCCCGTACCCCCCGGATTAAGATCGGCCGGGCCTCCGGTGAAAGCGCCTGTTATATACACATTATCATTGCCATCCACGGCCACATCATAGGCGTAATTCTGACTGGCGCCTCCCATATTCTTGGCCCAGAGGTAATTTCCGCCGGAGTCATATTTGGCTAAAAATATGTCGTAGCCCCCTCCATTAATCAACTTTCCTCCGCTACCACCAGGGTTAAAATCAAGTGTATCCGAATTGAAATAGCCTGTTATATATACATTGTCATGACTATCTGTTGTAACGGCATAACCCCAATCAATACTTTTTCCACCCATACTTTTAGTCCAGAGGTAATTTCCGCCGGCATCGTATTTGGCTAAGAATACATCATTGGTGCTTGTAGCATTGGTGAGCGTACCACCGGTACCACCCGGGTTAAAATCGGCACTGGGTGAGTTGAAATAACCTGTCAGATACACATTACCTTTGCTATCTATTGCTACATCATAACTGATATCTCCGCCACTGCCACCCATGCTTTTGGCCCATACATAAGTACCATCGGCATTATACTTGGCTAAAAACACATCATTTTTACCGTTAGTATTAAACGTACCACCGGTGCCGCCGGGATTAAATTCTGCTGTAGCCGAGAAAAAATTCCCTACTACATATACATTGCCGCTATCATCCGTAGCTATGCCCAGGCCCTGATCGGTACTGTTGCCACCCATACCTTTGACCCATTCAAAAGTCTGGGCATTTACTGAACCACTTACCAAGACACAGAGCACGCAGAACGCAAAGGCATTTTTTAATTGTTCAGGAAAGTTGATTTTTTTCATAATAAGAACATTTTGATTATTTAAAATTACATTTTAATACAGGAGTCAATATTGATTTTCTTTAGCAAATGTAGTTTTCGTTCAAAAGCATCTCGTGAGCATAAATACCCAATTTATATCCGGTATGGTATAAATGAAATACTACTAAATTTGTGATAATCATGAACAGTTAAAGGCGTAACCGGATGATTCTTCTTATTCACATATCTATTCAGTTTAAATGGAAACTTAACCTGTTTTTGGTACTGTTACTATTTGGCTTTACCTATTCTCCGGCACAAGTAAGCGCTCCGGAAAAAGTTTCAAGAACGTGGTCTCAGGACACTGCTTTGATCTGTGAAAACATACGTAAGGGACGTCAATATCTTTCTAATGACTTAAATAACCTGGATAGTTCAGGCTATTTTCTGGAAAGAGCAAAAAGAGAGAGTATGTCCATCGGGTTTGCGGATGGGGTGGCTCGTGCATCTATTTATCTTAGCCTTGCTCAGTCAAAAAAAGGCAATTATCATCTTGCTAAAAGAATGCTTATAAAAGCTTTGCCTTATTGTATAAACGCTATTCACCAGGATGAGATAATAAGTCATTGGCATACGGCTATTGCAGAATCTTACTCCTATCTCGGGCAAGGCGATTCTGCATTGTTTCATTTATATAAAGCAGAAATCTATGCACAGCGCAAGAATGATTCATCCAGGTTGCTTATCACATATATTAATATGGGATCTGTCTGGATCATAAATGAAAAATGGGATAATGCAGCCAGGTACCTGGGAAAAGCTAAGCAAATTGCTCTTGCTATAGGCGACAATAATAATCTCTCCAGGATATATAGTAACCTGGCTATACTGGCAGCCCGTCAGGATGATACTTCCGGTATGTTTACATACGCCAGTAAATCTATTGCAATCGCAGAGAAATATAATATTATAGAGATTCAATATAATGCCTATGTATTATTAGGCGAATATTATTTCAGGGCTGAAAACTATAACAGAGCACTGGAATATTTTCAGAGGGCATATAATGTGTATAAAAATCCACCACCTGAATTATCTGCCATAGCTCTGTCTGGTATGGGAAAATCCAATCTTAAGCTGAACAATCTCGCACTTGCAAAGAGTCAGCAGCTGAAGGCGCTTGAAATTGCATCTAAAAAAGAGAGCCACACCTGGAACGTAATAGAGTCCTATAAATTCCTTGCCGAATTGTACGCCATTGAGCAAAATGGCAGGGAGGTGTATAAGTATATGAATATATATGCAAACCTCAGAGACAGCTTAAAAGACAAAGAACGTAATAAAAAGATAGATGAATTGGAAACGCAATACCAGCTTGCTGAAAAAGAAAAAGAAATCACGGACAAAGAATTAAAACTGGTGAAACAACAGCATTTTATCAGCAATCGTAATACCTGGATAGCAATCATATCATTGGGTGCCTTATGTCTTGCAATAATACTAATCGTGAGCAGGCGCAACTTACACCGTAAAATGTATGTTATGCAAAAAGAAGAAGAAATAAAGCAATTGAAAGCAATGATGGATGGGGAAGAAAAAGAGCGGAGCCGGATTGCAGCCGAACTACATGATGGCATCAGCGGGTTATTATCTGCTGCAACGATCAATCTCAATAACCTGAGCCATGAGCAGACCGGGGTGACAGGAAATGCGAACTTTCAGAAGACGACTTTACTCATCAGGGAGATCAGCAAAGAAGTACGTAAAACAGCACATAACCTGATGCCGGACAGCCTGCTGCAGAACGATTTTGCCCAGGTGATACAGTTGCACTGTGATTATCTCGCGCAGGATAAGTCACTGCACATAGAGTACCGGCATTTCGGCGACTTTGAAGTGCTGAATGAAGATTATAAACTCTCGGTATACCGCATTATACAGGAGCTGCTCCAGAATATAATCAAACACGCCCAGGCACATGTAGCCGTAGTACAAATGCATATGGAAGATGCTTTGTTAAGTATTACTGTTGAAGACGATGGTATCGGTTACGATAAGAATAACACGAAAAATGCCGGCATGGGTTTGCATAATATAGAAAACAGAGTGAAGCACATGAATGGCCGTTTATCCATAGATACGGAACCGGGTAAGGGTACTTCGGTGTATATTGAAGTAGATGTTTAGGAGAGGCTGAAAGTGGAGCTTTTTGTAGTATTCCGGAGATTGTGAAAAACTTTGTTTGGAGCTGCAACAATGTAGAACAAATGAATGAAGGTAAACTGTGGTAAATAAAATGTATTTTGTTGCCCTATTCAATATTCACTATGCCGATCATCAGACTATTCACTGTTTTTAATTTTCACTGTGAGGTACTTTTTATCTGACAGTGTGAACTTTTTACTTTTGAATTAATACAATACCCCATGAGTATTAAAGTAGCTATTGCAGACGATCATCAGCTGATTACGGAAGGGTTGCAGAATATGCTTCGTTACAATGACGAGATAGAGGTGATTGCTACCTATGCTAACGGAGCGCAATTGCTCAAAGGAATCAGTACGATCGAACCGGATATACTTCTTCTGGATATCGTCATGCCGGGACAAAGGGGTGATGAACTGGCGAAAATAATTATGCATGATTTTCCATCTGTAAAAATTATTGCGTTGACAAACCTGGATAATATTTACTACATAAAAAGTATGGTGCAGTTAGGTGTATCCGGTTATTTATTAAAAGACATCAGGAGAGAGTCGCTTTCGGATGCTATACTAAAAGTATATAAAGGTGAGGAATATTGGGATAGCGTGGTGAGGGAAAAGCTGCAAATGGAACACCGGGAAATAAAGAAGCAGGCGGCTTATGGGAGTCTCCTGACCAGGAGGGAAAAGGAAGTGCTGCAACTGATAGCTGAGAATACGACCAGTAAGGAAATTGCTGATAAACTGCACTTGAGTAAAAGAACAATTGACCGTCATCGTGCCAGTATGCTTTCTAAGATGGATGTGAAGAATGTATCCGCATTGTTGAAGAAAGCGATCGAGCTGGGGATTATATCGGTATGATATATGTGTCACGATTCGACTCATGCCCGGATTTTAATCAGGATATCTTCTATAGAGATTGCTCATTAATTATGTGTTCTTAGGTAGACAGTAATTCTTTCTCTTCTTGCAGTAATCTATAAGTGCTGAGATGTCCCCTGGTTAGGTTGTTGCAACGATGTTAGATCCTTACAGGATGACTAAGAGGGAGTATGTGGGGAATTCCACTTGATAATGATGAGATCTATTTGTAGAGATTAATGTATGAATGGATTAAAACCCTTGTAGGGAAATACGAAAAAATATTCTTTAATTTTTTAGTATTCAATAATGCGGCGGCTATTTAGTAAACCTTATATAGGAGTCCAATAAATCTTTGCGTTATTGTGCTTCATTGCGCCTCTTCGAGAAAAAATTGGGCCACCTTATCAATAAAATAGTATAGAGCATGTTTAGCTAAATTATATAATAGATGGCGACAGAAATGCCGGAAACCTTATAGATCTGGAGAAGTCTGCAAAGTTTCCGGCAAATTTTTTTGAAGATATCCTGGTTATTAACGTTCTTATTCCGCTTTAATCATTTTCTCCACTTTAAGCAATACACCGCTACGGTCACTGATGTGTAATAAATACACTCCTTTAGATAGCTCACCTATATAGGCGGATGTAGCATTAGCGTATTCTTTTATGACTTTGCCCGATATATCCGTGATCTGTACCGTCACTTCTACCAGTGATTGTATATATATCATAGCTGATGCAGGATTGGGGTAAATCTTTATTTGTCCGGCCGATTTATAAGCATCATCTATTCCTGTAGGATAGTTGGTTACCGGATATATATCTGAAGTATCTGAACAGCCATGTTCATTGGTCACCACCACCTGGTAATTTCCGTTTGCTGTTACCGCATAGATGGAATCATTAGCTCCGTCAACCGGTATGCCATCTTTCAGCCACTGGTATACGGCATAAGTGCCGGATACGCTTAATGTAAAGCTATCGGTCTTAATGATGGGCTGATCAAGAGGTGCGATGATCAGGTCCAGCGTAACAGTACTATCGCAACCGGAAGTATTGGGGAAGACCAGGGTATAAATACCGGTGGCTGTATATACACTGTCATTCAGGGTGTAGGTTTCACCACATGGTAAGGATACGGGAATGTAGGATGAAGATGTATCGCTACAGCTAAATTTAACTAAAAACACATCGGAAGAATTCTCTGTAGTAGTGAGCATACCACCACTGCCCCCGGGATTAAAATCAGCGGTCTTCGAGAAAAAAGTACCGGCTACATACGCATTGCCACTACCATCTGCGACTACGCCCCAGCCCATATCGTCACCGGTATTTCCACCCATACTTTTGGCCCAGAGGAAATTGCCCTCTCCGTTGTACTTGGCCAGAAATACATCTGTGTTGTCTGTATTACTGTTAGTTAGTGTACCACCACCATTGGGATTAAAATCAGCTTTCTTTGAGAAGAAATATCCTGTCAAATAAACATTGTTGCTTTTATCTATAGCTATACCATAACAGTATTCGACATCATCACCTCCCATATTTTCCGCCCACAGGAGGTTGCCACCGGTATCGAACTTTGCCAGAAACAGATCACTACCACCGGCATTTTTCAAGGTATGACTACTGCCCCCGGGGTTAAACTCGGCTGTACTCGAGAAAAAGAATCCCGTTACATACGCATTGCCGTCTTTATCCACTGCTACATCATAACCATAATCACTGGAATTACCACCCATACTTTTCACCCAGAGAAAGTTGCCACCTGCGTCATACTTGGCTAAAAATGCATCACTACCCCCGGCATTAGCCGGCGTGCCGCCATTACCTCCGGGATTGAAGTTGGCTGAGGGGCGGGAAGTCCCGGTCACAAATACATTTCCGACCTGGTCAACCGCAACCCCGTAGCCGTAATCACCGGAACTGCTTCCTATACCCTTTACCCAGAGGAAACTGCCCCCGGCATCGTACTTGGCTAAGAATATATCAGCACCCCCGACATTTGTCAGTGTCCCGCCATTGCTTCCAGGATTAAATTCTGCTTTTTTTGAGAAAAAATATCCTGTCAGATATACATTGCCGCTTTCATCGGCTGTCACATCATAACCGTAATCTTCACCGTCACCACCCATACTTTTTGCCCATAGAAAACTGCCTCCCGTATCATACTTGGCTAAGAATACATCGTAGCCTCCGGCATTAATGAGCTTGCCACCACTTCCGCCCCGATTAAAATCAGCTGTATCTGACAGAAACTGGCCTGTCACATATACGTTACCGCTGCCATCCACCGCTACGCCATAGCCGCGATCGTCACGACTGCCTCCCATATTTTTTGCCCAGAGGAGGCCACCTTGTGTGTCATACTTGGCCAGAAATATATCGCAGGTTCCGACATTGGTTAATGAACCGCCGCTACCTCCGGGATTGAAATCAATTGTACTCGAGTAAAAATACCCTGTCACATACACATTGCCACTACCGTCTGTCGCCACGCGCTGCCCTTCATCACTAAGGCTGCCTCCTATACCTTTAGCCCAGTCAAAAGTCTGGGCGTTTACAGCCGTATGGGTCAATGCCAGTACGACAGTTCCAATGAATAGATTTTTAAACTTCATATTATTTGCTTTTTTTAGATTAATAAAAAGGAACGAAATTTTACCAATGACTTAATGATCATGAGGCAACTGGTGTAAAGTTCCTGGTTTAAGCTTCATGGTTATATATCCTATAGGGGGATTTTGTAAATTTATATATGTATTTTACTTCATTATTTGATGTTGTGTTAATCAGAGTAATTAATACGATACATATCAGATTTATAGTGAATATCTGAGTGTGGTCGAAATCGTTGCCCGGTTGCCTGGGAAGCCCGGCTTGCTTAACAAATCAATATGGTATAAAGTATGCTCATCTGCAGTGACTGTTGTTTACAGACGATCTGATCTTTAAAAGTCCTGAAAAGTCAGAACTTATAAAATTTTGTATTCTCAATTACCCGTGTCAACTTTATACATTTATTGCTCCGTGGATAAATAATATTGACTCTAAAATGACATGATGTCTGTTAATAAATATGTTCATCTGTATAACTTGAAATCCTTGTATATCATATTGTTGTTCCTTCTTTGTATCTCTTATAGAGGTTACGGACAGGAAACTTACAGTATAAATAATTATGCATCGTGGGATACGGGCACCATAATGTCTGTTATCAGATCGGCTGATAGTATGGCAAATAGTAAACCCGACAGCGCAATGTATTATTACCGGCAGGTTATTCATTTCAGTGGGAAGACCGGCTATATGGACGGCCTGGCTTTAGGTTGGTATAATATGGGGCACCTGGAAATAAACCGATCCCGGCATAATGCAGCATTGCTTTACTTTGAAAAAGCCTTTCCCTATGCTAAAGCGGCAAAACATACCAAACACCTTACTACAGGTATTTATGGTAATATAGGTACTATTCATTTTTTCCATGGGAATTATAAACGGGCGGCAAAATATTATGATAGTGCGTTGAAAGAAGGGCTGAAAGTAGAATTGCATGATAGAGGAAAATTTTTCGCTAATACTTTAAATAATCTGGGAATTGTCCATATACGACTTAATCAGTATCCATCCGCATTAGAATATCTCAACCGGGCTGAAGACGTCTGTAGGCGAAATAATTTGATTCGTCCGCTCTTTAATGTCCTTAGTAATAAAATGGGATTATATATACAGACTGAAGATTATAGCAAGGCCATGGCTTGTTATGATGAAGCCATGAAAATGGCCAGGGGGCACCGGCTTAGAGAACAGGAAATGATTCTGCTTTGCTCTATAAGTGAGATGATGTTGAAGCAAAATAAGCCCGAAGAGGCCATTCACTATCTGAGAAATACAGACTTTCATATCCCGGACGTTAATGATTACTACTTTAAGATATTCCCCGGTTATATATTAGGGAAAGCGTTTAAACAGTTAAAGCAATTTGACAAGGCGGAGTATTATTTTTCTACGGCTTTAGATATGGCTATAGAAAAAGGTATCCATGACGGACGCAGGGAAGCGCACCAAATGCTTGCTGAAATTTATGAAGCGACAAATCAGTACGACAAAGCACTAAAGCAGCAAAAACTTTACCAGCAACTTAGTGACAGCCTGTTCAGTCGTGAAAAAGTAAGGGATATTAATGAGCTGGAAGTAAAATACCGAAGCGCCGAGAAAGACAAACAATTGCTACAGGAACGTGCCCAACGTCAGCAAAAAGAAGCCCGGCTAAGGGAAAAAAATCTTTGGATGATTGGGATAGCACTGGCGGCCCTATTGATGGGCATCATCTTTGTTTTTATCTATCGCAATATACGTCATCGCCAGACGGTAGCTTTAAAGAACGGGGAAATGAAACGTTTACAGGCTTTTATTGAAGGAGAAGAAAAAGAACGAAGCCGTATCGCCCGGGAACTGCATGATGGTATCGGCGGCATGCTGGCTTCTGCCAAAATGAATTTGTCGGCTATTGACAGTGCCTTACTTCCGGCAACGGAACAACAACAGATGAAGCATGTCAACCAGATATTGGACGATACAACGGCTGAAGTACGGCGTACAGCACACAACCTGCTGCCCGACATACTCACCAAATATGATCTGGAGAAGGCATTGAGCATCTATATCGAACGTATTAATGCCGGCGGGCAATTAGCTGTCCGGTTGCAATGTCATGGACTGGAAGGAAAGCTGAATAAGGCAACGGAGCTTATGCTCTACCGCATCACGCAGGAACTGATACAAAATATTGTAAAACATGCCCACGCCACCCGGGCTGCAGTGCAGGTTATGCTGATAGATGATATATTGGGCATTATCGTGGAAGATAACGGGCATGGTTTTAATATGGAAAATCAGGGTTCCGGACAAGGCCTGGATAGCCTTCGTTTCCGTGTAAAATCATTACAGGGTAATATGGATATCTTCTCTCAGCAAGGAAAGGGAACAACGGTGCACATACAATTTGACTGGAATGCGATAGTTAATGAACCATGAACAATTGAAAATTCATAATTATCTTCCTATTGTATCTTTAGTGGAAAATATCCTTCCTGATCTTAAACATTTAGTTCTACACTTTTTAACACTTAACTTTGATAGCGTAAATGCAGGATAACAGAAATACAACAATCATCAATGTAGCCATAACCGACGACCATCCTATGGTGATACAAGGCATGACTACGATGCTATCGGGCTATAAGCATATCCATTTATGTGGGGTATACCAGAGTGGGGCAGAACTGATGAAGGGCATGGCTCAAGCGCAGCCCGATGTACTGATACTTGATATACAGCTATCAGACAAAACGGGAGATGAATTACTGCCGGAACTCCTGGGACTTTACCCGGACCTGAAGGTATTGGTGGTCACAAACTTTGACAGCACCATGTATGCGGATAAAATGCTGTGGCAGGGTGCCAAAGGCTTCCTGTTGAAAACAGCTGATAAAGCGGAACTGGTCAGGGCTATTGAAGTTGTTTATGCGGGGGAGCGGTATATTGAAAAAAGTATGGCAGAAAGAATTGCGGGAGAATCGGTAAGAAATAAAAAATTGTATACCTGGAAAAGTATGCTCACTGACCGTGAAAAAGAAATATTGCAACTAATTGTAGAAGGCAAAACCGACCAGGAAATAGCAGATCAGTTGTTCCTGGGGTTAAATACCATAAAGTTTTACCGGAAAGGCATGCTGCTCAAATTAGATGTGCCTAATACGGCCAGCTTAGTGGCTAAAGCGTTGAAAATGGGTTGGGCAAAATAAACACAATTATTATTGTAGGAACGCGCCTCGTAGGGATGCGCCTTGTAGGGACGCGCCTCGAGGCGCGTCCCTACAACAACAATAATAATGTTAATAACAGGTTACCGTATCAATGTTACATTGCCGGTATATGTTTCCTGCCTGCCATTATCAGACATCGTTTCTATACGATATACGTATACACCGGCAGATTGCTTCTGGTTGTTGAACTTCCCGTCCCAACCCCTGCCGGTTGTATTATTGGTTTCAAACAACAATTGACCGTACCGGTTGAATACCTGCATACGGAAGGAAGTTATGCCTTTGCTTAATAATTGCCTTGGGAAGAAATAATCATTTGCGCCATCGCTGTTGGGGGTAAAGGCATTGGGGATGTCTATAATACAGTCCTTGTCTATTACTATATACTCTCTTGCTAAGCAGCCTGCGACATTGCTCACCTGTAACCAATATTGCCCGGAATGAATGATTTTTATACGTCTTGAAACCTCTCCAGTGCTCCACAAATAATGCATACTATTGTCTGATGTATTCTCACGAAAGTTATGAAGAAAAAATGGAGCGGCTTGAAGACAAAGAGAAGTATCGGTTCCAAGGTCAACTTTAGGAAGTGAATGCACAATAACTGTATCTGTATAGCTACTAACAGGACAGGCGCGAGGTGTTAGTGTTAATGATACTATATTTTCTCCGGTGTTTTGGTAGTGATGCATAAAGTTTTCATCTTTCCATTCAGCCACATTCCTATCTCCAAAATTCCAATATAAGGTTGTTAACGTACTATCGGTTAAATGATGAAGTATTGATACGGCCTCTCCTTCGCAAATTTCTTTTGGGGAGAGGGTGAAATATGCAGTTCTATAAGTATCTACCGTTAACGTATGATAAGCCGTGTCAGGGCATATATCATTATGAGCGCCCACCAGCATGATTTTGTATCTTCCAGGATGTTGATAAATATATTGAGGTATAGTGTTTACGCTACTGTCTCCATTTCCCCAGTACCAGATAAAATTATTATAATAATCCGGTGAAAGATTAAGTATAGGGAAAGTATGTTGCTGGCAGGCAAAATCAGGCATATCTATATCTACAATAAAATTCTTATTGGGTATAGATACAAAAAAGGAATCAATGTAGTTTTTACATTCGTTACCAGGCTCATGATATTTTACCCAATATGCTCCCGATTGGCTGACCTCTCTGGAAGGGCTGTTGAGATTATCGTTCCATACATAATTAGCTCCGGTTGAGTTATGGGCAGACAGGCTTACCGTATCTCCCCAGCAGTATTCCAGAGCAATACTGTAAGAATAATGCTCCCATTGATAATCCAACACTTTAAATGTGTCTGTGTACTCCTCTACACACTGTGTGCCCAGTGCGTGGTATTTTACCCAATACACACCCGGGTTATCCACGGTACGCAATGGGCCTGTAGTTCCATCCTCCCAGGTGTAACCTATACCATTCGTTTTGAGGGCTGAAACTTTTTTTTCTCCACAAACCAGATTATAGGTACTGTTTCTTACGTAATGTTCTGTGATGGTAGAATTAGAGTTTGGTAAGCCAAATCTGGATGAAGTGCCGGAATTTAATGCAAATCCATTGTTTACAAAATCACATGCCGGTCCGTATAAATCAGGATAGTTAATTACACCTAAAGTGTTGCGGTCGATATTGGCATTTGCACAATAAATTTTTCCATCAGGCGCTCTTCTTACTGAGCCGTTGAGTACGCTCAGGTTAGCGGAGCTGTTATTAGGTGTCCAGGAATATATTGTGTTTCTTGAACGGACAGAGAGCAGGGAATCATTTGAGCTGATATCAAATTGCTGTAAGGAATATGTTCCGGTAATTTCATTCCAGACATCCGATACATACAACTTTGAATTGTCCGGAGAAAAAGAAACCCCATAACATTCCTGGTATTGGTTGATAAGGATAACGGGATTGCTGATGCGACCAGTTGAAACGTCAAAGTCGTACAGCAGCAAATTACTTTTGGCAATGGCTATTTTTTTACGATCGGGAGAGACATCTATATAACCTCTGACATCATAATAAAATGAAAAACTATAGACGGAAGGTATAATGTAAGATTCTACAGGAACAGGGTTGATACCGTTTGCGCTGATATTAAAACATTTAAGTATCCCGGAGTTTTCCCTTGAAAGTGCGATTAACCAGATATCACAATTATTGCCCGGAACGGCGGTCATGTGCTCGGTAAAGTTGTTGTCTATAATAGTTCCGATTATATTGGTTACCACATCGCCCAATCCGTTGTCCAGACTCATGTCTATTACGGAGTAAGACAAGCGTCCAAAACGTATGGACTCGTATGAGCCCAAAGAAAAAATATAATATTTATATAAACTTCCTGGAACCGGTATAATAACCGCACCTTGTGATGTGCTGGAAGTAATATTTCCGTTTATACCCGATATATTTGAACCATTGGGCATGGTATCGTTGTTGCGGTTCCATACTATTGTGCCATCTGTATAAAACAACAAATGCCCATTAAGGTCACAAATGGAAGCACAGCCCTCGCTCGCTGCGATATCGGTAGTAATAGCCTGTGCGGGATTTGTATTGAAATTAATCCCCGCCCTATTGCCAAATGCCCACATATTTTCATACTGAGGAAAAACAGTATAGGATATACACAATCCCCAAATCAGCAACCCCCAAAATTTCATCTGTATATGTTAATTTTATAGATGTTCACCCTGATGGAGTATGGTTACTCTGTAGGATGAATGGACAACAAAATATCTTTTCCGGTATCTTAATGCATTTAGGGAAAGGATAGACCTTTCCCTAATGCAAATTTACTCTGCGTATATATTTTCATCAGAAAAACTGAAAAAATAATTCTACATCATTAGCATTCAGGGAATAACGATGTGTACAAGAAAATTCATTACTGCTTTACTATTTTTTCTGTTTTGATTGTATTCCCGTCCTGGTCTTTTATATGTAATAAGTATATTCCCTTACTTAGATGTTTTAAGGGTAAATTTTTATTTATCGTATTGTATTGTGCAAGTTGACGTCCGTCTATACTACTAAGTGATGCACTAACAGTAAAGGGACTTTCGATATAGACTACATCTTCGGCAGGGTTGGGATATATTTTGATTTGCAGGTTCTTTTCTGCAACTGAATGTATAGAAACACTACGCACTTCATATACCTCAGAAGTATCTATACAACCATTGTCGTTAGTAACGATAACCTGATAATCCCCGTTTTCTGTTAAGAAATATTTATAAGAGGTAGCGCTTGGAATAATAGCTCCGTCTTTTATCCATTGGTAAGTGGCAAAGCTTTGGGTTGTACTCAAAGTATCTACTTCTACAGTGATAATAGCTTCCGGTAGTTCTATTGTAAGGTTGACCGTAACAATACTATCACAGCCTTGGAGATTAGTAAATGTTGCCGTGTACACCCCACTTTCCGAAAGTAGTTCTCCCTTAAGTATATAAGGTTCGCAATTAATTACATCTGTATTTACAGAATCGCGTGTACAGAATAGTTTTAGTATAAATCCATCGGACGAACCGCCTTCCTGCTGTGTATTAATATTGATGACTCTGTTAGTAGCTTTTAAGATAACAGAATCAGGGCCGGGGTCAAAATCAACGGTTAATCCCGGATAAGCAGGGGCACCAAAGGCATAAGCAATATGTACATCACCCGACCGGCTAACGTCAATACCGTTTCTCCAAAGTCCGGGATTTTTTACGACCAGGGTGTTTACCCATATAAAATTACCGGCTGAATCTAATTTGGAGTAAAAATAATCATTAGACCCTAACGAAGTAATACTACTGGCAACAACGAAGGAATCCGGCCCAGGGTCGAAATCTGTGATATTGCCGTAGGAGCCGCCATAATAGACATTCCCTACTGCATCCGTAGAAATGGCCCAGCCATAATCATAATTTACACTTCCTATCGATTTCGCCCAAACAAACTTACCGGTTGTGTCATATTTGGCAATAAAAATGTCGGTATTTCCTTTTGAAGTCAGATTGAAACTTGATAATGTATCCGGATCAAAATCAGCCGTTCCCATAAACTGACCGGTAGTGTATATGTTGCCAAACCTATCCAATGTAATTCCATTTGCCTGATCGTTCCCAACTCCTCCCATTCTGTTTACCCATACAAAGTTGCCGGAAGGATCCAGTTTTAATATATATGCATCATTCCCTCCTAATGAAGTAAGGCTTGCTGTATTCACTCCCGGGTCAAAGTCAACCACAGTGTTGAAGCTCCCGCAAATATAGGTGTAGCCTAAGCTGTCACAGGTCATATACATAGCCATATCTGCTTTTGTACCACCAATGCCTTTTGCCCATAAAAAATTGCCGTCAGAATCCATTTTGGTTACAAAAATATCCTGAACGCCGTACGGATTAAGCTTAAACGAACCGAAACTAACCGTATCCTGGTAATAGCCGGTTGTATAAACATTGCCTAATCCATCCGCAGCTATCGCATAACCATATTTCGCTTTTGTGTTCCCCACAGATTTGACCCACTTTACTGCTCCGGAAGAATCTAATTTGGCAACAAAAATATCGTAAGTGGTAGTTGTTGAGGTTAATGTGATATTATCGAATGAAATTTCACCTACATAGCCGCCTGTTATATAGGTGTTCCCCCAATTGTCAACAGTTAACCCAAATAAAAATCTATCTCCACCCACTGGCCCACCAAATTTTTTTGCCCACATAAAATTTCCTGCTGCATCTACCTTAGATACAAACACATTGGATGTATAACTAATTTGAGTCCCAACAATCGTACTATCGCCTGTAAGAATATATTTATCAGGACCGGGATTGAAATCAACGGCGCCATTAAACCAGCCACCGGAATAAACATTTCCGTCTTTATCCGCTTTAACCTGGATGGCTCTGCTTTCTGGACTTGCATATTGAATAACCCAATCAAAATTTACATTTTGTGCATACGTACTCCAGCTACAACAACAGACCAGCAAAATGGCCAACATTTTGTGTACAAAAATCTTCTTCGTTGTTAAACTATTTTGTTAAGTAATTATTTAAATGTTTTTTCAAAGAAGGGAACATTCCGGAATTATCCCTGCTTGATAAAAGCGAAATTAACAGGATGAGTCATTCTAAACTTAGGTAAGTTTACCCAATTTAAAAGAAAAAACGCTGCCATGACAATAGGATAGATAAGGCCGGGGAGAACCAGAGGCAGGTGTTATGTGATTTTCTTTTGTTGTATTATTGATGTTCGGGAAGTGGAAAGCTTATTTAATATATTGATATTAAGAGAAATGGCTTGATATTTATTTTTAATAAAATGCGTGTTTTTAGTAATTTATTACTTTAATTTTGTCAACAGTAAATAACCAGCAAATTGAAAGCCGGAATTACTTTATTAGTTATCATATCTGCAATGTTATTGAAAGTGCAGGCACAGGAGCAGCAACCCCTGGCTTCGGAAAACCTGAATTTGTCCAATATTGTTGATACGGCTAAAATATTAACTCTGATTAATGATGCTGTTATTATTACCGGCGACAATACCGACAGCGCCATTGCTATACTGGAAGAAACAAAAAAATGGAGCGAAAGGCGGAAATACAATAGAGGCATAGTGCTTTCGCTGATGGAGCTTTCAACGACTTACTCTGTAAAAAACAATTCTGAAAAGGCAAGGGCGCTGCTCAATGAAGCCAGACGCTTCTGCCTGCTATCAGACGATAAATATGATTTGTTGAAATGGCAAATGAATTTCGCCTGGTTTCACAACTACCGTGGCTATACTGATTCGGCCATTATCGAGCTTCAGCCTATAAGGCAACAACTGAATAGTATAACCGATACTCAGCTGCTTATTCAGTTTTACACCTTATACAGCGCTGTGCTGATCAGCAACGGAGATGGAGAAGCGGCCTATCCTTATCTCGTTAAAGCAAAATCGCTCATCAATAAAGAAAATGCCAACCTGATTGTTACCTTTCTGAACCTGGCTGTCGTTTACTCATCAAGAGGTGATACGGCTAACCTGTACGCAAATGCTAAATCGGCATACGACCTTGCCCGGAAAATCGGCCGGCCCAAGTACGAACGTACCGCCTCCCTGTATTTAATACACTATTATGCATTAAAAGGCGATATAGAGCAGGTAACTGCATTTGCCGGAAATGCTGTTCGTTTGTTGGATAAAAGCAATACAGATGACCGGGTATCGGTGTACTACCGCATTGCGATGGCGTTTTACCAAAACCGGGATTACAAGCAGGCTTTTTATTATGGTAACCTGGCTTTAAGTTATATCAAGCCGGAGCAGTTGCCCCGTAAAGACCTCGTCGAACTTTTTAAGATAATATCGTTTGCTTATGATGAGCTCGGTAACCGGGATAGTGCCTTCCACTATTTACTTATATATAATAATCTTAAGGATGCTATGAATGTTGCAGACCGCAACAAAGCTATTGATCAAGTGGAGAAACGCTTTCAGCTGGCCAGTAAAGACAGGCAGCTTTTGTTGCAGCAGGCAAAGATCCGCAACCGCAATATGTGGATCATGGGCATCGGGGGAAGCGTTATACTTGTCCTTACACTGTCTGTCCTGTTTTTTAGCCGGTATAGAAATGCGCAACGGAAAATGCACCTCCTGGAAAAAGAAAAGGAAGTAGATGAGTTGAAGGCCATCTTAAGTGGTGAAGAGAAAGAACGCAACCGTATGGCCAAAGAACTGCATGATGGGGTAGGAGGCTTGTTATCTGCTGCAGCGCTTAACCTCAACAGCATGAAGGAGGATATTTCCGGGCTGGCCAATAGTACCGCTTATCATAAAACCCAACAATTAGTAAACGAGATCGCCAACGAGATAAGGAAGACGGCACACAACCTGATGCCCAATGTCATTTTAAATCATAACATTGATGATGCCATCAGGCTATATTGCAGCCATATCAACAGGAATACCGCTCTGGAAATTACCCTTCAGTCTAATGGAGATTTCGGGAATTTTGATACACAGTTTAAATTGTCCCTGTACCGCATTATCCAGGAGCTGATACAGAATATACTGAAACATGCACAGGCTACTTCTGTTTTTGTGCAATTACAAAGAACACAGGATTTATTAACTGTTACTATAGAAGACAATGGCAAAGGATTTGATGTGCACCGGCAACATGAGGGTATGGGGTTAGGCAATATAAAGGAAAGGGTAGCGCTCTTTGGTGGCGAATTTTTTATTGATTCCTCTTCTCAGACCGGTACCTCCGTTTATATGGAATTTGATGTGGCATTGAATAATGGGTGATAGGTGATGACATGTGATCACCCATCGTCTATCTCTTATCAATTTTAACTTAGTACTACTATGAATATTAAAGTTGCTATTGCAGATGATCACCAACTGATTGTAGAGGGATTACAAAATATGCTCCGGTATTCTTCCGAGGTAGAAGTTGTGGCCGGCTATAACAATGGTAGTTCCTTATTGAACGGGTTAAAGCATATTGCTCCTGATGTTTTGCTACTGGATATAGGGTTGCCGGATATACAGGGAGATGAACTTGCTGCCAGGATCAGAAATGAATTTCCTGGCATAAAGATCCTGGTATTAACCAACCAGGATAATATCTTTTACATCAATAGTATGTTGCAGCATAGGGTAAATGGCTATGTGCTGAAAAACATAGAAAAGAAAGACCTGGTAATGGCCATAAAAATGGTTTACGAAGGACAGTCTTACTTCGATCCTATTGTGTATGCACGAATGGAAGAAGAAGAAAAGATGCTCAAAAGAATGGAAAGCAATGCTTCTCTCCTTAGCAGGAGAGAGCACGAGGTATTGCAGCTTATTGCCCGGAATCTTTCCAATGTTGAAATAGCAGAGCAACTATTCCTGAGCAGGAGAACGGTGGAGCATCACCGGGAATCTATCCTCAATAAGATGGCGGTTAAAGGAACATTAGCACTGGTGGAAAAGGCGAAGGAGTTGGGGTTGATCAGGTAGTGCAGATTTATTACTTCCTGCAGTTTAATCCGGCTTCTTTTGATACTCATTTACTCAATACCATTTTGTTATGTACAAGAGAGGCTACTTCACTGCATATTGCTTTTGTATTTCGCTGCAAACGTTTTAGCACATATTGATTTTTAGACAGGTGAATTGTTTCTCGCAACATAGCAAAGAAGCGCCACGAGGCAGCGATCTTAATGGCCCCTTATGAAATGATATTAGCCTATTCTGCCTTTAATCCTTATAGATAGATCTTAGTAAAATCCGGACATTATCAAATGGCTGATTCTGCTC
>JBEBVI010000034.1:0-19116 GCA_040392805.1 Taibaiella helva
TTTTGACTTTTGACTTAACTATCGTTCTTTTGCATTAAGGTGCGCCGGTTTTTCCGTGCCGAAATCGGGAATTATGAATTATAGTCAATCTTTTATCCGTTTACAAAATATATTAAATGAGCTGCGGGAGAAATGTCCCTGGGATAAAAAGCAGACCATACAGTCGCTCAGGATGCAGACCATAGAGGAATTGTATGAGCTGACGGAAGCGGTTACAAATGAAGACTGGACAGGCATCAGAGAGGAATTGGGCGATCTCCTGTTGCATATTTTCTTTTACAGCCTTATCGCTAAGGAACAGGAGCAGTTTTCGATCGGGAATGTGGTGGAAACCTTATGCAATAAACTGGTAGCACGCCATCCGCATATTTATGCCTACACTAAGGCGGAAGACGAAGAAGCGGTAAAGCAGAACTGGGAGAAGCTGAAGCTGAATGAAGGACGCCGCTCGGCGCTTAGCGGGGTGCCTGCGGCTTTACCGGCTATGGCCAAAGCTACGCGGTTGCAGTACAAAGCCAGACAAGTGGGCTTTGACTGGGATAATGGGCAGCAGGTTTTTGAAAAAATGGAAGAAGAGCTGCAGGAGCTTAAAGAAGCCCTTTCAGGGAAAAAGCAGGAGGACATAGAAGAAGAATTCGGGGACCTTCTTTTTTCACTGATCAATTATGCACGGTTCATTGATGTAGACCCGGAGGCGGCCCTGGAAAAAACAAATAAAAAGTTTAAGTACCGCTTTGAGCAGATGGAGCAGATGGCAGGGCAGGAGGGCCGTGCTTTGCATGATATGAGCCTTGAGGAGATGGATGGCTTGTGGAACCGGGCCAAAGGAAACAGAAGTGTAGATTAAATTTATTTTTGAGATACTTTATATACTCAAGGATTGGATAAATGGTTTAAAAACTTCCCTTTTTTCGGCTGGATCGTCATCTTTGTGACATCTTTGGGCGCTTGTGTTACCGGGTATCATATCGAGCAGCACCGGTATAGCGAGAAGAACCTGGTTGAGCTTATTCAGAAGGATTTTGAAAGCCGGGAAAAGCAGGCTCAGCGGGATTATGCTTCGGGCGTATTTGAAAAGTTTGCCGCCGGGCGCATGCCGGACACCCTGGATGGTAAATACTATTTGTTTATTTGCAAAGACGGCGAGGTGAAGAGATGGAGCTCTTCAAATGTTGATTTGCCGGCATCGGCTGTTTTATATCCCGATTCTTTGTTAAAGGGGCGGATGCATCATTTTAGCAGGGGTTATTTTTATATAAAAAGCTGGCCTCTTCCCGCCGATACCGGTTCCGTTACTTCATATGCCTATACGCTGATCCCCGTACTGTATGATTACCGGATCGAAAATGAATATTTTGAATCGCATTTTGTTACCCCAACCTCGATCCCGCTTTCCCGGATATTGAGTATCCTTCCGGAGCAGGGCCCGTATACCATTTATGACCAACGACAGCAACCTGCGTTTTGCCTGGATTTTAACACTCCTCCCAAAAGTGTTTATGAAGCGGGCATTATGGTGTGGATACTTGCGCTGATCGCTGCTTTCGGCCTTTGCGCCTGGGTTAATGAAACGTGTTGCACAATTAGCCGGGGACGAAAAGAGTATCTTACAGGCTGGTTCCTGTTATTGTTTTTTATACTGATCCTACAGGTTATACTCAGGTTCTTTCCGGTGCCTGTAGGCTTTGCAAATTCCCGGATCTTTTCTCCGCAGCTTTTTTCTACCGGTAAGGAAGTTAAATCTTTGGGTGAGCTGATCATATATATAGGCTTCAGCACATGGCTGTTGATATATCTGATAAAGTACATTCCTTCAGAAAGGTTAAGACATTTATTTAAGAGCAAAGTATCGACCCAATTGGTAAGGATCATCGTTTCGGTGTTCCTGCTGTACATTCTTGTACGGTATTGTTGCGGGTATATTTACAAATTGGTTATCGATAGCAAAATATCATTTGAAGCCGGAGATTTTACTTATATAACTGCCTATACTTTTGTAGGCATCCTGGCTATTGCACTGATCACGCTTAATCTGCTTTTTATCCTGGTGCTCTTTAACCGGTTCATCTGCGGGATATTTTCCACTGTTTTTAAATATTTTTTCCTTGTCATAACAGTAGCCTCACTTGCAGTTATTGTACCTGCCGGCTTGCCTTTCAGCATGGTCCTGCTTTTTGCGGTGGCGGGTATGGCGCTGATCGATATTTTAGGTTTACCTTTTCCTGATAATGTGAAGAGGGGGCTTGTGTTCAGCTCGTCGTCCTATATATGGTTTGCCGTTCTTTGCTCGTGGATCACGTTGGAAATATTCTATCTGAATTACACCAAGGAGCGGGAGCTCAGGAAAGTTTTTGCCCAGAAACAATATAACGATAACCAGATATTGATATATTACCAGTTTGATGAAATAGCGGAAAAAATAGATGACGATCCGGATATCAGGCGTTTTATAAAAAACGGGCCGCAACTGCCGGATGCACGTATGGAGCAGTATATTTATTATAATTATTTGACCGACTATGTGTCCAAGTATACCGTTGCCTTATTTTTTTATAATAAAAACAGAAAGTCTGCAGATTCTCTGAGTACCCGGATGCTGCAGCTGGCAGACAGTGCAGCCGGGAAACCGTTGTATTATGGGGTAGTGAACCTGGCTTCTGAAAGTAATGCGCCCGCATATTGGGGTATCTGCTCCATTACCGACGATATGCTGGATACTTTAGGATATGTGGCTGTATTTGCGCAGCTGGACAATCGTCCTAAAATGGCCAAGCAACGTACCTTCTTTCAGAAAAAATATAATCCGACCGATCAGCAATATTTTGATAAATATGCTTATGGTATCTATCATGATCAGCGTTTATATGACCAGGGTGGAGATGCGGTTTTCCCTTTTCGCAGTAATGAGCAGCTGACGAAAGATTTTGTGTTTAAGGAGCGATTGCGCAGCTCTGTGCTGATGTACCGTATTTCAGATACGGAATACATACAGGTTATTTACAAGCGTAATATCATTACCGGCCTGGTATCTCTGTTCAGCTATGTACTGGCCATTTTACTCCTGATGTCGGCTGCAGCTTTCCTGCTCCGGTATGTTCTTTTTCACCCTCTGACGGTTCGCTTGTTTTTCAGGATGGCCAACCCGACGATCCGTTCAAAAGTTAACCTGACTATCCTGTTGACCGTTTTTGCTTCCCTATTTGTGGTGGGGAGCATTACGGTATCTGTCCTGAATATCCGTTATAATGAGAACCAGAGAAAAAACCTGCGTAACCTGGTCTATTTCTTTTCGCAGAATATTAAAGAATTCACAAAGGATGATGCTTTCTACCTGGATACTGTTTCCGGCGCGGCTTATTCAGGGTATGCGGATTTGAATTACAGGCTGAACAACCTTGCCCAGGAGCAGGATGCGGAAGTCAATATATATAATAGCCATGGCAGGTTGGCAGCCACTTCGCAAACCGGTTTATTGAAAGAAGGAATTTTAAGCCACTATATGTCGCCGGCTGTACTTGCGGTTATGGAAAGCGGCTTGCAATCGGAAATGATTGTTAAGGAAAAGATCGGCAAATTGAAATACCAGAGCATCTATACCACACTACGCGATAAGGACGGTAAAATTATTGCTTATATCAATCTGCCTTATTATGCTTCTTATACAGCCTTCCAGGATGAGATATCCAATGTGCTGGTCACCCTGATCAATGTGTACACCCTGGTATTTTTCTTGTCCGGTATTTCGGCGGTGCTGATCTCCAGCAGTATTATCCGTTCATTCCGCCTGCTCATTGCCCAGTTCAGGAATATCCAGCTGACCCGTAATGAAGCGATCAAATGGCCCTATAAGGATGAGATCAGCTTATTGGTGAAAGAATATAATGCTATGATGCAGAAGGTGGAAGATATGGCTAAAAAGCTGGCAAGGACAGAACGCGAAGAGGCCTGGAGGGAAATTGCCAAACAGGTGGCGCATGAAATTAAGAACCCGCTGACGCCGATGAAGCTCAGTATTCAATATCTGCAAAATGCAGTGAGATCGGATCGCGATGATGTAAAAGACCTGACCATGCGGGTATCTGAGACATTGATAGAACAAATTGAAAACCTGAACCTTATTGCAACCGAATTTTCCAATTTTGCAAAAATGCCGGAGGCTTTTCCGGAGGAGATCAACCTGTCCGACGCACTGAGATCCATAGTGGCGCTTTTTGAAAATAATAATCAGAAAGGCATTATCCGGCTGGACGATTCTTTACCTTCAGCTTGCATTTATATAGATAAAAGTTATTTTATAAGAATATTTAACAATATTATAAGTAATGCAATTCAGGCAGTACCGCCGGACAGGGAACCCCTTATTGAGATAAAATACGAACAAGTGGAAAGAAACGTTGTTATCTCAGTTAAAGACAACGGAAAGGGAATTTCCGGGCAAATGAAGGAAAATCTGTTTGTTCCCTATTTCACAACGAAAACTTCGGGAACCGGTTTGGGTTTGTATATGACAAAGAAAATGGTGGAGCATGCCAACGGGTCGATCGGTTTTGAAACCGAATCCGGGCTGGGAACTATTTTTTACATTTCTTTTCCATTAGCGGAGCGCTATTAATATGCTTACCGTTATATTTGTTGTCGGGCATCTGAAAGTGGAGTGTTTTTTTGAATACATGGAACGGAATTTCATTACCCGTTTAGTATTTATTTAAAAAATAATGAGAAAGATTTTAAGAATTTTACTATATATATTGGGTGGTATTTTCGTACTGCTTCTGATCGTTATTATTGTGCTGCAAACCTCCTTTGGCAAGAATCTGTTACGGGAACAGATAGTAAAATTTTTACGCAAAAAACTGCAGACGGAGGTATTGATAGCCAGGCTGGATTATTCCATTCCCGACAAGTTCTTACTGGAAGGTGTTTTGATCATGGACAGGCAAAAAGACACGCTGATACAGGTACAGCAGCTTTCCATTAATATGGATATGCTTGCCTTATTGCGCACCCGCATTTCCGTGGACCATTTTTTGCTTGACGGCGTATATGCCAATGTGTACAGGCCCTTGCCGGATACCGTGTTCAATTATAATTTTATTATAGAAGCTTTTTCCGGTAGCGATACGCTGCAAGAGGGACCTCAGCCTGCGGACACGGCTACCTCTTCCGGCTCATTAAAGCTGGATATTGCCAAAGTCACTTTAAAGAATATCCGCCTTCGTTATGATGACGAAACCGGAGGCACCTTTTTCTCCCTGAATCTTGGAGATCTGGTACTCCGGCCAAAAAATATAGACCTGGAGCAAATGAAATTCGGTGTGGAAGAGCTTACTGTTAACCGCCTCCAATCTTTTTTTGCTACTGATACCTCTTATATCGTACAGGAGCCGAAGACGGATACCGGCTCTACGCCCTTTAACCTGGTTGCAGACAAGATCAGCCTGGAGAATATAAAATTTGCATTTCTCAATAAGCAGGATTCCCTGTACTTCGGTATACTGGTAGGCAACCTGGGCGCCGCAGTGCGCGAATTTGACCTCGAAAAACAGTGGGTGGATATATCCACTTTCCAGCTGGAGCAGGTGCAATCCTCTTTTGTGATAGGGAAATCCGGTAAAAAAGAAGAGAAGAGCACCGAAGATACCCTTGCCGGGAATAATGACTGGAAGGTGAGGGCCGACCAGCTGATGCTGAAACAAATTGCCTTTGCTATGGACGACAACAATATACCCAGGCAAAAAGAAGGAATGGATTACAGTCACCTGGACATCCGTAATTTATTCCTGAACGGCGAGCAGGTGTATTACAGTCCCGACACTATAAGCGGTAATATCAAACATATAGCCCTTAATGAACGGAGCGGCCTCAGCGTGATAGAGCTGCGTACCAGCTTCCTGTATCACAATAAGGGGGCCACACTTAATAAATTGTACCTGCGCACACCCGATACGGAATTGCAGGACCGTATAGTCGTGCGTTATCCTTCTCTTGAAACTTTACAGAAAGACCTGGGTAAAATGTACATCGACATCGGGATCAATAAAAGTAAAGTGGGCATCAATGATGTCTTACTGTTTATGCAACCCGGTCAGCGATCCATGTTACTGCCTTACAAAAGCGATGTCATACACCTTACCGCCGATATAAAAGGGCTGATGAATGCCCTGAGCCTTAATAATTTTATGATGTCCGGGCTAAAAGGTACGGAAGTATTATTAAGCGGAAAACTGAACGGTCTGCCGGATGCGGATAAATTAGCTTACAATCTACAGATTAAAAATATACGCAGTGTATACCCGGATATTGCTCCTTTTCTGCCTGACAGCCTGAAGCAGCAAATGAATATACCGGCCTGGGTGGCGATAACAGGCTCTGTAAGAGGTACGATGAATGATTATTACCCGGATCTGATTATCAATACCGCCGATGGTAATGTGAAGGTGGCAGGCTCATTGCTGATGGCGGCGGGAGAGGGGAATGAACGTTATGATCTGCAGGTGGCCACCGACGGTCTGAATATAGGGCGTATTCTGAAGATGGATACTGTATTGGGCACCGTTACCATGAATGGCAAGGTAAAAGGTATCGGTTTTGACCCGGAAAAAATGAATACTGTGTTTGACCTGCACATCGCTTCGGCATTGTATAATAAATATAATTACCAGGGCATTCACCTGAACGGGGAAATAGCGCATAAGCTGGCCACTATAAAAGGTCGCTCTACCGACCCCAATGTACAGTTTGACCTGAATGCGGTTGCCGATCTGAATGGTACCTACCCGGCCCTGAATGCGGAAATCAATATGGGGAATATAGATGTTCAGGCGCTCGGATTTTACAGCGATACCTTACGTCTGAAGGGGCTTTTACGTATGGATTTTGCCGACCTTAACCCTGATTATCCCGAAGGGACACTTACCTATGAAAATGCAGAGATCCGTTTACCGGGTTATGGCGTTCAGTTAGACAGTATTTTTGTCCGGTCCGAACCAGGTGCCGACAGCAGCCAGAATATATTCGTCAACGTGGCTAATATCTTAAGGCTGAATATGGATGGCCATGTGCCTTTAACCCAGACTGGTAATATGATACTGGCACATATAAACGATTATTTCAGGATCACTGATTCCAACCTCACAGCATACCGGAAGTATGATATGAACGTAGATGCTACTGTTAGTTATCACCCCACTTTAAAAACATGGCTGCCCGGTCTGAAACCATTTGATACGATAAGAGCCGGTATCCGTATCAACTCCGAACAGTTTAATATAGACGCCTTTGTGCCCAAAGTGGTGTATAACGACAATTACGTGGACAGCGGCGTGCTAAAGGTATTTAATACAGGCGATACGCTTCGCTATTCCGCTTCCCTGAAAAAATTTGCACAGGGACAGTTTCAGCTATGGTATCCTACTGTAAGGGGCGGAGTAAGGAACGACAGCTTATATACCCGTATTACACTGAAGGACTCTACAGGCAATGAACAGTTTGCTTTAGGCGGAGCCATTCATCATGATATAAGGGACAGCGGGCTGACCTATGTGCGTTTGTTTAAAGGGCTGTTGCTTGATTATGAGCATTGGGATGTGGATCCGCGCAACAGGATGGTATTGGGACCGTCCGGTTTTAATGTACAGGATGTAACTATGACACGTGGCAACCAGTTGATACGCATGGGCAGTATAACGCCGGAGTTTAATGCTCCGCTTAAACTGGCCATAAACAACTTCTCCCTTTCCAACCTTACCAGAACAATAAGCCGGGATACCTTAATTGCAGATGGTATTTTAGGTTTGGAAGCGAGGGTAGACCTGCGGGATAGTTTCCCTAAAATAGATGTTGCAGGAAATATCACTGATCTGCAGGTGTATAATGAAAATATCGGAGCGCTTGATTTCCTGGCTAAAAACGAAACGGAAAGTAATTATTACGCGAAGATAAGGCTCAGTGGAAACGACAATAATATTACGTTGAGCGGGAATTATTTCCTAACCCCGGTAGACAGCAACGATTTCAAATTTGAGCTGGATATGGAAGCGCTAAGCCTTAAGAGTGTCCAGGGGCTGGCATTCGGGTCTATAAAAAACAGTTCAGGCTTCCTGAAAGGGAAACTTTCCCTTGCCGGTACCACTAACCGTCCTATCATTCTGGGCGCTTTGTATACCGACCGGCTGCAGACTACGGTCACTATGTTGAATGCTCCGTTCCTGATGCCATCGGAAACCATAAAGTTCAACAAACAAGGAATGGTGTTCGATAATTTTACTATTAAGGATAAAAACGGGCAAAGTGCAGTACTGAAAGGAACGATCAGAAGCAGGGATTTCACCAGATATTTCCTCGATCTTAATTTAAGAATGAACAGATGGCTCGCCGTCAACTCCACGAAAAAAGACAATGATCTTTTCTATGGCAAGCTCGTGCTAAGCTCCAACTTAGATATGAAAGGCCTCGCCACCGCACCGAAAATAAGCGGCGACCTGACTATACATGACAGCACAAACCTGACCTATGCCATGATCGATATGGGGCCGGGAATCCAGGAAACCAATGGCATAGTACGGTTTATAGACAGCAGGGATACCACCTGGATCGATTCCACACAGATCAGGGTTCCGGGCAGCATGCGCATGTCACGTGCCGCACAAATGAATGTCAATGTGGGCATAGATAAAGAAGCCATATTTAACGTAGTGATCGATCCGGTTACCGGCGATAACCTGCAGGTAAAAGGCCAGGCCAACCTGAATACGTTTATGGGCCCTGACGGTTCTGTCGGCCTTACGGGCACTTACGAGCTTACAGACGGTTACTACGAGTTGAACTATAATTTTCTCAAAAGAAAATTTAAGATCGTACCCGGAAGCACCATCTCCCTTTCCGGCGATCCGATGGATGCAGAAGTGGACATAACGGCGGCATATAGTGCTAATATCGCACCTTATGAGCTTATGGAAAAGCAGATAGACCAGTCTGAGCTGAATTTTTACAAGCAAAGGCTTCCTTTCAGCGTACAGCTAAAACTCAAAGGCAAAGTCATGCAACCGGAGATCACTTTTGACATTGTATTGCCGGAAGATAAAGTAACTATGGTGCGTAGTGATATAGGCGACAATGTACAGAGAAAGCTGAGCGAGATACGGAATGATGCTTCAACGCTGAACAAGCAGGTTTTTGCCATACTGATCCTGGGAAGGTTTATTTCTGAAAACCCTTTTGAAAGTGCAGGTGGAGGAGTGGAGTATGCGGCAAGGCAGAGCGCCAGCCGCTTTTTAAGCGATCAGCTTAATCATATAGCCGGGGAGCTGGTACAGGGGTTCGATCTTAATGTGGGCCTCGAATCTTCAGAAGATTATTCTACAGGTCAGAAAAGTAACCGTACAGATCTCAATATTTCTGCTTCCAAGAGATTGTTTAACGACCGGCTGAATATAACTGTCGGAAATGATTTTCAACTGGAAGGCCAGCAGGCACAATCCCAGCAAAGTGCACTGATACCCGGAAATATATCGGCCGACTATCGTGTATCCAAAGACGGGCGTTACTTGGTTCGAGCTTACCGTGTGAACGAGCTGCAGAATATTATAGACGGGTACGTGATCGAGACTGGTGTCAGCTTCCGTATATCAATAGAATACAACAGGTTTAAATCCATATTCAGAAGCAGGAAAAAATATATGGAAAGGCGCAGGCAGCAAACGGAACAGGGAGATGAAACCAAAAATCAACCCGGGTAGAGAAATGACAGGTTGTCATTATTTTTTCAACAAACAAAATATTTAATAAGCAGATCAGTCGCTATGATATCTAATCCCGTCCATAAATGGTCTATGTTACTCCTAATATGGTGCGCCGTTCAGTGCAGTTCCTGCAGTAACTCCCGGTACCTGGCGGAAAACGAATCATTATATCTTGGTGCCAAAGTTAAGATCACGGATTCCTTAGCTACCAGATCCGAGAAAAAAGGATTGGAGAAAGAGCTGGCGGAAGTCGTGCGCCCCAAACCCAATTCATCCTTCTTAGGCGTACGCTTTAAACTGACCCTGTACAATATTGCCGGTGTGCCTAAAAAAGAAAAAGGTTTCCGGAACTGGCTCAGGAATAAAATAGGGGAACCACCGGTTTTGGGGAGCGATTTGAATGTTGAGTCCAATAATAAGGTGATCACTAACCAGCTTCAGAACAGAGGCTATTTCGGGGCTTACAGCGAAGGCAGGAAAGAAACCAAAAAGAAAAAGACAACGGCTTATTTTGAGGTGAAGACCGGGCCGCGTACCTATATCCGTTCGGTACAGTTCACACCAGGCGATACATCCTGGCTGGCACATAATATCCGTGCTATAGAAGCAGGCTCCCTCCTGAAGCCCGGCAATCCCTACGACCTGAACACAATAAAAGATGAACGCATAAGAATTGATAATATACTGAAAAATAGAGGTTATTATTATTTTAGTCCGGATTATTTATTACTTGATGTAGATACCGGCATTGCGAACCGGGAGGCGGATATGATATTAAAAATCAAGCATAACGAAATGCCTGTAACGGCTACACAGCAATACCTGATCAATAATGTGACCATATTTCCCAACTACCAGCTGGGCAGGGGCTCCACAATTACCCGGCGAAGTGGAGGCAATGGCCGGGGAATGGATACCGTCCGGTTTGAAGGCTTTTCGGTAGTAGACCGGAGGGGAACTTACCGGCCCTATGTGTTTTACCAGGCCATGCAATTAAAGCCGGGCGAGCTGTACAACAAACGGGACCAGAATATGGCGCTGAACAGGCTGGTTACCCTGGGAACTTTTAAATTTGTAAAAAATGAATTTACTCCCGTCAGGGACAACAGCGGGGAGAACAAGCTGGATGTGGTTTACCTGCTTACCCCATACCCGCGGAAAGCCTTTAATATCGACTTTGGCGGATTCACCCAAAATGACAGTAGGGGAGGTCTCAGGGGTACACTTAACTGGCGTAATAAAAATATATTCAAAGGTGCCGAGCTTCTTTCCATCAAGCTTACCGGTGGCTTTGAAGCCCAATACGGCGGCATATCCCAACGACCTAATGCTTACAATGCCGGCCTGGAAGCCAGCCTGAATTTTCCCCGCTTTATGGTTCCGTTCTTTAATATCAAACCTTCGGGAATGTTTATACCACGTACTATAATGAGCGCAGCCTACAACTACTCCCTGAAAGCGGGATTTTACCAGATCAACTCGCTGAATTTCGGGTTTGGTTATAACTGGAAGGAAAATGCCCAGAAAGATCATAAACTTTTTCCTATAAATATTTCCCTCTTAAAGACCGATACGATAGATAAATCAAATGCCGACAGCTTTAATTTCAGTAACCTGATTTATAACGGTATCATTTTTGGCCCTACCTACGAATACACATACAATTCCCAACTTAACGGACTGAACCAGCCTAATAATTATTATTTCAACGGCCTGCTCGACCTGTCCGGAAACCTGGTAGGTATTGCCCAGAACGCTTCCTTTGATGCACCTAAAAAAATACTGCGCTCGAACTATGCCCAGTATATAAAAGCCCAGGTCGATTTCCGTTATTACAGGCAGATCAATCGGGGATCGGTGCTGGCTACGCGTGCCTTTTTCGGTTACGGCTATGCTTATGGCAACTCTTACGGAATGCCTAACGTAAAACGCTTCTTCTCCGGCGGAAGCAGCAGCTTAAGGGGATTCAGCTCGAGGCTGGTAGGACCGGGCACATATAATGAAGCTTACCTGACCGGGACGAACAGGAAATTTGAGATATTGGGAGATATTAAGGCAGAGCTGAATGTGGAATACCGCACAAAATTATACCAGTTTATAGAAGCAGGCCTTTTTGTTGATGCCGGAAATATATGGTTGCTCAGAGATGATGATGAATTTCCGGGAGGCAAATTCACGGGTAATTTTTATAAAGAGCTGGCCGCAGATGCCGGGCTGGGACTACGGCTTGATTTTACCATCCTGTTACTACGCTTCGACTTTGCCTTCCCTATACGCAAACCCTGGTTGCCGGAAGGAAGCCGCTGGACCTTTAATGATATCCGTTTCGGTGACCCCGACTGGCGCAGGGAAAATCTTTTCTTTAACCTGGCTATCGGTTACCCTTTCTAAATCGAATTATATCTATAAAGTGCATAGGTCAGTTAAAAATTTTTGTGCTGTTGCGCTCCGTTGTCCAGTTGTGCGGAACATTACGCCGCATTGCTCAATAAATATCAATTCAACCTCCCATTAAAAACCTTACTTAAACTTAGCCCTCAACTTATCTTCTGCAATGAACCCTACATGCTCCCATACCAGCTTCTTCTTCCTGTAAAGTTTCAATACAGGCAACCCGGATACTTTAAGAGCAGCGCACAGTTTCGGGTTTTGGTCCGCGTCAATGCGTATTAATACCATATCCTCCTGCATTTCGGTAGCTATCTGTTCTAAATAAGGCTTCATTTTTTTACAGGGAACGCACCAGTCTGCATAAAAGTCGACCAATACGAACTTGTCACTTTCCAGCATACTTTTATATTGTTGTAAAGAAATTTCTTCCGCTGGCTGTACGCCTGAAACTTCCGGCAGCTTTTCTGCACGCCAGCTCATCATACCTCCTTTTAGCTCAGATACGGACGAAAAGCCTGCATCACGCATATATTGCGCCGCGGCCGCGCTTCGTCCGCCACTGAGGCAATAGACATATACCGGTTTTTCCTGGTTCAAAGCTTTGATCTTTTCCTTAAAATCCGCACTGTTCCAGTCTATGTTTACCGCATGTTCAATATGCCCTGTATTATATTCCCCGCTGGTGCGTACATCGACCAGTTGAACATCATTACCTTTAATTTGTTCCAGGAAGATACGGGGTGTCAGCTCTGTATGCTGCTGACCGCAGGCCAGAATAGTAAATGATGCAAAAAAGAGAAACAGGAAAACACGCACTGAATAACCCATTGAATAAAAAATTATAGCTTTTTTAATAAGATGCCTGCAAATCTATTGAGTATTTATGAGATCTGGTGATAATTTATATTTAAGCGCCTGTTCCAACCGTTGAAGGCTGCACTAGTTAGAAGAAATAATATATTTCTGCGCTTCCCCTGCGAAACCTGTGGAAAAATGCATCTTTCAAAGCACTGCACAACAACGCTAACCCAATAATTTACCTGCAATGTTCCAGGCAGAAATTACTGCACCCTCCATATATCCCGGACATCCGAGAGCCGTTTCTGTTCCGGAGAAATACAGCTTACCGTTCATATAGCTTTCCTGCAACAACGCATGCCCGTTATTTTGATGCGGTCGCTGGATAACCTGGTTACCACCAGATACGAATTCATCCGTCCAGACTTTGTCAAAATAAGTAACCGGCTTTAAAATCTCTCCTCCCAAAAGTTCTGCTAACTGCTGTAATACCAATTCCCGTCTTACTTCCTGCGAATAGGACGAAGCCCCGCTGTTCAGGAAGCCCGTAAAGCCAAACCTGTTTTCTTCAAAATTGCTGTGGTCGTACATCTCGGTAACGATCCCGGCGTGGCTATATAACATTCCTGAATATCCCTCCCTTCTCCAGAAGGGCGCTGCATACTCTAATACGAATTTTATAGCCCCGGCCATCCAGGTTTGAACAGTTGGTAAAGTCCCGGAAATATCATCAGCCAACCCGGGTGAAAAGGATATCTGCGTACCTGCCAATTGAGGTGGTAAGCACAGAACAACTTTATCAGCATACCACTTTTCCCCGTCGGAAGTTTCTACCAATAATTCGTTCTCTACTTCTCTGATAGCAGTAACTTTCGTATTGAGCCGGATACGTTCCGAAGAAACTTTCTTAGCCAGGGTATCTGTCAGCATTTGCGTTCCGCCGGCAATCCTGTAAGACGGATTTTCGGCTTCGGGAATAAAGAACTTTTGGGGTGGCTCAAACGATTTGGTTTGAAACAGCGAGATACCTTTCGAGTACTGCGGGAATTTATGCAATCCCAGCTCATCGACCAAAGCCAATACATTCGGGTGCATGTCCGAAAACCATGTTGCACCCAATTCCAAAGGTGTTTTCAAAGTACCCTGCCTGGTCTGTATTCTCCCACCTAGCCTTGGCGCAGCTTCTAAGATGTCCGCACGGATATTCTTTTTGGAAAGCAGGTAAGCCAGAGTCAACCCGCTTAAACCGGCTCCGACTATAATTATTCTTTCGTTTGCGCTCATTTATTCCATTTCTGATTTTTACAGGACAAAATTCCTCTTTTGCAATGATATATTTAAGGATTGTTTAAAATTTTTAATGTGTAATAATGTTCCCGCAGATTACGCCGATAATCACAGATAAGACTTTGATTTTTGGCTATACTTACCTGTTTATAATAATCCCCTAATATTTAGATTACAATCGAAAAATCACGCCTGATATTTAGATTACAATATTAAATTTAGTACCCTTGAGCTTCTAAGTTACAAGCTAATGATACATCGTGATTTGCAGCAAAACATAGTTGACCACTGTTTCAAAGGAAAAGTTATATTGCTTTTAGGTGCCCGCCAGGTAGGGAAAACAACTTTACTGAAAGAGGTTGTTACACAAACCGGCGTACCCTCCGTGTGGTTAAATGCAGATGAAGCAGATGTTTTACAAGCCTTCGAAACAGCAAATACCAGTACCCAACCCTTACAACTGATTGGCCCCAACAGTAGATTGGTCATAATAGATGAAGCCCGGCAAATACCCGACATTGAAAAAAAGCTGAAATTGATATACGATACAAAACCAGATATCCAGGTCATCGCTACAGGTTCCTCATCCTTCGAGCTGCAAGATAAAATGGCAGAACCCCTTACCGGGCGGAAACGAACGTTTTATCTCTATCCATTCAGCCAAGCCATAAGGAAATAGCCCAAAATCAGTCTGTTCTGGAAGCAAAAAGGCTGTTGGAAACAAGGTTGATTTTTGGCTCTTACCCTGATGTGGTAAACAATACAGGTGAAGAAAGGAATACGCTGATTGAAATAGCAAACAGTTATTTGTACAAGGATATTCTGAAATTAGATCATATCCGAAAGCCAACACATATCGAAAAATTGCTGCAGGCCTTAGCGTTCCAGGTAGGCAGCGAAGTGCACTATCACGAGCTGGCACAAACAATCGGCAATATTGACACGGCAACTGTAGAAAAGTATATCGACTTGCTGGAAAAAGCATTTATCATATTCAAACTTCCCGCATTGAGCCGCAATCTGCGTAACGAAATCAAGAAAGGAAAGGAATACTATTTTTATGACAATGGCATACGCAATGTGTTGATCAGCAATTTTTCCAATATTGATTTAAGGCAAGATAAAGGTGCGTTATGGGAGAACTTCCTGGTTGCTGAAAGGCTGAAAAACAATCATTATCTGGGGCGGCACGCCAATATGTATTCCTGGCGTACACATGATAAAGCCGAAATTGACTATATTGAAGAAGCTGGGGGTGTTTTGAATGCTTTTGAGCTGAGGTGGAAAGCCCAGAAAGTGCGCTTTGCCCAATCTTTTCGCGAAGCCTATCCCAATCATAAAACTGCTGTTGTCAGCCGTTCTGATTTTGAAAGTTTTGTGGGATTATAATGTATGGCACGCAGATGACACAGATTTTGCGGATAAGCACAGATTTATCATTCTTTATAGAAATCCGTGTAAATCATTTTTACCTGCATTATCAGCGTTCTGAAGTAATACCCAAACACAAAGAAGGCAGTCGGTAACGGCTGCCTTCCTTCAATAAAAATATTATTTAACCAGCTACGGCTTCCTTTTGAAGCACTTCTGCCATAGTCTTGCCGATATCAGCAGGGCTGGCTACCACATGAATACCACATTCACTCATAATTTTCATTTTAGCAGCAGCAGTATCGTCCGCACCACCCACAATAGCGCCGGCATGTCCCATTCTGCGGCCCGGAGGTGCAGTCTGCCCCGCGATAAAGCCTACTACAGGTTTGCGCATATTTTCCTTCAGCCACAGAGCAGCCTCGGCTTCCATGTTTCCGCCGATCTCACCGATCATGATGATACCATCTGTTTCGGGGTCATCCATCAGCATTTCAACTGCTTCTTTAGTTGTAGTGCCGATAATGGGGTCGCCTCCGATTCCTATCGCTGTAGAGATACCTAATCCGGCTTTGACAGACTGATCTGCCGCTTCGTAAGTCAGTGTTCCCGATTTGGAAACGATTCCTATACGTCCGGGTTTAAATACGAAACCAGGCATAATACCCACTTTAGCCGCTCCGGCGGTAATAACGCCCGGGCAGTTAGGCCCTATCAAACGACAGTCCCTGCCCTGTATATAAGCCCTGGCTTTTACCATATCCTGAACAGGTATGCCTTCCGTAATGCAGATGATCACTTTAATACCGGCATCGGCAGCTTCCATAATAGCATCAGCGGCAAATGCAGGCGGTACAAAGATGATGGAAGTATCGGCGCCTGCCTTTTCTACAGCGTCTTTTACTGTATTAAAAACTGGGCGGTCCAGGTGGGTAGAGCCTCCTTTGCCCGGAGTAACGCCGCCTACAACATTGGTTCCATACTCAATCATCTGGCCGGCATGAAAAGTGCCTTCCGTGCCGGTAAAGCCTTGTACTATTACTTTAGAGTTTTTATTGACTAATACAGCCATTGTATCAATTTTGAGATTACAGATATCTTATAATTGTATTATAAGTGTGATTGTGCTCCTTATTTAGCGCTGCAAATATACGACAAGGTAGCAAACGTGCAAAAGGAAAGGTAAACCGAATGAAATAGTAAAGCTTAAGAGTTACATTTTTTCAGGCGATAAAGCCCCGTCGCCCGAGTCTCACCTTGTCCCCAGAAAAATCAGCACCGGCTCAGGGCACAGCCCAATGAAAAATATGATCTACTATGATCGCTGAAAGCAATATAATAAGTCAGCGAAAACTATAAGTTTCGCTGAGCGGTACTGAAATGGGCAAATCACTTTAATCTTTGTACCTTTGCGCCCCGAAAGCGCGGTTAAGCCTTTTGTATTTCTAAATCAACTTATTGGGCAGGGAAAAATGATTAATGTAACTAATTTGTCGCTTCGTTATGGTAAGCGTGTTTTATTTGAAGATGTAAACCTGAAGTTTACCGAAGGCAACTGTTATGGTATTATAGGAGCCAACGGAGCCGGTAAATCTACATTTTTAAAAATACTTTCAGGTGATATTGAACCAACCTCAGGTAAAGTAGAGATACCTAAAGGCCAGAGGATGAGTGTGCTGAAGCAGGATCACCACAAATATGATGACGTGCCGGTATTGCAGACGGTTATCATGGGCAATGAAGTGCTTTATAATATCATGCTGGAGAAAGATGCCGTTTATGCCAAAGAGGATTTTACAGAAGAAGACGGGATGCGCGCCGGAGAACTGGAAGCGCTTTTCGGCGAAATGGATGGCTGGAATGCGGAAAGCGATGCCGCTACCTTATTAAGCAGCCTTGGCGTTAAAGAAGACAAGCATAATATGCTGGTAAAAGACCTTGATGGTAATGAAAAGGTCAGGGTATTGCTCGCGCAGGCATTATTTGGCAACCCGGATATCCTTTTACTGGATGAGCCGACCAACGACCTGGATCTGCAGACGATCTCCTGGTTAGAGAACTTTCTGGCGGATTATGATAAAGTAGTATTGGTTGTATCGCACGACCGGCACTTCCTGGATACCGTTTGTACCCATGTTGCTGATATAGATTTCGGCAAGATCAATATATTTACCGGTAACTATACCTTCTGGTACGAATCGAGCCAGTTGTTGTTAAAGCAACGCACTGAGCAAAACAAGAAAGCTGAAGATAAGATTGCCGAGCTGAAAGAATTCATTGCCCGTTTCTCCGCCAATGCATCTAAATCTAAACAGGCAACAAGCCGTAAGAAAGCCTTGGATAAGATAAAGCTGGAAGATATGCAGCCTTCTAACCGGAAATATCCGGCCATACTATTTAATAACCAGATAAGGGAAGCCGGCGACCAGATACTGGAAGTAAAAGGCCTGTCAAAAACACTGAACGGACAGGTGCTGTTCAGGGATATCAATTTTGATCTGAAGCGTGGCCAGAAAGTGACGGTTGTCGCAGAAAATAGCCTGGCGACCACGGCATTCTACAAGATTATAAACGGGGAAGATGAGGATTTTGATGGTTCTTTTAAATGGGGGGTCACTACCGTTACTACTTATCTGCCGGCCGATAATGCCCCTTACTTCGAAGGGCTGGATCTTAACCTGGTAGACTGGTTAAGGCAGTATTCCGAAGAAAAAGACGAAACATTTATACGTGGCTTCCTGGGAAGAATGCTTTTCAGCGGAGAGGAAACACAAAAGAAATGTACTGTATTAAGCGGAGGGGAAAAAGTACGTTGTATGCTGAGCCGCATGATGATGCAGAAAGGTAATGTGCTCACCTTTGATGAACCAACCAACCATCTCGATCTGGAATCTATTACGGCACTGAATAACGGGATGAAAGATTTTAAAGGAACCATACTGTTTACCTCGAGAGACCATGAGCTGACCCAAACCGTAGCGGATCGTATATTGGAAATTACGCCCAAAGGGCTTATTGACCGCGAAATGATGTTTGACGAATATATTAATGATGAGCGTGTGAAACAACTGCGAAGCGAAATGTACGCATAAAAAGATATTGCGGGTCAAGGTCAGCAATGATGATTATTTAATAAAAATAAAGAAAGTCCGATTTGAGTCGGGCTTTCTTTTATAGTGTATATCGTATTTACTTTATAAGCAGATACCACGGATGACCTTGCGGTTTTGCTCTTGAAATTATGGCAGCAATTTTACAGACTGCACTTGGTATACATGAATATCATCAGGTGTATTAGCAGTAACAAAAGCAACGACAGTCATATTTTCAGGCTTCCAGTTCTTTTGCAGGTTATCAGAAGGATCTATACTAAAGTTGCTTCTGTATTTGTATACCCTTCCTTTTTCTTTTTGAGAAAGATCTGTAAGAAATGGTTTCCCGTCCACAGGTGTAATTACATCACGTAATACATGGTTAAATTCGTATTCGGCTCTTTTATTTGCGGGCGTGTTTTGGATGTCCATGATCT
>JBEBVI010000035.1:0-19098 GCA_040392805.1 Taibaiella helva
AAGAAACAAAATTAAGGTTTACCGGCCAATGTCATTAACTTAGGGCTTCGTATAGATACGGGTGAAAACACCCGCAACGGCGACCGCCGATGTTGGTGTTTTCACCAACATCTAAAGTTAATGACATTGCTTCTACCTCCTATAAAAAAACAAGCAGAAAAAAATAAAATACCTTTTTAGGTAGTACAAATCATAAACCGTTTCAGGACGAAAGATCAGGAGCTGCTCAGGGTGTAAAAAAAATAGGAGTTCAGCCTGAAGGTTTTCCTCCTGTCAATCATTTCAACATTTCCATCGCTCCGCTTCATATACAATGTACCATATTGCATAAATTTGTACACATACCGTACACCTTCGTAGTAGCCTGTTTCTTTCATGGCAACAGTAAAGAAATCAACATAGAGCTCTGGATTCCCGGAGTTAGAAGCACGATATTTTAAAAATAAGGTATCCCTGTACTTTTCACTTACCATATAGAAGATAGGCCTATTATTAGTATTTCTCCCTAAACTGTCGCTTAATGACAAATAGACACGAGCTGAGAAACCGCAATCAAAACAATCTTTTTCAATATCGAATTCATGAAATACAACTGAACTACTGTCCCAGTACATCAATCTATCCTCCGTGCTCTCCTGATTCAAATCAGATACTTCTCTATTATGACATGCAATTAAGGTTAATGCAAAAAATAAAAAAATACATTTCATTACTTACTATTTTTTGTGGCGGTGCCATGACTAACCGGTGAAAAACTATACAATACATCGAATATAATCGTACCTTACGTTAACCAAATTTAGTACATTTGCGCACTTTTTTCATTTAAAAATACTCTTCATGAATCCCATTCGCCTTTCTTCCGTTACGCTGCTACTCTTATTATTTTTTATACCTGGTTCGGCTCAAACCATAACGCATGGTGATGGATCTGCCCTGAAAGACCAATATTGTTATGAAGACAGGGATATTGAATTAAAGGGATGGAGCCCTGACGGTACTTTTACCGGTTGTGGGATGTTTACGAAAAATGGCAAATGGTATCTGAACCCTTCCATAGCCACATCAGGAGTGTCCAGTTTCCCATTTACCTGTGTGATTACTTTTGCAGCAGGAGGAAATTCTCTATCTAAAACCCTGACATTTACATCTACACCCTGCCCTACCATAACAAATGCTGATGGATCTGTATTAACAGGTAAATATTGTTTTGAAGACACAGATTTTGAATTAATTGGATCACCCGTTGGCGGTACATTTGACGGCTGCGGAATAGTTACACAAAACGGCAAATGGTATCTGAACCCGGTAAAGGCATCAGGCGGTACCACCGTCTTCCCTACTGTTTGTAAAATTACTTATACACCACCAACCGGAGCCGGAAGCCCCATTTCGGAAAATATTTTAATACAGAAGCCGGTTGTTATTTATCCGCCATTAAAAGATACATTTACCTGTACCGGTGAATTTAAACTGGTTGGAAGAACATTGTATGCAGGCGCTTATAATTACCATTGGACTCCTGAAGAGTATCTGGCCGACCCTTATGCTGATTCCACCACCGGTACTATTACTTCCACACAAGTGTTTAAAATAGCAGCAACGGATATAGTAAGCAATTGTACGGGATCGGACTCCATACGTGTTTCCTATAATAACCCTGAGGGGGTTGCTATTTTTACAGATAAAAACATAGTATATCCGAACGAAACTTTCCAGTTAAGTGTCATGTACGGCAAACCGGGACAGGAATACAAATGGCGCGATGTGGGAAAAGGGATTGATATTGGAAACACGGACACGGTGGAATACGCTCTGTCGACGCCCGGTGAGCACAGAATTGACTTAGCCATTACACAGGGTGAATGTTCCTCTACTGCTTCGAGGACTATACTCGTTATAAACTCAACTTCAACCGGCAATACCAATAGCATATCCGATCAAATTGATATCTACCCTAACCCGACAGAAGATGTTATGTATGTAAATAGTCCTGTACGTTTGGATGCTACCCTGAGTACTATCGAAGGACGGAAAGTCATCCGGACAGAAGATATAAAAACACTTTCATTGAAAAACCTACCCGAAGGCATTTATCTGTTACGCCTTGTAAACGAGAAGGAAAACCTGATAAAAACACAAACTATCGTGAAGAGGAAATAGACATGATGGATCGAAATACATTCCAATAAAAATAGAAGAACAGCAATCTACTATGCCATTTATTCCTAACTGAGTAATCCAGTTAAGGTTTATTGCGTCCGTTGTCTCTCTTTCCCCTTTGCCTGAAACCAAACTCTTACTCCATCTTACGAAAAAAGAACAGCAGTAAAAAGGAGAATAGAAGATTTACCGGTATCGGTACAAACAGTATATCACCGATCGCCCGCTTTAATAATATATCCGGACCAAATAGATAAAATACTACATTGCATATAGTGAGCGCAATATACGCTATACCGCCCCATCTCTGCCGAAAGCAGGTCGCTATCCAGAATACGGAATAGAGTAGCAACACCAGGGGGCGTAGCCAGTAAGCCTTTGCAACAGATTCGTCACCGATGTAATTAAAAGTCTCAAAGATGGTTTGTCCAAGATGAAACAAAGCGATCAGGGGAAAGAACACAGGCATAGCTTTAAAAAAACGGGCCATCACCTGTGCAGCCCTGGATCTTTGTATTCCGGTAGTTTGCTCCGCCATAAATTATTTAGGTAATAACATTCTGTAGTCCACCCTTACTTTCCCTTTGGAAATATCATCAAGTTTCTTCTTAAGAAGGCGCTTTTTAAGTGCGGGTAAATAATCAATAAATAATTTGCCGTCTATATGATCATATTCGTGCAGGATAACACGCGCTGTTATGCCGGAAAAGGTTTCTTCCACCTCGTTGAACTGTTCATCGCAGTAGCGCAGCACAACCGTTTCCTCCCTTTCTATATCTTCCCTCACTTTCGGTATGCTCAGGCATCCTTCATTATAGGCCCAGGGTGTTCCCTGCTTATCCACAATATGCGCATTAATAAAAACCTTCTTTACACCCTTTTCATCGGGAAATTCTTTTTTATCCTCGTCGTCAAAATTTTCCACGATCTGTATGGTATCTATCACAAACAACCGGATGGGACGGTTCACCTGCGGCGCGGCAAGGCCAACGCCATTGGAGTGGTACATTGTTTCCCACATATCGGCTGTCAGCTTTTCCAGCTCTGGGTAATCCCCGGAAATATCCGTGCACACTTTCCTCAATACCGGGTGTCCGTAGGCCACTATTGGTAAAATCATTCGTAAATATATTGTTTTTTACCGTTTAAAATGAGTGCAAAGGTAATGATTATGGACATTTCCGGGTAAAAAACCCCTTTGGATGAAAAGACGCACCGGCAGTGACCGTATAATCATGCTGCCTTCCCGGTTCGGACGAGAGGGAAACAGTGTAAAAAAATCACGACCTTTGCCGGCCAGACTAACAACCAACATGCAATTCATATTATTTGACGATCAGGCACGTAATCATTTACTACCTTTTACCCATATACGTCCCGTGGCCGATATACGTTGCGGTATACTGACTATGCGTGAGCGCTGGGAATATTTCCTGGGCAAAAACACTGCCACTGCCACTGTCGATTATTTACAACCTGCTTTTCCGCCGCACCTCCAGGACGATAATATTTTTATCAATTCCTCCGCATGGGCGGATCATTCTTTGATTCAGGCTATATATGCGCTGAATACAAAAGAGGTGCTGCTGGCTGAAAACAAGATAATCGCTTTCCGGACGGCACTGTATAACCGTAATATAGAAGAAACGGTAAAGGGGTTTTCGGAAGTGGAGTATCCCAATCCGGTAATCCGGTTGGAACGGCTCCCCGATCTGTTCCTCCTGAATGAGCAGTCTGTCATATCCGATTTTGACCTGCTGACCAAAGATCAAAATACACAACCCCTGCCTGATTATGTTACGGCTATTGCCCCGGAAAACATCTTCGTGGCAGCCGGCGCTAAAGTCGGCCCCTGCATACTGAATGCAGAAAACGGTCCCATTTACATCGGTGCGGATGCGGAAATTATGGAGGGTGCGCTCATTCGCGGACCTTTCGCGTTATGCAGCAAAGCAACGGTAAAGATGGGTGCCAAGATCTATGGCGGTACCACGATAGGGCCCGGGTGTAAGGTGGGCGGCGAAATAAGCAATACCTTATTTTTCGGGAACAGCAATAAAGGGCATGACGGCTTTTTAGGTAATTCGGTTGTGGGCGAATGGTGCAACTTTGGTGCAGATACCAATTGCTCTAACCTGAAAAACAACTATGACGAAGTAAAAATATGGAGTGAAACGGAAAATGAACTGGTGCCGACAGGACAACAGTTTTGCGGCTTGTTTATGGGTGACCATTCCAAGTGCGGCATCAACACGATGTTTAATACGGGCACCGTGGTAGGTATCAGCTGCAATATTTTTGGCGGGGATTTTCCTCCTAAATTCATCCCTTCATTCAGTTGGGGCGGCAGTAGCGGGCTGACAACTTTTAAGCTGGAAAAAGCCATGGAAACAGCCGGCAAGATGATGGAAAGAAGAGGAAAAAAGCTCTCCGGTACCGACAGGGAAATCTGGAAGCACATACAGGAACATACCGCTTACCAGAGAAAGGATTATTAAAAATGATTTACATAAACCCCACAATACACTGATTATCATAATTAAAATTTTGACTTTTAAATTAAAAAACAGAATATGCCCAGAAAAAAATTAATAGCCGGAAACTGGAAAATGAATCAAAACCTTTTCGAAGGAAAACAGCTGATCGCAGATATCCTGGCACAAAACACCAACCTTCCCGAACAGGTATCCGTAGTGATAGCACCGCCGTTCACCCAGCTGGACCTGGCAGCAACACAACTGAAAGATGCAGCAGGGTTTGAGCTGGCAGCACAAAACTGCCACCACGAGCAATCCGGGGCATACACCGGTGAAATATCAGCCTCCATGCTTAAAAGCGTAGGTGTGGATTATGTTATCTTAGGTCATAGCGAGCGCAGGCAGTATTTTAGTGAAAGTAATGAGCTGCTGGCTAAAAAAGCAGACGCCGTATTATCGCAGGATCTGCGCGTTATTTTTTGCGTGGGTGAGCCTCTCGAAACCCGGGAAGCAGGAGCACAAAACACCTGGGTAGAAAAACAATTGCGGGAAAGCTTATTCCACTTAGACGAACAACTGATCAGGAAAGTCATCATAGCTTATGAACCGATCTGGGCAATAGGAACCGGGAAGACAGCCACTTCCGGCCAGGCACAGGAAATGCATGAACATATACGCCAGGTGATAAAAACACAGTTCGGCCCCGGCATAGCAGACAGCATGCTTATCGTATACGGCGGCAGCTGTAAGCCCTCTAATGCGGCAGAGCTTTTTTCCTGCCCCGATGTAGACGGCGGACTAATCGGCGGAGCATCCCTGAATGCCGATGACTTTACCGGGATCATCAGCGCAGCAGGAATAAGTGATGAGTGATGAGTTGCATATTCATTCTTAATTGATAATTGCCCACGTTGCTAATTCAGAAAAAATTATACTAACTTCGTTTCAAATTTTATAATAACAGATAATATGAGTTTAGAAGTAACGGGAAGACTGCATACCAAATTTCCTACCCAGCAAATCAAGGAAAATTTCTCAAAAAGAGAATTCGTTATAGAGCTTACAGATGAAAGTCCTTCAGGCATGGTGTTTACCAATTATGCTTCTTTTCAATTGGTCAATGCCAATTGCGCAGTGATCGACCAGTTCCAGGAAGGAGAAATGATAAAGGTGAATTTTAATATAAGAGGCAATCGCTGGGAGCGCGACGGACAGGTAAGGTATATTACCAACCTGAATGCCTGGAGAGTAGAAAGAGCAGGTGTGGCCAATAATGCAGGCCCGCAACAGGCGCAGGCGCAGCAGCCACCGGCCTACCAACAGCCGCAGCCTAATAACCCCAACACAGGCTTTGGCAGCACAGGACCGGTAGATGATCTGCCCTTCTGATTTTTTAATTAATATATAAAGATTGGGTGAAAACAAAGGTAGTCGACTTTTTAGGTGGGCTACCTTTTTGTATTTGCCCTGATGTGATATAGAAAGGGATTTTGTATTATGAACAAAAACAGCCCTATCCCGGGTATCCAGGAACAAATCCATGAATGGAAAAAGAATCATACAGTACCATCATTACTTAAAAAAAGAAGCGTTTTTTTCCGACAAAAAGTATACGAACAAACCTCCCGGAGTTTGAACAGCCTGCCATACAGGTCTTTACCGCAGGATTTTATCTTAAGGCTCTGCAAGAATTCATACTATATCTTACTCTGCATAATAGTCGCAATCGATCGCGCATGATCCTTCATCTTCGTAGCATATACACCTGTATAATGCGCATCTATCACTTCCTCAAACAAACTCTGCCATCTTTTAAAATGAGCCGGGTTGGTCGGATGTTTTTCATGCAGCTTCCTGTGTGTCACCAACGGATTCCCTTCATAATCGCCTGTGAAGAATAAAATATTCTCCCAGAAGGCACACATCTGATGAAGATGCTTATCCCAATTTACGATCATTGCATCAGAAAAGAAAAAGCCGATCACCTCATCCGCTCTTACCTTTTCATAAAAAAGCGACACTATACGCTCAATATCTTCTCTGTGCTCAATATCCTGTTTTATCATTTTTAAAGTGTCTTTCCCTGTAGACTAAGGGGGCTGTCTAAAAAGGTACATAGCTCGCAGATACCGCAGGTTGTGCAGATAAACACAGATTTGTTTTGATCTAAAACAATGTGTTTTGTATATCAAACCTGCGCAAATCATTTTTATCAGTGTCATCTGCGTTTCATTCACGGGACTTTTCAGCCAGCGCCGTTCAGAAAATGGTTTAACCTTCAAAATTCCACAAAAAAGTCCGGTTGTTTTTATGACCCAGGACATATTTACGGTTTCTGACAATCTTTTTACAAATCTTTAGCCTCGCTCCTACCCTCTTTTCTCCCTATTGTCATTTCGATGCAAAGAGAGCGCTTTCCTACATCCTTCATTCTTCACGCTCCCTTCTCCGTATCATGCACTTATAAGCCAATAACATGTTTAATAAATTTTATTTTTTATGATTTCAGTCATAAAAATTAGGTTAAAGTGATGCTACTTTTGTCATAATCAAAATGACAATTCAGAATGAAAAAGCTAATAATCACTTCGGCATTAGGTCTTTCTTTATTATTTGCAGCCTGTCAGGGCGGTAGCAACAGTGATAGTTCATCCACTTCAGCATCCGGCACCGCCGATACTGAAAGCTCAAATGAAGCAGGCGGTACATCCTCCTACGATCCGACAAGAGGTGAAGGTAAATTTGATGCTTCCAATGTAGATGTAAGCGGGTTTGACCCTGCATTAGCCGGGAAAGGTAAGGCTATTGCCGAAACCAAATGCTTATCCTGTCATAAACCAACAGACGAAAAATTAGTAGGCCCGGGCTGGAAAGGAGTTACGGAAAGAAGAACACCACATTGGATCATGAACTTTGTTACCAACCCGGATCCAATGATAGACAAAGACCCGGAGGTACAGGCGCAGCTTGAGCTATGCCTGGTGCGTATGCCCAACCAGAATATTGCAGAAGATGAAGCAAGATCTATCCTGGAATACATGCGCCAGATAGACGGAGCTAAATAATTGATTCCCGACATTCATTCCAAACGCTTAATAATAACTTATATGATAAGCAAAAAAACAGCTGTTGGTTTACTGGCTGGTGCTGCATTGTTTGCAACATCCTGTAAACCCAAAGGTGCGGGCAATGCCGTAAGTGGAGATGCCGCATCCAAAGTGTACGTAGCGCCGGGTAAATATGACGAGTATTATAACTTTGTCTCCGGGGGATTTAGCGGGCAATTAAGTGTTTACGGACTGCCCAGCGGCCGCCTGCTGCGTGTCATCCCTTTATTTTCTGTTGACCCTGAAAAGGGCTGGGGCTACAGCGAAGAGACCAAACCCATGCTGAACACATCGCACGGATTTGTGCCCTGGGACGATCTCCACCACGTGGAAATGTCCATGACCGATGGTATGGCCGATGGTAAATGGGTATTCGTAAACGGAAACAATACGCCCCGCCTGGCCCGCGTGGATCTAAAAACATTCCGCACCGCCGAGATTATAGAGCTGCCCAACAGCGCAGGTAACCACAGCTCACCATTCGGCACCGAAAACTCTGAATATATAGTAGCCGGCACCCGCTTCAGCGTACCGGAAGATGCCAACAGCGACGTATCCATTGATAGCTATAAAGAGAACTTCAAAGGTCACATCAGCTTTGTAAGCATAGACAAAGAAAGCGGGGAGATGAACCTTGCGTTCCAGCTCAAAACACCGGGAATCAACTTTGACCTTGCACGTGCAGGTAAAGGGAAATCGCATGGCTGGTTCTTTTTCAGCTGCTACAACTCGGAACAGGCGAACACGCTTCTGGAAGTAAACGCCTCTAAAAATGACAAGGATTTCATTATGGCGGTAAACTGGAAAAAAGCGGAAGAATACGTTAAAGCAGGCAAAGGCAAAAAACAATCCGTAAAATATACTCACAACAAGTTCGACGAACATACGCATACCGCCACTTCCGAAATAAAAAACGAAGTAACGGTTTTGGATGTGGCTGAATTTCCCGATATCGTTTATTTCATCCCCTGCCCCAAATCACCACACGGATGCGATGTGGATCCGACAGGCGAATACATTGTGGGTAGCGGTAAATTAGCGGCACTGCTTCCGGTATTCAGCTTTGATAAAATTCAGAAAGCCATTGCAGACCAGGCATTTGAGCAGGAAAAATATGCCGGTATCCCGGTGATCAAATACGAAGCAGCTTTATACGGCGAAGTGGAAAAACCCGGCTTAGGCCCCTTGCATACGGAATTTGATGCTAACGGAAACGCCTATACTTCTTTCTTTGTTTCTTCTGAGGTGGTAAAATGGAACATTAAAGACCTGAAGGTATTAGATCGTCAGCCCACTTATTACTCCGTTGGTCACCTGATGGTACCGGGTGGAAATACGAAAAAGCCTTTCGGCAAATACCTCGTAGCCTATAATAAAATTACCAAAGACCGCTACCTGCCCACAGGACCTGAATTATCACAAAGCGCACAGCTGTACGATATCAGCGGAGATAAAATGGAGCTGATACTCGATTTCCCGACTATCGGTGAGCCGCACTACGCACAAGCTGTTCCGGCAAGCCTTATCATGGATAAGCAACTGAAGATCTTTGACATCAATACCAATAAACATCCTCATGTCGCTAAAGGCGAAGGAGAAACCAAAGTGGTACGCCAGGGCAACCAGGTGCATGTATATATGACTGCAGTTCGTTCACATCTGGCGCCGGATAATATTGAAGGTATCCAGATGGGTGACGAGGTTTATTTCCACGTGACTAACTTAGAGCAGGATTGGGATGTGCCGCACGGCTTTGGTATAAAAGGGGCCAATAATGCAGAATTGCTGATCATGCCGGGAGAAACCGTTACACTGAAATGGTCACCGGACAGAACGGGTATTTTCCCATTCTATTGTACAGACTTCTGCTCTGCACTACACCAGGAGATGACCGGTTATTTAAGAGTTTCTCCAAAGGGAAGCAACGTACCGATCTCCTATAAGTTGGGAGACAACCCGTCTGCCCAATAAGAACAGGTGATCTTATCATATCAAAAAGAGAGGGCAGCCGATTTTCGAATTAGTCAGCCCTCTTTTTTTTATCCATAACTTTAAACCGAAAACCAGGTTTGACCACCAAATAATATAGAAATGAAAATATCAAAACTTTCTAAAGCACTGTTGCTTATAGCTGCCATTGCTTTGGTAATATCGTTGTTTGTACCGATATGGTGTATTTACCTCGATGCACCGCAATACCCGGAAGGCTTAAGCCTGCAGATATGGGCCGGTGCTATTGCTGGTGATGTAGATATCATTAACGGGCTGAACCACTATATAGGCATGAAGACCCTGCATACCGGAGATTTCATAGAGTTCACTGTTCTACCCTAGCTCATCTCTGCTTTTGCCCTGCTGTTTATTATTACGGCCTTTATCGGGCGAAAAAGGTTGCTGTACATCTGTTTCTGGGCATTCGTGCTTTTCGGGATCGTCGCTATGGTAGATTTCTGGAAATGGGAATATGACTACGGTCACAATCTCGATCCCAATGCAGCCATTAAAGTGCCGGGCATGGCTTATCAGCCACCGCTTATAGGCTTCAAGCAATTACTGAACTTCGGAGCATTTTCCGTACCGGATATTGGCGGCTGGCTGTTTATAGCTGCAGGTGTTTTAGTACTGATTGCCGTATGGACAGAAAGCAAATTCTCAGCCCGGTTCAAAAAGAATAAAGCCGCTGCCGGTATCACTTCCGTTTTGGCCACAGCACTTTTATTTGCTTCCTGCGGAAATAAAGGCCCCGAGCCCATACAGCTGCATAAAGATGCCTGCACCAGCTGCAAAATGTCAATTTCAGAAGGTAATTTTGCTGCCGAACTGATAACACCTAAAGGACGGGTATATAAGTTTGACGATGTGCTGTGTATGAACGGCTATATAAAAGTGAATAAAGGAACGGAAGCAGGGAAATTTTACGTAGGGGATTATCAAAAAGAAAATGAACTGATAGATGCCACTACGGCCTGGTTTGTCCGGTCAGAGCATATCAGGAGCCCCATGGGTGGCAATACCGCTGCATTTGCGGATAAAGCAGCCGCAGAAAAATTAGCAGACGAATATCAGACGATCATAAAAAACTGGGATGAGATCAACGCATTGCTCTCATCAGGAAATGAATATGAGCATCTTCACTAAAACAGAATTGCTGCTGTATTTTGCCTTCTTCATTGTAAACATTGCCACATCCGCAAAGACATTGGAAGTAGGTGAGCACAGATCCTTTCTATCCATCAGGTCGGCAGTGCTTGCTGCTACAAACGGCGATACGGTGCTGGTTCATGAAGGTCTGTACAAAGAAGGCAATATCCTTATTGATAAAGCCATTACTTTAGCCGGGGTAGGTCTCCCTGTATTGGATGGTGAGCTTCAACACGAGATTATATCCGTAAAAAGCAGTAATGTCTGCATTGCCGGCCTGAAATTAATCAACAGCGGTAGGACCACCATGAGCGATCCCGCAGCTATTAAAGTATATGAAGGGCATTATGTGAAGATAGAAAACAACATCCTGTTCGACAATTACTTCGGTATTTATCTTCAATATACCCGGCACTGCTTAATAAAAAACAACACCCTGCAAGCCAGCCAGAAAGAAGAATACCTCTCGGGAAACGGTATTCATTGCTGGAAGAGCGACAGTCTGCAGATTATCGGCAACAAAATATACGGGCATCGGGACGGTATCTATTTTGAGTTCGTGACCGGATCTGTCATCTGGCGCAATATTGCCCGTAACAACCTGCGCTATGGTCTGCACTTTATGTTTGCGCATAACAATGCTTATTTTACCAATTACTTTAAAAAGAACGGTGCCGGAGTAGCGGTAATGTTCACCAAAAAGGTAGTCTTTATGAACAATACCTTTGAAGAAAGCTGGGGTGATGCGGCTTACGGCGTACTGTTCAAAGAGCTGACAGACTGCTATCTTTCCGGAAATACATTTTACAAAAACACAACAGGTATTTTCTTTGACGGCTCTAACCGGATAACCGCTGAAAGAAATATCTTTAAAGGTAATGGTTGGGCCATGCGGATGCAGGCCAACTGTATGGACAACAAAATAGAACGGAATAATTTTATCGGCAATACTTTTGATGTGACGACTAATGGTACCTTAACGCTCAACCATTTTGCCTGCAATTACTGGGATAAATATGAAGGCTATGACCTTGATAAGGATAAGATCGGAGATGTACCCTATCATCCGCTAAGCCTGTACGCCGTCATTGTAGAAAAGAATCCCCCGGCAATGCTTTTGTACCAGAGCTTTATGATCACCCTCCTGGATAAATCTGAAAAAATACTGCCATCGTTAACACCGGAAAATTTCGTGGACAAAACACCGAGCATGGTTCCTTACGCATTATGATCGAAATTAAAAATATCAGCAAAAGATTTGGGAAATTTACGGCGCTTCACAACCTCGACATCCATCTGAATTTAGGCGAATGTGTAGCACTGATCGGGCCTAATGGATGCGGTAAAACGACTCTGATAAAATCAATACTGGGAATGGTGTTACCACAGGAAGGTGATATATTTTTTGACGGGAAAAATATAAAAGATGACATCGGCTACAGGAGAAATATCGGTTATATGCCCCAGATAGGCCGCTACCCGGAAAACATGACCATAGGCCAGATCATAGAGATGATCAAAAGCATTCGTTCGGAGCAAAGTGCATTGGACCTGGATCTGTACCGGCATTTTGAAATAGATAAAATGTTGCACAAGAAGATGCGGACATTAAGCGGAGGCACCACACAGAAAGTAAGTGCCACACTGGCTTTTATGTTTAACGCAAAAGTGCTGATACTTGATGAGCCCACGGCAGGGTTAGATCCTGTAGCGTCTGAGATTTTAAAAGAGAAGATCAATGATGCGAAAAACCAGGGCCGCCTTGTTCTGATCACCTCACATATACTCAGTGAGCTGGAAGACATCGTAAGCCAGGTGATATTTATGCAGGAGGGCAAACTCGTATTGCACAAAAGCGTGGAAGAGCTGCGCCAGCACACGGGGCAGGAAACCATTGCCAAATCTATTGTTCATCTTTTAAAAGTACAGGAACTATGAACAAAGTATTGAAATATGCAGCACTCGATATCCTGAAAAATAAAATCGTAATCGCCTATATGGTTATGCTGGCTTTGTTCTCCTGGAGCGCTTTCAGCCTGGAAGATAATGCCGCAAAAGGTATTCTAACCGTATTGAACCTTATCCTGCTTACCGTACCGTTGGTGTCGGTCTTGTTTTCCACCATTTATGTGTACAACAGCAACGAATTTATAGAGCTGCTGGTCAGCCAGCCGGTTGCCCGAAGTAAAATATGGACGGCCCTGTTCCTGGGATTATCCCTGGCGCTGATACTGGCCTATGTTATCGGCGCAGGTATTCCACTGCTTATATTTGCCGACTCAGGCACAGCGCTGATGATGATCGTATCCGGCTCTATGCTTACTATCATCTTTGTAGCAGTTGCCTTTCTTTGCAGCATACTCACCCGCGATAAAGCTAAGGGTATCGGTATCTCCATTATGCTATGGCTGTATTTTGCTTTGCTGTTCTATGTGCTTGTATTATTCTTATTCTTCCAGTTTGTCGACTACCCGATTGAAAAAATCGTGGTAGGACTAAGTGCATTAAGCCCCGTAGATATGTGCCGGATATTAATACTGCTCCGTCTGGATGTATCGGCTATGCTGGGCATGACCGGTGCGGTGTTCAAAAACAACTTTGGCAGCAGCTGGGGGTTATTATTATCCTTTGGCATGTTGTCGGTATGGATAATTGTTCCCTTTGTTATTTCGTTGAAAAAATTTACAAAGCGAGATCTGTAATTCAAGAATATTTTCCGGTGAACTAAAAAAGATGGACATTAAACAGCAGTACAGTCAATAAATAATGCAGTCGGGTATGTTCCATCTGTCCATTAAAACTGATAAATACTTTAAAATGAAAAAAGATATCATGAGTCGTGCAGATATTGAAAAAGTGGTACGTCTTTTTTACGATAAGGTAAAAGCAGATGAAATCATCAGCTTTTTCTTCTGCGATGTGGTAGAAGTCAATTGGGAAAAACACCACATACTGATGTGCGATTTCTGGGAAAATGTATTGTTTTATACCGGCGACTACCAGGGCAATCCTATGGACACACATAAGCGCATCAATGCTTTGCACCGGACTGAAAGTGTGCATTTTCAAAAATGGGAAGAGTTGTTCTACTCTTCCGTTGACAGCTTATACAAAGGCAAAAACGCTGAAAAAATGAAGCAACATGCTAAAGCAATCGTAGAAGTAATGCTAAATAAACTGTGAAGAACTTATTATATTTTGTAACTTTGCACCCGGCTATCTTTAATAAGTAACATTGAAATTTTCATCCAACATATTTACTGCTTTCCTGTTGCTGATACTATCGGTAGGCATCATGAAAAACAGTGTTGTTTATCTGATTGAAGACTATGACCAGGAGCTGTTTGTAAGCCTGTTCTGCGAAAATACCGGCAGACCCGAACTAAAATGTAACGGCAAATGTAAACTGGCAAAGCTGGCTAAAGAAAAAGAACAGGAAAATGCAGAAAACTTTCTGAAGCAATTGGAATCACAGGTCTTTTGGCTGCAAGAAGGTTTCTTACCTATTACCTTTCCACAGGAGCTCGTTTTTGGTGAGCCTACACAATACTATTCTTCTTACAACTGTTTTTACATTTTCGATTATTCCCCACGCACAGAAAAGCCACCCGAATTTTTACTCTGATTTTATTGCTGCGCCTTTTTTCATATAATATATAGGAATCTCATCAGAATCCTTGTACGTTGTGCTCCATAGTCTCGTTGAGGGAAACATCCACTATTGTCATACTGACGAGAGGAAGCATCTATTAGCACCCTTGAGAGATCCCTCCTGGCGTCGGGATGACAAGAAGGAATAACAGGAGAAAAAGAGGAAGGAAGCAAGGTATGATAGGACAATCATATATACACTTGCCACATTCCTACCCTACACTCTCCATTGTCATACTGACGCAAGGAAGCATCTGTTAGCACCCTTGAGAGATCCCTCCTGACGTCGGGATGACAAGAAGGAGCAATAAGAGAAACAGCACCCATAACCAAGTTACACATATAATTCATCATCCTATTTTTAAACCTGTTAAAAATCAATAATAATGAACTTCATAAAAATTCTTTCATACAGCAGCTTACTATTAAGCACTTTAGTTCTATTCTCTTGCTCTAAAGATAAAAACACACCGGAGCCCCAAGCACCCAATGAGCTTAATGGCCTCTCATTAGTAACAACTATCACTAATCCCCAGCATTCTATAGCGCTTTACACAGCAAGTGGAAAACTACAGACCGGCTATAATGCTGTCTTCTTTCAAATCAAAGATGCTGACGGCAAATTGCTGAATGCCGAAACAGTCACCTGGAACCCGGTGATGAAGATGATGCATATGAGCCACTCCTGCCCTGCTTCCGATATTCGTTTAAAGCCAGATGCACAATACACCTACACAGGTTATATTGTATTTCAAATGGCAAGCAACGGGGAAGAATACTGGGAACTTTCCATCGATTATTCGGTTCATGGAACCACATACGAAGCAAAAGGCACCATTACCGTCGATGCGGCACCTAAAAGAGTGATCGAGTCCTTTATGGGCAATGACAGTGTGCGATACATTCTGGCTTTAGCAGAACCCACTCAGCCAAAAGTAGCCATTAACGACATGATAGCCGTTCTTTATCGTATGGAATCTATGATGAGCTTTGTACCGGTAGATCATTATACCATTAAGATAGACCCGAGAATGCCGGCTATGGGAAACCACAGCTCTCCCAACAATGTAGATCTGACACAGGACACCGACAAACTGTATAAAGGTAAGTTATCGCTGACCATGACCGGGTATTGGAAAATCAATCTGCAGCTTGAAGACGCTGCACAAAATATAATAAAGGGTGAACCGGTTACCACCACTAACGAAAGCAGCAGCATATATTTTGAGATAGAATTTTAAGTTATGCCCGTTTATACATAAGCATCACCATTGCATTATGTTCTTATCTGTCAAGCAACTTACTTATGGTACGACTTCTTTTTTTATTGTCAGCAGCCTGCTTTACCCAAATTATATGGGCACAGCAGGCAGCTGACAGCCTCTATACCGATACATTGCAGCAAAAAGAGCTGAATGAAGTAATTATTATTTCTCAAAAACCGGTAAAAGACCAGATGGCAAAGCCATTGTCTACTCTTGACCGGTATTTGGAAACCGCCGGATCGGTAAATATGATCCGGCGGGGCTCTTATGCATGGGAGCCTTTTTTAAACGGAATGGCCACAGAGCGTAGTACCGTCACTATCGACGGAATGCGCATTTATGGCGCCTGTACAGATAAAATGGATCCCATTACTTCCTATGTTGAAATCTCTAACCTCTCCAATGCTCATATACACAGCGGCCCTTCCGGATCAGGTGCCGGAGCAACTATAGCCGGCAATATCAATTTATCAAGGAAGAAAGGGCATTTCGGAGAAAAACAATGGAATGGCAATGCCCTGATGGGATATGAAACCAACAACAGCCAGCGCATTGCAGGTATCGGTCTCTCTCAGAAAGCAAACCGGTTTTTCACCAATCTTGATTTCACCTATAGAAAAGCCGGCAACTACAAAGCCGGTGGCAACAATGAGATATTGTACTCCCAATTCACTAAATATAACGCATCGGCTATTGCAGGTTACAAAATAAATGAACACGGCCATATAGAAGCCTCCCTGATCTTTGACCAGGCCGTTGATGTCGGTTATCCGGCATTGCCGATGGATGTAGCTTCCGCCAGGGCATGGATAGTCTCCGCCGAATATTTTCACCACTTTCCATCTGCGGCAGCGGATCAGTGGCAGACAAAATTTTACTACAACAATGTCACACATAGCAGGGACGACACCAAACGCCCGGATGTTCCTGTCAGGATGGACATGCCCGGCTGGAGCAAAACGGCAGGATTTTACTCTATGCTGCAGGGCTGCCTGCAACAACACCACCACTGGAAGCTGAATCTGAGCGGGCATCATAACATATCATTAGCGGAAATGACAATGTTTTCCAGCCACCCGGGCGAAAGTGACATGTTCATGCTTACCTGGCCGGGTGTGCAAACCAACTACGCCGATATATACCTGGAAGACCGCATTACACTTACCGATAACTGGAGCATTAACCTGAATGCCGGATTAGGCCTGCATAATAACCGTGTGGTAAATGAGTTTGGCTTAAGCAGCTTAAGCATATTCTACCCGGATATGCCTATGTCCCGGTCAAGGCTATTAAAACGTATAGCAGTCAACCTGCGTTATGATAAAAAGCATTGGAGTTATAAGCTGGAGCTGGCCTATGGCGAGCGGGCTCCTTCCATTTCCGAAGGGTATGGGTTTTACCTGTTCAACAGTTTCGATCGTTTCGATTATATAGGCAATCCCCTGTTAAAAAAGGAGTCATCAGTAAATATTGCCGGAACAGTGACTTATACCGATGATAAATTATCTGTAAAGCTCAGTGGAAACTGGTTCAATATACATAATTATATTATAGGTGTACCACAAAGCGGGTTAAGTGCCATGACCATAGGTGCAAATGGTGTAAAAATATATAGCCAACTGGCTTATGCACGTATATACAATGCCACTTTTGACCTGAATTATGCCATAAGCAGCAGCTGGCTTTGGAATGGACATATAAGCTACCGGCGCGGTATAGGAGAAAAGGGCATCAATTTGCCCTTGATACAGCCATTCAGCTATCGTTCTGCCATTGCATACAGTTATAAAAGCTTTTCAGCAGAAGGTATGTGCGAGGGCGCAGCCAGCCAGCAACATATCAATAAAGACTTCGGAGAAATGGAGCTGCCGGCTTATGTCCTGTTTAATTTGTCCGTTTCCCAGCAGATCAAGCTGAAAGAGCAAAAGCTAACCATAAAAGCCGGTGTGGAAAATATTGCAGATACATACTATACCACATTTGCCGACTGGAATCGCCTGCCCAGGATGGGGAGGAACTTTTTTATAAACCTTTTGTATAGTTTTTAAAGAATGCAATGCGTAGCAGCGATCAGTCCGGCGTAGTCTCCTGACTGCATTTTATTACATCTTCTCCTATTTTTTACGATAAACTCATTTATGGAATGGAATACTATAAAGTAAATTGGTAGGATACACAGGTCTGGAGATCTGTAACCGAAACGTAGCCGGAGACCTGATAGTTTTTTGCAGTATTGTTTGAAGCCTACCCTCTTAAGAGGTTGTCCAAAAATTCAGTTCTTTTTTACTCCGCAAGAGAGCAGTTCACACAAAGTGAACAAAGAAAGCAAAGTCTACAAGGTGACTATTTTGAAGTCAAATCATTATATTCTTGGTCTCTTTGTATTCGTCGTGTTCTTTGCGTGAAACAGCTCTTTTTAGAGACTCTCAACAAGCAATTGAAAAATAATGATTGCATATTTTACCCCGTATTCTAAGATAAATATCTCATGGGGTGAATGCGGTGTGCAGTATATATGCTCCTACATCCTGAATAAAAACAGGAAAATGCGCAAAATCCATAATAAAATAGCCCTGCGAAACATCAAATATATTTTGCAGGACTAAAGTACAGATACCGCCTATATCAATATCTGCGGACTAAGCTTAATTGTCGTCTTCATCGAATTGGTCACCAGACAATTGCTCTTGGATTTTTCAAATACCCTCATTGTTTTTTCAGCATCGGCTTCCGGGTTGGCCAATTGAGCAACAGGGAATATCTCTGCTTCCGTAATCTGGTATTTACCTTCCACCATTTCTAATTTGGCCACAGTTTTACAATCAAACTTCTCAACAGCCAATTTGAAATTTTCCGCTATAGCCAGAAAAGTAGACATAAAACAACTGTTGATGGCAGCAGCATATAAGTGCTCGGGCGACCATATACCGGGCACACCGTTCGCAAACTCCGGTGGTGTGGCACAGGCGATATTTGCATTTAATACAGGCGAAGACAATTCGCCGATTCGACCTTCTTTCCATTGAAGATCTACTTCGTAATAATGTGTTTGTGACATATTTTATTTCTTATGAAGATTTTGTAATGAATAATGCAAATATCATAAGATACTTTGGTATGAACAGCTACTTTAGTTACAGAAGGCTAACTTGTTTTAATAAAAATTCCAATCACAAGTTTTTCAATTTTATTTCTCCGCATTGTCATTTCGACATAAGGAGAAATCTCAAGAACGCTCAAGAGATGCTTCCTTACGCCTGTACTGAGCTATGCCGATGTATCAGCATGACAAGA
>JBEBVI010000036.1:0-18726 GCA_040392805.1 Taibaiella helva
GAATCTACTATGACAAGGGTAATACAACCTAAAGTTACTTTTCTGAAATCACCCTCATTCGATGCCTTGGATCTGGACTCTGTCCATTATTACATCACGGGTAATAATACCAATGTGGTAGGTGTGGCGCTTAATCCTTCTATGGATTCCATGCGGTACCGGATACAGCCCGATACGGCAGTAAGCGAAGCCGATACACTTACCCTGTTCTACCAGCCAGTACTACATTTTATATCCAACAACTGCGGGTATACCAATTATTTCAGGTTAGACAGCCTCCGCATCACAAGCAACCTGTTCGACTCGGCAGTAATATCGAATAATAATGTCACAAGCGATATTGCCGTAAGGCATATACAACTATACCTAAGAAAATGAACAGGAATATGATCAGGAACAGGTTATGGCTTCTCTGTTTATTGGTATGGCTGCCGGTACTTCTGAATGCCCAAAACGATGCGGAAGACTCTTCCGGGCAGAAAAAGGACATTCCCTCCCTGCCCTACGTGCACCAGCTACGTATCGGTTTCGATATCAGCAGGATAGCTTTCAATCTTATGTATCCCAGTAAAACGGCTTATGAGATACAGGTCGATTATGCACTGAAAGGCAAATCTTATATTGCCTGGGAAGGCGGTCTGGGAAGCGGTAAGATCAACTATGACAATCTTAAGTATACCAACTCGGGCTTCTTTATGCGGCTGGGTATCGACCAATCGCTGATGGATCGGTTACATACCTTCGATTTTGACAATGCTTTTATCGGTGTAAGGTACGGAGCGGCAACAGGCAAAAGAAATGAAGCAGAATATTATGTCCCTTCACCATTTGGACAGGGCAGCTCAGGCACCATTCCCGCACAGAATTATTTTGTACACTGGGGGGAAATTACTGCCGGCATCAAAGTAGAATTCTGGAACGGCTTTTTTGCAGGATGGAACCTGAGGGGTAAGTTCCTGATCAACTCCGGAGTATTCAAGGAGCTGGCACCCAATTATATTCCGGGATATGGTAAAGGCGATAAATCTACCGTGTTTGATTTCAATCTTTATATTAGCTATGCTTTACGGTGGGACAGGGATGAATTAAAAAGTCAAAAGTAGTGATGACAAGAATAATTTTTATCAATTATCAATTTCTCTTCTTTGTATTTTTAGTGTTATTATGTACTTCCGGCTTTTCCATTACCGTAACCCATTCCTCAATGTTAACGGTAAAAGGCAGGTTACCGATCTGAACGATTGCTTTTTTCCCTTTTAAGCTCGTAACACGCCCTACCTGGTGATTAATTGTATTCCTGACAAGGTCGCCTTCTTTGGGTTGTGTGCCGGATACTTTAAATTTCTTATCTGCTTTTTTGGCGGCTGCAACATTCTGCTCTATCTGCTTACGCCGGAACAATATCTTCTCCGCCGACTGGATGACTTCATTTTTATTCTCATTTTTTTTCCAGTCGTGTATAATCTGTTTCAGTTTTCGTTCGGTATCGCGGAGATATTCCAGCTCTTCCTTTTTAATTTTATTCTGGAGTTTCAGGGTTTCATAATGTTGCTTCAGCCGCTCTTTATCGATGAGGTGCTCGTACTTGTCCTTCAGTTCTTCGTTCTGCCGGATCATTTTATCCACTTGCTTTTCTTTATCGTCTAGGCGTACGGATTGCTGCTCGGTCTTATGCAGCATCTTATCTAATTTTACGTGGCCCCTGTCGGTAAGCTGCCTGGCCCGGCTGATCACTTTTTCCGGTAATTGTGTGCGCTGTGCAATAGCAAATGTATAGGAACTGCCTGGCTTTCCCAGCGTCAACTGGTATAGGGGCTCCAGCTGCTCTTCATCAAAGGCCATAGCACCATTAATGATGCCCTGCACCTTCCCTGCCATTACTTTCAGGTTAAGATAGTGGGTTGTAATAATACCAAGTGCCTTCTTATGAGCCAGCTCCTCCACTATGGCTTCAGCAAAAGCACCGCCCAAAGTCGGATCGGAACCGCTGCCTAATTCGTCTATAAAAAAGAGTGTTTTACCATTAGCAAAATCCAGGAAGTATTTCATATCCCGGAGATGAGCGCTATAGGTGCTCAATTCATTTTCTATCGACTGGGTATCACCGATATGTACCATAACCTGCTTAAATATCCCCATTTCCGAGGTAGCATCTAATGGCACCAGCAGACCTGCCTGGAGCATGAGCTGCAGCAATCCCACTGTTTTCATCGCCACCGTTTTTCCGCCGGCATTAGGTCCGCTGATCATTAATATCCGGTCTTTGCGGTCTAAGCTTACCGTTAAGGGAATCGTTGGCTTATTCAGATTCTTATTGTGCAACAGCAAGAGGGGATGATAAGCACGCACTAAGTTCAATGAAGGATGAGGTGTTAACCGGGGCATAACGGCATTCAGATCCATAGCCAACATTGCCTTAGCCCTGATAAAATCATACACCCCGCATAAATTATAGTAGCTGCTTAATAAAGGAGCAAAGCCGGATAGCCCGGCCGTAGTCTGAGCAAGGATGTTTTGTATTTCTTTATATTCCGCCCGTTCCAGGGCAGACACCTCGTTATTTAATGCTATGGTTTCTTCCGGCTCTATGAAAACCGTCTTGGCGCTTTCGCTTTCCCCGTGTAAAATGCCTTTTACGATCCGCTTATGTTCTGCAAAAATCGCTACCGTTCGCCTGCCGCTTAAAAAATTTTCGGAGATGTCGGCCAGATATCCCTGTTTATTTAATTTTCTTAAAACCGACTCAAATGTCTTACGCAGCAGATGACGCGTTTTATCCAACTCCGCCCGGATGGTCATCAGCTCCCGCGATGCCGTATCTTTCACCTTACCGGTATCGTCTATCACAGCATCTATGATGCGGGCAATTTCTTTCTCATAGGTTATTGCCCCGGCCAGTTGTCTCAGCTCGGGATAGAGTGAGCCCTGGTTTTTAAACCATAGCAGTATATCTTTTATATTAAGTGCCAGGTTGCGCAGTGCCAGCATATCCTCACCTTTAAGAATGGCTCCGGGTATGCTTAAATATTTCAGCTCCCGCTCTATATTGTGTGTAAAATGATTGGGAAAATGATTGTTGCCTTCGAGGGTACTTTTATACTCTAATGTTTGCAGGAGGTTGCGCTCCAGGTAATCAAAGCGGGTATGAAAACGTATCTGATCCACATAAGTATGTGCAGCATCTGTACGGCATTTATGGTGCAACAGCGACTTGATCTTATTAAACTCCAGTTGCTCTAAAGCCTGTGCGGGATAAGTTAATAACATGCGTAAAAATCAATTTAATCATAGTGGATTGTACTGCCGGTTCGGATCCTGTACAGATCAATGCCGTGTACTGTAGTCAAAAGCAATAGCGGCGTCTTTTTCAAAACACCGCTATTTACGTTATACCTAAAAAAAGCCATTTTATTCATACTGCTCATCAAACAGGATCCTGCCTCACCAGAAAGGATACTACCCTATTTGTACCACATCATTCAGATCGCTATCCACTAAAATACGACCACAATGTTCACAAACAATTATTTTTTTACGTTGATGTATCTCAGCCTGGCGCTGGGGCGGGATGATATTAAAGCATCCTCCGCAGGAATCCCTGAGTACCGGCACTACGGCTAAACCATTACGATAGCTGGTACGGATACGCTCGTAAGCGGAAAGCAAACGATCTTCTACTTTTTCCCGGGCCTTATCTGATTTCTTAACGAGGTCGGTTTCTTCTTTCTCTGTTTCCTTGATAATCTTATCTAACTCTTTTTTCTTTATAGTCAGTATATCGCGTTTATTTTCCAGCTGGCTCTCGGCCTGAACTCTTGCGTTTTGTGTTTCCTGTAAACGCACTGCGGCATCTTTTACATGCTTATCGCATAGCTTCATCTCTAATTCCTGTATTTCAATCTCCTTAGTGATGGCTTCAAACTCACGGCTGTTCTTAACGTTATCCTGCTGTTTTTCGTATTTTTTTATCAGCGCTTCCGCTTCTTTTTTGGCGGTTTTCCTGCTTTCAATATATTCATTGATACTCTCGATTTCGGAATCAATGTTGGCCACACGTGTTTGTAAACCTTCTACTTCATCCTCAAGGTCGTGCACCTCCATAGGCAGCTCGCCCTTTAGTGTTTTGATTTCGTCTCTTTTAGAATCAATTTTCTGTAAAGTCAAAACTGCGATAAGTTTTTCCTCAATTGAAAAATCTTTTGCAACAGTAGCCATATATTATAAAAAATAATTTAAAGGATTGGTATTTACCTCCGTGAAAAGAACCGCAAAATTAGGGAATTTTTTCTTTAATATTTCAGAAAAAATTTCTATAGTAAAACGCTCACTTTCAAAGTGGCCGATATCTGTGATGATAATTTTATTTTCCGCGTCAAAAAACTGGTGATATTTAAAATCAGCGGTCACAAATACATCCGCGCCCCGGGCCTTGGCTACCGGCAGTAAAAAGCTACCCGAACCGCCACAAACCGCCACCCTGCTGATCATCTGATCATGTAAACGGGTATGCCTTATACATTGAAGCTGCATTTTATCTTTGAGGTATTGCAGAAAGGATTGTGCCGGCATCGGCTCCGCCAGATCGCCCAGCATACCTGCGCCTATGGTCTGGTTTTCATTCTCTAAGCTGATTAACTCATAAGCCACTTCCTCGTAAGGGTGGTTTTTCTTCAGTATATCTACCGCTTTTTTACCCAGGTGCCGGGGTACCAGCACTTCTAATTTTACCTCTTCTGCCTCCTCCCTCGGGCCTCCGGCGACTCCTTTATATGGGTTGCTTCTCGCAGACGGCCTGTAGGTACCTTGACCGGTTACACCAAAGCTACATTCACTGTAGTCGCCTATTTCCCCTATGCCGGCAGCAAAGAAAGCCGAACGTAAATGCCCCACATGTGCTACAGGACAATAAGTATACAATTTATATAAAGCACTCTTTGCCGGTGCCAGGATAGCAGTATTGTTCAGCTGCAGCTTCTCCGCGATCTTCCGGTTCACACCATGATACACATTGTCCAGGTTGGTATGTGCTGAATAAATAACGATATCATGTCTGATGGCTTTACAGATTACCCGCTCTATATAATTACTGCCGGTGATACGCTTTATGCCTGAAAAAATCAAAGGATGGTGGCTGATAATGATGTTACAGCCTTTGCCAATAGCTTCGTCAACTACTTCTTCGGTTATATCAAGCGTAAGAAGCGCCGCCTTCGCTTCGGTGTTCACATCACCTACCTGCACCCCGCAATTATCATAACTTTCCTGGTAGGATAAAGGGGCAAAGAGTTCTATTTCTGCAATCAGGTCCTTTATTTGCATTATAAATTTATATTTAGCTTTCTTAAAATAAACTACTTAATTTTTGCCACGAAGGCTCGAAGACACCAGTTTTTTTGCAAATGTTGTTGCGTTAGTTATTTTGATTTCGTTACTTAATAAAAATATTTGTTCTTAATGACCTCTGTAGCGGGTCAAAATTAATCTTTTCGCAACAATGCATAATTACATTTCAGGGAATGTCTGTTTTTGCTACTACACATCGTCATTCATTACCTCGATATAATAAAAAATAAATGGAGTCCAAAGACTCCACTTATTATCTGTTCGATATCGGTACGCTTAACTCTAACGAACAGTGGACTTAATGAGCTTGCCTACAAAACCTCATTAACGGTAGCCTTGCCCCTTGCTGGTGCAGGCGTGCTGCCTGTAGCCACATCCATATTTCACACAGCATTCTTTTCGGACAATTGATATAATTCTTTACATTTGAAAAAACCTCAGCTGACGAACCATCGCGCGTGCCAACAATAAAAATGAGGTAACAGTTGGTTAAAGAAGTCGGAAACTTCAAGGGTAAAAGTTATAAGTCCGCTTCGTAAACTTACAGCCGCGGATGATTGACATGATTAGTGTGGTGTGTCGAATTATTTTATTCGTTGTTTAATCTTTACCGGGTTTTGTCTTGTATCAAATACATCGGCAATCTTTATTAATCGTTGCTTTTCATCTATGGAGTAAATGACTTTATAGTTTGATATAACTATATACCGATAGGGAATCGGCCTGTCTCCTAATAGCGGTTCCGGTACGCCTGCTTTGGGGTTCTTTATTAGTTTATCGGGAGCTAACAAGATCTCTTTGACGATTTTTCCGGCTAATCTTGTGTTGACTCTTTTTTGGTAGTAGCTGTATATCTCGTCAATCTGTTTTTCTGAAAAATGCGACCATATAATTTGGTAGTCCACTATTCGTATTTTGTTAAAAGTTCAGCAGTAGATTTAAAACGACCATTTTCAAAATCATTTTCCGATTTTGAAATTCTATCGTTTAATTCCCGAATAGAAAAGGGTTTCAAATCATTTCGGAGCTCATGCTCCCGATTCATTTTCAAAAGCTTTTCAAGTTGTAGGAGTACTTCTTCACTTTGCAACTTTAAAAACTCCTGAATAAATGCTAATTTCCTGGTTTGAATATCCATAGTTGAAAAATCTTATGTTCAAAGTTACACAAAAACGACGATAATTCACCGCCGGCACACGAACCAAAATAATCATAAAAATCAAGTAAATCCCCTTGCTGGTGCAGGCGTGCCGCCTGTAGCCACATCCACATTTCACACAGCATTCTTTTCGGACAATTGATATAATTTTTTACATTTGGAAAAACTACAGAAGTGCGGGTATATATCAGGGAAAACAGCTGGATCGCCAAAATTGCAGCCCGGGTATTGGGAACAAAGAATATGGCGATCACCATAGGCAGGACGATCTATTTATATCGTGCGGACAGAGAAGAATTTCTCCAAAATGAAGCATGGATACGACATGAGCTGGCACATGTACGCCAGTTCAGGCAGTATGGCTTTATACGTTTCCTGTTCTTATATCTTCTGGAAAGCCTCCGGAAAGGGTATCATAATAACAAATGGGAAATAGAAGCCCGTGAAGCAGAGCAACAAACGGGAAGGACGGATTTCATCGATTTCAGATAGATTCTTCCAGTGCGGTCATTGCCTCTCCCACAATAAAGAAGCTCCCGGTTACCAATACCGTATCGTCTTCCGCAGCTTCTTTCCGGGCGGCATGTACTGCGGTGTCCACAGAAGGATAAGCATCTCCCGTTAACCCCAGCTTATCTGCAATCTGCTTTAGCTCGACAGCAGGAAGCGCCCTGGGCACATCAGCTGCACAAAAATAAAACCGCGCTCCCGAAGGAAATAACTTTAACGCCGCCTCCACATCTTTATCCCGCACAAACCCGCAGACAACAGAAATACCACCCTGCTTACCGGTAGAATCCCAAAGTGCCTCCAGGTTTTGGATAAGGAATTGCATGCCCGCAGGATTATGCGCTACATCTAATATAATATCAGGAGATCGCTGCACCCGGTCCCAACGACCCCTGAGGCCGGTTGCCCGTTTTACAGAAGCCATGCTTTCCATTACCTGTTGCAGCGGCAGGTTCCAACCCATCTGCTGCAACAACTGGCATGCGGTTAATGCGGTTTTGATGTTATGCGACTGGTAGGTTCCCAATAAATCGGTTTTCAGGGCGGACAGCTCCTGCTCCGGTTTATAGAAAGCTTTAAAATACTGAAATACACCATCCTGTCCTACACGCACCATATCCCACAAAGTATCTGCATATACTATTGAAGTATGTTTGGCCAGTGCATGCCTGAAAAACACAGGCTCGGTTTCCTCGTGTGTTTCCCCTACCACTACCGGTACCTTTTCCTTAATTATTCCGGCTTTCTCTGCGGCTATTTCTGCCCGCGTACTGCCCAGTATCTGGGTATGGTCGAGGTCTATATTGGTGATCACCGACAAAAGTGGCGTTATAATATTAGTACTGTCCAAACGCCCTCCCAGACCGGTTTCTATTACAGCAATATCTACCTGCTCCTCAGCAAAAGCCGTAAAAGCCATGGCCACATTCACCTCAAAATAAGAAGGTGATACCTGCTCTATTGACTCCCTGGTCTTCTCCAGAAACTGTACAACAAATTCCTTTGAAACCAGCTTGCCATTGATGCGTATCCGCTCCCGGAGATCGACCAGGTGCGGTGAGGTATATAAGCCAGTCTTGTAACCAGCCCGTTGCAATGCCGCCGCTATCATATGACTGGTGCTTCCTTTACCATTAGTACCTGCAATATGGACAGTGGGAAACTTCAGCTGCGGATCGCCTAATGCGGAGCACAAAAGCGTAATATTCCCTAAGCCTTCTTTCATTGCCACACTGCCAACGTGGGAAAATGCAGGTAGCCGCTGCATCAGGTATTGTACGGCATTGTCGTAAGAATTCATTGAATATAATTTATTTATGAATAAACATAGGGTATATTAAGCGAAAAATGCAAAAATAAGCGATCGGCTGTTATGCAAAATATTACGCGGGATAAGAAATTTATTTTTGACGAATCCGTAATTTAGCCGTAATTTCCGGCCCGATTCTCCTGTTGTTCTATAACATAGGAACTGATCTGATATATTGAGATCAATCATTTGCACCAGGAGTCAGGCAATTCAATTAAATTTATAAAAAAGTAAAATGAAAAAGACTGTACTTTTATTTTGCTGTGCCTCACTGATCTCTATGGGGTATATTCAGGCACAGAGTTTTTTGAAAGAAAATTTCAATACTGTTAAAGCACCGGATCTGCCTGCCAATTGGGAATCCATTCCCGAAGCAACATGGAAAACGGGAAATCCGGATGTTATAGCTCCATCGTTTGGAAGATTATATGGATTGCAGATAGCCACTACCGGCTATACTTCCGCTGTAGCTATCGATGGTAATCAGAAAACATCGGACAGTGCCATTCTGGCTACGCCCTCAGTCAATATACCGGCAGGAGCAACCACAGTCAGCGCTTTCTTTGATGTATGTTTTATGAAGCGCGGCAAAGAAGCGTTATCTTTTGTCGCTTCTACAGATGGGGGCAAGAAATGGGAAACTGTTTCCGAAGTAAGCCCCATTACAGCTACTTCTTTATGGGAAAGACGGAAAATTGATTTAAGTAGCTATGCGGGCAAAAACAACGTCCGGTTCGGACTGAGATACAGTAACGCCAAAACTAATCTGGTTGGGACAGCCATAGCTAATTTCGCCATTCTGCAAGGCACAGACCTGATTCTTTCCACGGTATCTGCAGGAAATAATTTATATAATGGCGCCTTCTATGCCATTTCCGGCACGAATATTTCCATAGAGGGTACCGTTCTGAACAGCGGCACAGATACAATTACCCAATATACGGTAAAATATCAGCAGGGCGCTAATCCTGCAAAATCGTATAGCGTAACTACTACATTGCGGCCCAATAGACCGGGCACTTTCAAGCATGATATACCTTTTAACATAGCCGCCAATAATACCTACCCCATAAAAGTATGGGTTGAAGCAGAAGGCGACCTGAATAACGAAAATGATTCAGCAGATATTACACTGGTAGGTTTGTCTCAGTTCCCGCAAAAAAGAATCGTATTTGAAGAAGCTACCGGTGCATGGTGCACATGGTGCCCCAGGGGTACGGTAGCTATGGATGAGTTTGCGGAAAATAATCCTGGTATAGTTGCACAAATAGCGGTGCATAATGGAGATGCTATGGTTGACGCTGATTACGACAGGTTTCTAAACAAGTATATAAAGGGTTACCCCTCTATGGTTGTAGACAGAAATTTAGTTGATGATCCTTCCCGTTTACCGTCTTATTACAATCAATACAAAGACATGTTCGGTGTTGCAGATATCACTCTGGACGATGTAACCGTAGACGAAACCAATGTTTCCGTAAAGGTAAGTATCAAGCCTGTCGCGGAAATTAAAGATGCCAAACTTGCACTTGTAACTACAGAAAGCAACTTGAGTGGTGAAGGCAAGGGTTGGGATCAGGTTAATGCTTATTCCGGCGGACGTAATGGCAAAATGGGCGGCTGGGAAGAACATCCCAGCCCAGTTAAAGGGTCTAAATTCCACTTTGTTGCACGTGACATAGCTCCCTCAGCCGATGGTGCTGCCAGCGGTTTACCGGCAACAATGACCGCAGGATCCAGTTACGAGGCTACCATTACCGCTACGTTAAAACAAGAATGGAAAAAAGAGAATCTTCAATATATTGTATTATTAATCGGGGCAGATGGAAAAATACTCAATAGTAATTTTACGGATTTACCGCATCTGGAAGCCGTTTTGCCCGATGGAACCAGCATAACTAATATTGATGCCGGCATCAATGAAGCCGTGTTATATCCTAACCCGGCTAAAAATACGACTTACCTGGCTGTCAACGCCCAGGATGCAACAACAGCGACGATCTCTATTACAGATATTATGGGAAGGAGCGTTAGCCATCCGATCAGCAGTAAGTTACAGGCCGGCAAAAACGTACTGACCATTCCAACCCAATTACTGGCTAATGGAAGTTATCTTGTAAATTTAACCACAGAAAAAGGAAATACGGTTATGAAGCTGCAGGTAGCTAAATAGAAAGTATAGCACAATCCCTGCCTGTAAAACATAAAAAAAGGATGAACTACTTAACAGGGCTCATCCTTTTTTTATACACTACAAAAAATCAGGAGAGCGGTACACAGCAAATTTTTCCGTTATACCGGTATGTAAACATCAATTGCAAAACCGGACATTGTTTAGTACTTTAGCGCAAAAAAAATATGAAATCATTAGCTGTTCTTGCCATATTAGCTGCATGCTCAGTACTGTCTTCCTGCAACAAGAAGTACGAATGTACCTGCACCACACTGGATCCGCAGGGGCAGGTGCATAACGTTACCACTACAGAAATCTCTGCCGGCAGCAGAAATAAGGCGGAAGTAGAATGTAAGAAGATGGATTATATTATCGGGAACCGGACTACGCACTGTCTTATCAATTAAAGAGAATATCGGCCGCCTGTGGTTATATTCATTTACTGAGCATAGCAGCATAAGATAAAGGGCAGTGTCATAAATAGATTGGGAGCACATTTATTTATACCCTTTTTTTAAGTCATTATAAACACATATTGAGCTTGACCATAAGAGTCATTGCGGGCCCCGACCCGCCATCTCTTATCACCTGGTCAGGTACTTTTAATATACAATCTCTCTTATGCGGGTTGCTGGCTGTGTATTAGCAGGGAAAGTTGCTTTGTTGTGTGGAATGAGATTACCTGGCGGTGAGAAAAGTTGCGGGTCGAGGCCCGCAACGACGCCGTTGAAGAGGAAATATATACATGGTGCGACAAATATTATGTCTTAATGGATCAACTTATTTGTGACACTACCGATAAAGGAGGCGGACACAGGGATCAACAATATTCAAAAAATATACCGGTATATACAGGTACAGTTAATGTGCAGGTATATACCGGTATTACTATCGCAGAGCACTTCAGTTGGCACTGCTGTTTTTCTTACATTAAACAATGCGCTCCTGTTCTCTGAACCAACGTTCAGGAATCTCATTCCGGGCGGCACTGAGGTAATCATTATAGGAACAAGGTACAAAGCTATTATCCGGCAACTGCAACCACCAGCGGTTCGTCCGTTTACTTTTCAGGAACTGGGTCATTTGACCGTCCATAGAAACATTAAATTCCAAAAACCCGTTCCTTTCCTGTAGTGGCGACTCCTGACGGGCCACCCAAAAACCGTCCACAAAATACCATAGCATCTGCGCGATCAGCTTAGCTCCCTGCCTGTCTATATCGGACTCCGCACTATAATTATAAATACCCAGAGAAGCCATATTACTGCTCATACCACTGTAACGGGCCAGCTGGCACATTTCATCTCCGAACAATCCATTGGGCGATCCGTTTCCCAGGAACCGTGCATCCGGATACCGGATAGCATTCATGTCTATACTTACAAGATGGCAATTACGCAATACCGGTTCCATTTCTTCAAGCTGTTCACGAACTCTGCCTACACGATAACAATCAAAGCGTAATTTATCAAGGGTCTCCAGCATATTCGGATTTACATAATAACTCTGGAAAGCCAGGTGACTGTAATGTCGTACAAAATTAGGCTGCTCCGTAAGCATATCCATAAGGAAGCCGGTATCGCTGATACCTTCCGTATCTTCCAGGTCTATCAGCATATCAATGACCGCTGCGTTAATGGTCTGTCCGCGCTTTTTAAAGCACTCATATTGCTGCAGGGTCAGGTCATGCGATCCGCCAAGTACTATGGCGACCTTGCCCGCTGCAGCTATTTCCTCCAGCACCGTGCGCAACGCCGCCCTGGTGTCGCCAACAGTAGCACCTTCGATGAGGCAGCCCATATCGGCCACCTTTACAGAGGGGTGCCAGTCATACATTTTATACAACTCTTCCCTGATAGCGTCCGGGCCATAGCTCCAGGAAGCACGGGCATCTTTACCACCCTGTTCACCACATCCTAATATAACAATATCTGCCTCATCCCAATATGCACGCCCTTCGGTAACAGGCATGATACGTTGTCCTATTTGCCTGGCATGATAGGTTTCGCTCTTGGGCAGATCAGCAAAATGCTTTGAAGAAAAAAAGGAAAGTAAATCGTTCATTAAAACATAAAAATTGAGAGGGTAAAGATACCATACACGACAGGAAAAAAGGAAAAAATATGAGCTTAATATTTCAGTATTTCATCCGGGGTAAGCAAATTATATTAAAAAGGACCAGCATGAACCACAATACACTTTCAAAATGCCATATATAACAGATAAATCTTTGAGCATAAACAAAACCAAACTATCTTAATTTTGTAGTATTATCAAACATTATTTTATGAGAAATATTTTTTTGTTATCCGTCTTTAGCATCGCTCTTATTACCGCATCCTGCAGTACAGCCAGGAAAACGGCCAACCAGAAAGAAGGTTATACCTTAACAGATAAGAGATGGATATTAACGGAGCTTGAAGGAAAAGAAGTGCCCGGTACCATCAACGGAAAAGTGCCCTACATCATTTTTCATAAAAAAGACAGCAGCTACTCCGCCACAGCCGGTTGTAACGGTATGGGCGGAACATTTAACCGGGAAGACGATAAACACATTAAATTTAAGCTGGGCCCATCCACCTTAATGGCCTGCCAAAATATGGAATTTGAACAAGGTTTGGCTGAGGCCCTGAAAACAACAGAACAGTTTAACATTAATGGCAATACGCTGACATTACTCAGCAACAATAATACCAGCCTGGCAAAATTCCGTACCCAGACACTGGATGATGTGGCACAACAGCTTAACGGGACATGGGAACTAACTTATATTTCCGGCCCTCGCATAACTTTCGAGGCTCTTTATCCATCTGCCAGGCCCACAATAACTTTTGCTCTTCCCGGGGAAACAGCCCACGGTTCTGGTAGCTGCAACAATTACAATGCAGGTTTTAAGATTGACGGTAACAGCATCCTTTTTTCCGGCGTGATAAGCACTAAAAAAGGCTGCCCCGGCAGTGGCGAATCTACCTATTTCAGTATACTCAAAACCGTTACCGGCTATAGTGTTTCCGGAAATATACTTAGCCTTCTGCATGATGAGGTTACAGTAATGCGCTTCGAGAAAAAGAATTAATATAACCATAAGGCTTTATATACCAGGCAATAAAAAAGACTGTACTGTTCAGTAATAGTCTTCTTTATTACCTGGTACCTTTTATAATCAGGATATAGAAGTAGCTACGGTAAAAGGCATCGTCGGGAAAACCAAAAGAGGCTGCCGGAGCAACCTCTCTTTGAACTGAAAGAACCCTCAATCTACACTATTTCGGTGGTAAAAGAGCTCTCCTAAACCTAATTTGCTGATCGACCATAGCAAGATAGTTAAGAGCATAGGGGCTTTTAACGATAAAGAGTTAATACCGGATTCAGGGTATCAGTTTTTGGCGAATGGTTTATTATCGGATTGACAATACAAAAGTAGATCGCCCTTTGCAACCAAACAATAGGGAAATCACCCTATTTTTTTACCGGGAAATCACCCCCTTTTTGCCGGATTTTTCTGTTAAAAAAAATGAAATCATTTGATTATCTTTGAATTTCACAATTAAACATCTGAATTATGAATTTTTCACAAGAAAAAATTGATCTGATTTTATCCGGCTTACAAGACCGTATTGATGCCGAAACTTATGAAAAGCTAAGCAGGCTGCTGCACTTAAATGTGGAGAGGCGCCTTCTTACAACCGGAGATAGTAATGCAAACATCCGCTCCTATTCCAGTGATTATGTTACAACGCTGAACAACATGGGCTCCGGTATTGTAACCACCTCGCCGGGTGATGAGCTGCTCATTATATACATGGAGAAAAGTGCGGTAACCGGAATGTTAAGCAATATACCTTCAAACGGGTACCTGGCCGTGCTACCTGGCGTACATTTGGATGGAAACGGAGATCCGGAACTGACTCTTTCACTATTAGGCGCCGACAGCAATAAAGACATTTTGTCCGGGCACATTGACGGCACTATAGATGGCGAAGAAAAGTGGCCGGAGCGAGGTACGGTACAGAATTTCAGCACATTGCTTCCTACCCCTCTTTAAATAAGCCGTATCAATCCCGGCAAACAGCCGGGATTGATATCCAGGCCCGACATTGAGGCCCCTAAAGCTGAACTACACTAATATAAGAATACTTTTATGTTGTGGTATATATACGTAAGCATCATTGCACTGGGTATTGTGTTAGGAATTACCTTCTGGCATTTCCTGTCTAAAACATTAAAGGTATCAACCATATTACTTGCCTCTGTTTTGCTCATCGAACTCTTGCGCGCCTCCTACCCCTTGTTTAGCAGGAAGCTGCATTTTCTCAATCATTTAAATACAAGCCAGGAGTTTATCCTCCTGTTTCTCTATTACTTCACCCTCCTGAAGAAGGCAAACAGGATATACTTATATCTTTCTGCTTCTTTTTACATTGTTTGGGTTATCATTACCTTCATATTCATTCCCGACTTTTATTTTACCGCCAACTTTTTAGACTCTGTCAGTTTGGCCATAGTAGTAACTATCTGGACGATGATATTTTTTATTGAACTTATCTATAAGCCGGTCCATTATTCCCTCGAATCAGACGGAAACTTTTGGATCAATTGTGCACATATTCTCTTTTACCCGGGAACGCTATGCCTGTTTGGTCTCAGACAATATATAAATGTGGGGCACCAGATAACATACATAACCATTGTATTGAATTTGGTTTTATATGCCCTATACGCTGTGGCGCTGTATATAGAAGGTACAAAAAGAAGGAAATATCAGCTATCTGCCATTCGCAAGTGAGCCCGCCATTGCACACAGCGCTTTACCGCATTAATGAAACATTGCCGGAGTAGCGCTCTGTTAAGCCATTAGTATAGCCAACCTCAATTGTATAGATATATACGCCTTCCGGCTGCTCTTTTGCATTTAGCTTTCCGTCCCATCCGCTACCACGGGGAAGTTGGGTATAAAATACCTGTTGTCCCCACCTGTTTACGATTCGCATGTCAAACTGCCGGATATCCGCATCCCGATCCTGCATGCGAGGCAGAAAATAATCGTTCATTCCGTCACCGTTCGGCGTAAAGGCATTAGGTATATCCAGCCTGCAAGTACCGGTTACCACTATCGACTCTGAATTACGGCATCCTGTGTACCTGTTGTATAGCTGTAAGCTATATGTCCCCGGTGTGGTTATCCGGATAGAAGGCATTGTTGTACCCGTACTCCAGGTATATATACAACCTTCTGAGGCATTATATTTACGGTTACGCAAAACGAATGGTGCCCTATTAAAGCATAATGTGGTATCCGGCCCCAGGTCTACGGCAGGTAAAGGATGTATTTTCAGATGATCCGTATAGGTTTTTGACGGACAGATACGCGGTACCGCATGTAAGGTCACCACCATTTCGCCCGCTTTATCGTAGGCATGCGCTACTATTCCAGCCAGACTTTCAAAACTATTACCATCGCCAAAGTCCCAGTCCAGGTATTGCAGGACACCTGACACTTCCGGAACAAATAAGACAGATTCTCCCATACAAAGGGCTTTACTGCTCACGGAAAAACGGACGGAATCCGGGGCCCGGTCTACAGTAATGCGCACATAGGCCGTATCATAGCAAAGACCATCTATATTCCCGGTCAAGACAGCCTTATAGACGCCTTCCTGCCCGTAGACATGCCGGGGATCAGTTTCCTCTGACGCCGTACTATCCCCAAACAGCCACTGAAGATGTGTATAAGCAGCAGACGATTTATTCCTGAATGTAACAACCTGTCCCTCGCAGGCTATAGTATCCGTATCAAAAGCCACACGATGCAGCGGATCCGGGTAGGTGACTATAAAAGTATCCGAATATACCTCGCATAAGGTATCAATAGCATAAAGGACATAATATTTTCCAGTCCTGAAGACTTTTAGCGCTTGTCCCCTGCTTCCGTCCTGCCACAAAAAGCCAGTAGCATCCGGCCGGGTGGGCAACAGCGCAATGGTATCTTCCTCGCATTTCCCGGAATGTCGGTAAGTATTATTTATATATTTTGTGGGATAAGGCACAACAATGAAAGTATCGACATAATCATCCAGCATACAGGCAGAAGAGTCTTCATAACTTACCCAGTATTTGCCGGGCAGGCTCACCTGTATGGAGGGCGTTGTCTGTCCATTGCCCCACCTGAGATGCTGAGCCGTAGCGCTCCTGACTTTCAGCTCTCCTGTACCGGAGCAGGAAAGCGTATCATAGAATGTACGCCGGATGTTCTTCGATTTTAAAACAACAGCCGTATTGGTAACACCAAGCTGGTGCTGTGTGCCGGGCAGCAGGAGCAGGCTGTTCTGCTCCAGTCCGCAGGCCATCCCGGCAAGATCCGGTTTTTTAATAACGTTAAGCGATATACCGTTAGCTGTAGTGTATATTTTTCCATCAGGCCCTCTTTTCAATCCCCAGACCCCGTCGCACAGGTATAGCTTGGAAGCTCTCATTGCGGTAGAGTCTCCGCTGCTTAAATCAAACTGGTGCATGGCTTTTCCATTGGAAGCATATACTTTGGAACCATCGGGCGAGAAGGCAACACTATAATACCCATTGGGCCTGTTCAACTGTATCGGGTTCGATGCCTGTCCGGTCTCTCTGTCAAAATCCATGATGATCAGCGAACCCTGTACCAGCGCTATCTTCCGGCCATCTTCAGAAACATCAATGCTCCCCAATATACCTTCACCACCGGCTCCTTCAGATAAAACCGGAACAGGATTGATTCCGCCGGGATGAATATTATACGCTTTCAGCCGGCCGGTACGGGAAACAACCAGAAGCCAGATATCGCAGCTATTTCCCGATACTGCCGTCATCTGCTCCGTCAGGCCGCTATCAAGAACAATTCCGCGATACCCGGGAAGAAGATCTCCCAGGCTATTATTCAGACTCATATCGATAATGCTGTAAGATAGTTGTCCGCCTTCTTTAGGGTACTCTATAGCCCCCAGGGAAAAAACATAATATTGTTGCGCATAGCCCGGCCGTGGAACAATTAATGAACCCTGGGTGGTGCTATTGGTGATATTCCTGCCTGCGCCGGATAACAGGGTTGCATTAGGCATAGGACGGAAATCCCTGCCCCACGCCGTCTCTCCGTCGGTATAAAACAAAAGACGGCCATCATCATCCGAAAAGCTGGCACAGCCTTCTCTTGTATCAATATTGGTTTTTATAGCCTTTGGAACGGAGCCGTTAAAATCGATACCGGCATTGGTACCCAAAACCCATACATTATCGTGTTGCCCGAAAGCCACCGGAGGAAAATAGTTCCCGATAGCAAACAGCAAAATCAGAATCTGGTAATTTTTTCTCTTAAGCATAACATAGATATAAGTGTTCCGGGCACAGCAATCCGGGTGCAGGTATCATACACGCCATACCTCTGTTTATATATTCTTACCTACGGGATCCGCATCGCCTGATTTCCTTTGCATTGCCATATCCACCACTGAATAATATAGTTTTCCTTTAAACTGAGAAAAAGAGAAACCTGCCTGGGGGCTCCATCAAAAAAGAAAATACTTTTTAGGGTCCGGTATAAAAGGAATGATACAAATTCCCCGGGTAGTGCCGTTTCCTCCGCCTCCAAATAATCTAAAAGTACTATCTTCCAATTTTGTATCATCAGGCGCAGGTTGTCCGGTTCCTGTGCCAGACCGTATCACCGTCAAAATAAAAAAGCAACATACCCGTTTGCGGATCTGAAACGGCTGCACTGCTCCCGCCATTGTTTATACAGGTCTTTTCAACATCGGGTTCCAGCCGCTAAAATCAATACCGGTACCATAAGCCAGAGCCCAAAAATCATTTTGTTTCTGTGCAAATCCTCTCCTGGCTATCGGGACAAACAGAAATAAAAGCTAAGCTCTGTTCATATTATTTTTTAAAAAAATTAAGAAACATAGTACATTAGTTTATTCGATGAGGTAAAATTAAATTGTCATCAAAAACAAAATCTAAGTATATATACGTACGCTATTCCTTTTATATACATGCGCTTACTATATTCTGCAATAAGATTTCTTTTTTACTACGGTCTATACGGGCTGTCTCTATTTCTTTCGATAGCCTCAAAGGATCAGACAGCAGATCCCGTATTATATTAGTTCAGTTTAATTTTTAAAAAGACTTTACCGGTATAACAGTACAGTAAAATAGTCAAAATAAATTCCTCACTTGTACTGAGCAGTGTCGAAGTAAGTA